>JAKEER010000571.1 GCA_022616615.1 Acidobacteriota bacterium
GATTTCACGTGAGTGGTAGCAATGGCTTCTCTAAGAATTTTCCCATGACTTTCACATACTGGGTCACCGACGCCGGAGTTGAGTTCATCAAACGCTTCGCAAGCGGGGCCGACATTGCATAGCGAAGCGGCTAACATGGCGTTCGAGAGGGACGCGCCAAAAGCGGCGCGCCCCTCAACTTTACGTTAGCCCTCTTAACAAGCAGGATGGTTCAGTGGAAAAGCCGAACCTAGATAACAAATCAACATACGAAAAGGTACGTACGGCTTGCGAGTACATATTAAAGGTTAAGGGGAATCTTAATCATGGGGATACGCTTTCAAGTGCAGAGCTGTTCGCACTGGTCAAAGAGAACTTTTCAGACGACTTTTCCGATGACTTTGCCAAGAACACCTTCTATCAGTACCTGTCCAACACCGTCAAAGATGCGGATTCCGCTATCAATTGCCTAGGCCGTCGCCAAGGATACTATCTCGCTGAGGTAGCGGAAGGGGCAAGACTCGAACCTGCGGCTGATGAGGAATCAGGTTTAGAGGAAGGGGTCGGTGGCGCTGAAGTGCCGGTGGATGCTCAGGACATCTCCGTCCGAAGAAGGCTCAAAGAGCCGTTGCTGTATCCCGTTCTGGAGAGCTGGCTAATCGCCCAAGATTATCAGGCTGCCGATGTTTCTTCAGGCCGGTCACTTGGCAAATGGGGAAACCCGGACGTCGCGGGGATCAGCGCGATTGATGCCTTCAACGGTCTCTCGATAGAACTTGTCACGGTTGAGGCAAAAGTCTCACTAGACGGATGGGAGCAATGGATATTCGAGGCTGTCTCTCACCGCCGATTTGCCAACCGGGCATACTTCGCCTTCGCTCACCCTGAAGAAACGGTTTCTAAGATTCCGCAGGACATGCGTTACTATTCCGAGCTGTTTGGCGTCGGCGTCTTGGTCTTGGCGATGGACAATGAGAACTTTAAGGCGCTGCACGCAGGCGAGCTCAATGAGCCATTGGGGGCGGAAGACGTCGAGGTTATCGAATTTTGTGCAGCCAAAGTACCAGCTCAGGTTCTGTGAGGCGCTGGGAATCGCCTGCTTAAAGGACCTCTACCGCTGGGGGAAGGCAGAGACCTAGAGCGAAGGCTAACCAGCCGGTCGAGCGGACGCCGGAAAACGCGGCGGCTTTTTTCAGGTGCCGGCAGCGGCGCCGCTCACCTTTTCGTTAGACCCTGCGGTTGGAATTGGAATCAAGGGCTGGTAACGACATGAAGGCAATCGCACTCTCAAACGCCGAAACGCCGTCTTGTGGCGGAGTCGCCGGTTGGCTTCTTCAGTCCTCGTGGGACACGAATGGGCGCGGCCAGGGCAGTCATCGGAAAGTCTGCGGTTCACTGATGGGCAGAAGTCTTATTCGAAGGCCGGAGGCCGCGCATGGTTCTCCGACCGACGCCGTTGAAAACGAGGGCAGCTTCGTTCGGCACTGGGCCATTGGCCTTTGCACCCGCGGCGGCTAAATCCAAGCGCTTGGGTTGGGTGGTTGGTGCAGGCACCATTGGTTTATCGTGCCTCGGTGGTCTAACACGGCACTCAAGCCGACGCCCAAGAGCGGCGCGGTTTTCCCCGGGCGCCCGCAGTGGGCGCGGCTTAGTTCGGCGTTAGCCGCCAACCGTACTCGTAGGTGAGAGATGCTGAAATGACCAAGGAGAGCGAACTCGAACACATGCGCCTGGCAATTCGTGAGGCGAGGCGGTCCCTTCCCGAGGATGACAAGCCGCACCCTTACGTCGGTGTCGTGGTGGTGCGCGACGGCGAAGTTCTTGCCTCTGCCTGTCGCGGTGACCGAGCAACCGGAGATCATGCCGAATTCGGTGCCCTGGAGAAAAAGTTGAAGTCGGACAAGGTTGCTGGTTGCACGGTGTACACGACGCTTGAGCCCTGTACGACGAGAAACCACCCCAAAGTCCCTTGCGCAGAGCGACTCATTGAGCGCCGCGTCGGCCGGGTCGTTATTGGCGCGCTTGATCCGGACCAGCGCATCACCGGGCGGGGGGTGCTGCGCCTGCGCCGCGCAGGCATTGCGGTCGATCTTTTCCCACCCGATCTGATGGCGGAAGTCGAAGAGCTCAACCGTGACTTCATTAGAGATCGCGAGATGCATGCAGCGGCATCCGTGCCTGTTGGGCTCACGGAGGCGGGCATCACCGCGTTCTATCCCTCGCGTGACTACTATGCTCGCCTCCGTCACGATGCGGCGACCATTGACCGCTATGTCTCGACCGCTGAACGCACACTCGTTATGGTGAGTATCAACCTGATGACTGGACTGCCATTCAATGACCTTTGCAAGGCCATGGAGCGTAAGCTGCGCGAGAAAAAGGGACAGTTCTCGGCAACGCTCTCCCTGCTCGATCCACGCCGAGCAGATCTCATGTCTGTCGTGGCACCGGTGTTGAACAGCGAGCCCGATGAGCTTGCGAGGGCCATTCGTCAAAGCATACGGAATCTGATCAGATTCAAGGGCTCTTTGCCAACGGCGGCTCAAGTTCGGCTCGATGTTCGCGTCCATCCTGTCCTACCGTTCGGGAGTGCCATCCTCCTCGATCACGAGCACCAGAATGGAAGGATTCAGATCGAGACGAAGCCATACAAGGCTGGCCTACAGAAAAGCCTTGCATTCGAAGTGGCGCGTGGCCGTGGTTCGAGCGGTCTCTATGACGTGCTTTGTGAGTCTTACGAAACACTTCTGCGCGACGGGCACTCGGTAGTCGATGAGAACTTGGCGCAAGAAGAGCAAGAGTCGTCAGCAACGAGTTGAGAGGTTACAGCTATGTCTAAGAAGAGTGCAGGGCTACTCCTATTCCGGGATGTCTCCGCATACCTTGAGGTGCTACTGGTGCATCCGGGTGGCCCGTTCTGGGCCAAGAAGGACGAAGGTGCTTGGTCGATTCCGAAAGGCGAGTTCGACGAGGACGAAGACCCGTTGGTGGCGGCTAAGCGTGAATTTGAGGAGGAGACCGGTGTCGCGCCCAGTGGGGATCTCATTCCGCTGGAACCGTTGCGCCAGCCCAGCGGCAAGGTCGTTTACGCCTGGGCCATGAAAGGAGATTTCGATCCCGCTGCTCTGAAGAGTAACACCTTCTCTATGGAGTGGCCTCCGAAGTCCGGGCGACAACAGGAGTTCCCTGAGGTAGACCGAGCAGCTTGGCTGTCGATTGAAGCTGCGAAACGCAAGATCCTCAAGGGCCAGGCGCCCTTCCTTGTGCAACTTCTGGAGAAGCTGGGAAACCCTCCTGAGTCGCCCGATGGTGGCGGTGCAGTCGGGCGTGACACTACGCCCCTGCGCCAAAGGTCGCTTTTTGATGGCGATCAGTAGGCGGTGGAATGGCGGCTAACAACAGCATGCAGCGGACGGCTGCTACGCGCCGCCGCTGATGCTGAGCGTTCGGTCTCACCGCTCCGCGAGCGTTGCTCGCTCCGCGGCAAGACCGAACGGGTCGCGGATTGCCATCCGCCGCTCGCTTTCGCTGACGCGAAACC
>JAKEER010000572.1 GCA_022616615.1 Acidobacteriota bacterium
CGCAGCCGCCCCAGCCACACCAGCGGCATCCCGTCCGGCACCACCAAGTCCGCCGCATTCAGTATCGCGCGAAACTCCGCATCCTTCTGCGCCTCCATCACTCCGTGCATCCCAGTAACCGCGACATAGTGGCACCGGTCGCGAGGCGCAATCCATTGCGCGGCCTGCTCTACGACATCCAGAACCTGCACCGCATCAATCCGGATCCCAAGAGCCCGAAAATCATGTTCGCGAGGAATGGGATTAGCATGGGCCGCTGATGGCGCCGAAGTCGAGTTCAGCATCTCTATCGCCTCGCCTCCATAAAAAGGGAATCCGGACGATTCTCAACCACGGAAAGATCCACGCATTCGCCCTCTCGAAAGCGACGCCGACGAGCCGAAGTGAATCCAGCGGACTCCAGCTGTCGACGAAGCGAAATCTCATTGTAGTGCCAGTGGTGTCGATTCTTATTGAGTTTTTGGTCTGCTTCGAAAAACTCCGACAGAAACTCATCCGGGTTTGAGGAGTCATAGCGGCGAATCAATTCATCTAGATCTGGAACGGCAATACGAAAGATACCTCCTTTTCGTAGGACGCGGTGAACTTGACGCATGCAGAATGCAGCATCGGCTAACTCGAGGTGTTCCAGCATGTGCGCACAATAAACAAAATCGAAGCCCTCAGCAGGTAAAGGAAATGGGCGGGCTGCGTTAAGGTAGCGAATTTTTCGGAAAATGCCTCGCCGATGCTGTTCGTATCGTTGCTGCGACAGCAAATTCGCTTGACGAAGCAACAGGGCCAACCCAGGCACCCGCGCAACAAACAAATGTGGCGTAATATCGGCGTTCAACCAGCCCTCGTATACTTGATCGAAACAACCCAAGTGCAACTTGCGGGGTTGATTGTTCTGATTGCCCGACGCTTTCAAGTTCTGTACCCTCGGACGGGAAGCCGTCCTGCGCCTGCGGCCTTCTGATAGATCGCCAGTAGCTGCTCATAGTTCCTATCCGCGGTGTACTTAGATTCGTATTCGAGACGGGCGTTGCGCCCCATCGCTCCCATCTCGCGCGAATGCGACCATGCCCATTCCACCTCGGCGGCCAGGTCGTCCGCGTCGCCGGGAGTGAAGTGCAGGCCCGTGCGGCCGTCAGCGACAATCTCTACCATGGCACCAAGGCGCGAAGCAATCAAGGGCACTCCGCAGGCAAACGCCTCCGCGATCACCACCGGAAAGTTTTCAAAGCACTCGCTGGGGAAAACGAGGAAGCGCGCGCCTTTCATCGCCATGATGGTCTGCTCGCGTGGCAGCCGGCCAAGGGTATGCACGCTGTCAAGGTCGGTGCCGGCACCTTCCACTTCAGTGCGAAGCGGCCCGTCGCCCACAATGCGGAGCGGAATGCGCGTGCCCAGCCGCTTCCAAGCCGTTAGCAGCGTGCGCAATCCCTTCTCCTCCGAGAGCCTGCCCACGAACAGCGCATATTCCCCTGCCCCCTCCCGCAGCCCGGGATCCGGGTGGACGAAGTTCGGCTTGATGACGATCTTCTCCCCCGGGAGCCCGGATTCCATGAACTTCTGGCGGGCAAATTCGCTAAGTGCGATATAGACGTCCACTTTACCCCGCCATGTGCCGAGAACACGGTGGACCTTGAGCATCGTAGCAACGGCTGCGGTCGCCGCGCGCGAGCCGCGGTAGCAGCCGTAGCCCACGCCCCGCAGCAGGCTGTGCTCGACGCACTCTTCGCAAACGTGCGCGCGGCGAAAGAATGTCGCCGCCGGACAGAAAAGCCGATAGTTGTGCAGTGTCTGTACCACGGGAACGCCCGCATCGTGGCACGCGTAGTAGGCTGCTGGCGAGATCAGCGGAAGCGTGTTGTGAAAGTGAGCCACGTCCGGCTTCTCCCGGGCAATCAGCTCGTGCAGCTCCCGGTAGCTATCCCGCGCCCAGATTGTCCCTGCCGCCAGTCGCGCCCGCGAGACAAACCCGTTCGACGCAATCTCTTCGTTGCTGCGCACATACTCCACCACTCGATGCCCCCCTGCACGCAACAACTCCACCTCGGCCCGGAAGACTTCGTCTTCCCCGCCCCTCTGCTGATAACGGTTGTGGACTATGAGCGGCACACGAACCTAACCGCCTCCAAGATTCGACCGGCCATGTATTTTGGAGTCAGATGCTCCACACTTCTGCGCGCTGCAACGCGCATCTCGTTCAGGTGGTCAGTCGGTGTATTCAACGCACGATCCAGCGCCACAAACATCTCTTCAGGATTGTCGGGACGAAAAGTCCACCCGTTATGGCCATCTCTAACAAGCTCCTCGACAGCCTGGCTATAGAGACTTCCGAGGACCGGAACACCTGATGCCAGCGCTTCGTTTACGACTAGTCCCCATTCGTCGGCTAATGTGGGAAACGCCAGAACGTCACTCTGAGTGTAGTATTGTGGCAATTCTGAGTAAGGGACATTCCCGGGAAACCGAGTAGTGAGGTTGGGCGGGAAGGGGAAGCGTTCGAGTTCGCCTCGCAGGGGACCATCCCCCACCAGCCAACATTCCAGGCGCGCCCGCCGATTTCGCTCCAGCCACTGCTTCAAGGTGCGGAACCAAGGAACCAATCCCTTTCTTTCGATCAACTGCCCGACACAGAGAAGTCGCAGAGGTCCCGCCCTTTCCTTTGCGGATTTCTCGCAGGCGAACTTCGAGACATCCACCGCCTGGGGGACGCGGAAAATACATTCTTCTCTAACCCCGTACCGTCGGACATATCGCGCGCCGCTTTCTCCGTTGACGAGTACAGCGTCTGCTTGTGGCAGGAGCCATCTGCGCAGCTCGTTCCGCAGTTTTCCTCTGCCGTCTTCCGTGTGTTCGGAAAGGGTCGCCCAAAGCACGAGTCTGCATGTCGGGCGCAACTTCCTATAAGTCACGGCCTGCGCCGTGCGAAGGCCCAACTCGGCCGACACAATAACATTGGGACGGAATCTTAACAGGCGCCAGACCGTGTCATAAGGCAGGTGAACGTACACGTGCTGGGTGAAGCCATGAGGATGTCGCCACGGACGACGGATGGTGATAGTCCTCTGCAAGGAGACCGGCAACTCTACATCTTGTGGTCCCCAAGACCGGTCAAGCTCCATTGGCGTCGATACAAATACCGTAAGATGGCCCAGATCCGACAGCAGCCACCGGATGACCGGCTCTCGGTAGGGCGGAATAAAGTTGGTGAGCAACGCCATCCTGGTTCTACTCAGGGACTCGGTTGCGCGTTTTACTGCGACGCTCACGGTCTAGACGTCGTTTCCCCGTCTCATCATTACTGTTCGAACGTTTCCGCGTCTCTTTGGCGGTCTCGTGGCTTCGGACCCAAGAGCGACCCCGACCAAAATACCGAGTGGCACCATATGATAGACATACACCGCGGTGTTGTCCGTGAGCATGGACAGCAAGGTCGCAATAATCCCAAGGAACGCTGCACTCCGAATGCGGCGCACACGCGGGGGCTGTGTCGGCCGTTTTCGCAAGCCACGGAACAGCCGCCAGCCTAACAAGATGACCGCGAGCACAAACACAGCAAAACCTAGAACGCCATAATCATGGAGTACGCGCAGATAGTCGTTGTGTGGATGGGCTATTTCCAGCAGATAGGCAAGTTCTGCGCCTGCGGAGCCAGCCCCGTGTCCTGTCCATGGCCTGTCCAGAAAGGAGTCCCACGTCAAAGACCACATGGCGTAGCGTCCGGTCATAAAGGCTCTGATATCCTGTTCGCTGGCAGGCCCCTCTGGCTCTGGGATCACAAAACGTTCTGCGATGGGCGGGACCAATACGATCGCTGCATAGAGAATCGAGGCGGACACCATGCAGGTAACCAGTAACCGCGGTACCGAAATCTTTTGTCGCACTGCAACGAACGCTATGGGGATCAACAACACCGCCGTAACAAAGGCGGTCCGCGAGAGGCTGAGAGCTATCATGGCGACGAACAGAAGCAAAGGCCACGGGCCCCGCCCACTTCCATCGAGCCACCCGGCAAGAATCCACGACACACCAAGAAGGGCAAACAGTGCGAATCCCCGTGCGCCCAGGGGCCAGTTCGCACCTGGTCCGCCAACAACGAGCGAGACAGCATAAAGCGCCGTCGCAAACCATACGGCCCCTGACATATTGGAGGACACCAATCTGAGCGTGTGGGGCCAGCGCGCCGTCAAATCTCTGGCAAGCAGAAGGAAACCAAGGAAACCTGAGTAGACCAACAAGTTCTGGGCACCTTCAAAGCGCGCTGGCGACCACACGAGGGAAACTGTGGCCCATACAAGAAAAAACAGAAATGCGCGGGCGCCGGCAGGCAGTGCCAGGCGAGAGCCGATCAGCACGAAGTAAAGTCCAAACGCTCCGACGTTGTAAAGGACGGTCAGCACCGCCAACGTCGACAAGCCTCCAAAGTCGAGCCGGCGTGGAAGGTCAACCAGCCCGCTGGCGAGTAGCGCGAAGCTCAAGAGATGCTGTGCCAGGCGATGCCATTGCACGGCGTCTGCCTTCAGGTAGGGTAGCGGCCGTGCTATCCCGCTTGGTCTTGGATCACTCATGTTCTAAAACCCGAAGCGTAGCCGGGCAGCTCGAAAGAGGAGAAGCATCCGCCTAGGTCCCACCGAACTCTGCACTGGCCTTCCACGCTCTCGCCTTTGAATGCCATGTCCAAAGGCTACTTGGGTTGCGTCAATAACGGGCGGTAGAAGTGTACGAAATTCTCCACGCCACTCTGGCAACTGCTTCCGGGACGGGACTGGTTAACCGACCAGCGCAGAGTGCCATTGTGCCATTTAAGACCTTCAGCTTCGCATCCGTCCCTGACCAAAACGGGGCCACGTACCCTGCCATCAGGCTCAATCGCGTAAATGCTGCCGTTGTCGCTGGAAGAGGCGTAGAATCTCCTCCCATCCCAAGTGAGGCCTTGAAGATGTGGGATCCTTCTGCTCAGGTTCAATGTGCCCTCGAAGTTCAAGCTCGAGAGGTCGTACCTCCATAGTTTGCTGCCGTCGCAAAATGATGCCACATGGAGCAGGTTCTGCTCCGGAACCACCGCCACACCAGAGATCTCCATCCCCTGAGCCGAGACGTCCACAGAGGCAAGCAAGGACAAATTGCCGGCATCATAGACCGCGATCTGCTGATTCTTGAAGCCGCACGGAGGCAGGAATTCTTCCGCAGGGACGTAAAGCTTGTCATCGTGATAGTCGAGATCGCCTAGGTGGTTGGGGCGGCCGGAGAGGCCAGCAAATGGCGTCCTGTTCTCGGCAACGATGCTCCATTGCTCGTCATCCATGCGCTTGTAGATGACGGTGTTATCGCTCGTGTAGTGGTAGGTACCGTCGGTTGTGTATCCCTGCCGGCTTGCGGTTTCCGGTGACGTGAAAATAAGTATGAAATTCTCGCCGGAACTTAGCAGGACACAGGCCCCAAGAGAAAACGCAAGCAGCGTGGCCCCAGGCGCGACGAGAAACAGAGGTAACCTGCCGTCGCGAGTTTGTCTGGCTCTCATCCAACACCCTCAGTGGTGACCTGTTCGCTGCCCGCACGCTTCCGAGGAACTACGCTCCGGTCCCGGGCAGAATGCTCGACCAGAGCGGCCCGTGTGCTCTCACGGGCGGGCAGAAGCGCCCCGAGGCCAACCGCACTCAATATGGCTCGCGAGGGCTCGCGGAGATCTTGCTGATGCAAATCCTCAATCTCGGTCGTCATCGGTCGACATAGTGCCGGATTCTTAATAAATGCCGCCAGTTCCTCCACGGTTTTCAATTGCGGACATACAGAGAGCCGTTCCCAAACCCCTGGCATGAACCCTCGTATGTAAGCCGCAATGTCGGGCGTAAAAAAGCCGATTGGTTTTCGGAGCAGCAGATAATCAATGGCGATCGAGGAGTAGTCGGTGACCAGAGCATCGGAGCAAGCCAGCAGCTTGTACACATTCAGATTGTCTTCTCGGAATGCCTGATCGGTGTAGATTCGGATGTTCCTGTAAGACGGCCAAGTCCGCAGCCTCCTGGCGTCGGCGGCATGGAACTTGATAACTAGTAGAGTATCCGTATCATCCAGCTTTCTGTCGAGGTCGACCAAGTTCTCGGCGGCTATCGGCTCAGAAGTATTCGCCGTAGTGTCTGTCCGAGCGTGTCGACCGAAAACTGCCTGACGAAACGTGGGCAACCACACAATCAGTCTCGAGCGCCCATCTCGGAGTGACGCATATCGAGGATCGTGCTGGAACAACCACTCATTGCGAGGGAGACCGGTGACCAGCACATGGTCGCGCGACATCGGGAACGCGGCCGCCACAAGATCGGCGAAAAAATCGGATGTAGCCAACGAATAATGAGAAAAAGGAAGTTCCTTGAGCCCTATCTGATCAAAAGTGCCGAGCTTCTTGATCGGCATTCCATGCCAAAGGTTCACAACCGTCTGATGGACACCAGAACGTGCGAACCAATACGCGCCATGGGTATAGAAAACCCATCGGCTACGCAGAAACCAGAACAGGCCGCGAAGCGTATTCTTGCGGACCACTCTTACAAGCCGAGAATCAAGTTCGGGGTAATCTTGTCGCAGGGTTTTTTCTGCTGCCTCTGGATCCGTGGCCAGCCACACTAGGCGAAATTCCTCTGCCCGCGGCGACTTCATGACCTGCTCGAACAACGCGTAAGCGTTATCCGCGCAGTCAGGATGGCTGCAGAACGCAATCAGCTTTGGACTCGTGGGGACAATCAAGCGCAGGCACGCGTAGAGCGTGCGAGCCCAGGCCTGAAGTGCTGGCCACTTCACGCAGGTTCTGTGCGCCCGCTCGACCAAATCTCGAATGACCCTCATTGAAAACCCTTCAGCATTTCGGAAACAACGTCCAACGCCTTTTTCAATTCCTGGACATGGGAGTTGCCAAGATTATTGAAAAGCAATTTCAGATTGGTGCTGGAAATCCCTTCCGTCCGCGGCAGATAGACGACCCTGCAAATGCCGTCCAGGTCGTCGAATTTCCCTTTCCAGTCCGCACCCATCACCAGGCTATGCACGCCGTATTTGCGCACGTCAGATACTTTCTGGCTCCAGGATGTTTCGGCAATGACCTCATCCACGTAGCGGATGGAACGCACTATCTCACAACGCTCGGCAAAACCCATGATGCTTCGCTTGCCTTTTACCAGATTGAACTCATCGGTGGAAACACCGACGATGAGGCGACCGCCCAACTCTTTGGCACGCCTCAGTAGGTTAAGGTGCCCTATGTGGAATAGATCGAAAGTTCCGTAGGTGAGGACGACCGCTCCCAACTCGCGCACTCCGCCAGCCCCATTTCCCCGGCTATGCGAACGCGCTGCTATTCGCCTCATGAGTGCGCTGCTCCTTCGCGCCTTTGGATTAGTCCGAGATGCGCCGCCATCGCCGCAGCTCCGGTGGCGTAGGACAGCAACACGCCCAGCAGCGCGCCGATCAGACCGTATACCGCCGCCAGCGGAATCCCCACCAACAGCGCCGCACCACTGGAGGCTAGATAGCACCAAAACAGGCGGTCTGGACGTTCAAAAGCGCGCAATGCATTGCCTAGCGCCATCGTCAAGCTGGCTAGCACGGGCAGCAGTCCAACCAGCAGGATCGGCGCCGAGGAGTACTCAACGTACTTGCCGCCGTAGAGCAACCGTAGAATCTC
>JAKEER010000573.1 GCA_022616615.1 Acidobacteriota bacterium
AATTGATCGCGCCGATCGCGATGGAGAAGGGGCTGCGGTTTGCGATCCGGGAAGGCGGACGGACCGTGGGCGCCGGCACGGTGACCGAGATCCTGGCGTAGAGAAACAGGAGCCGATGGCTAGCCGCCGGCGTGAGGAGGCGGAAGCCGCCTCGTTACCTCGGCAGCTACAGATGCAATGCGTGCAGCGACGGAATAGTGGAATGATGGGTGTTGGGACCGAACCTCCTTGAGTCCCATCATTCGATTCGAGCCAGTCGAAAGATTATTTGGCTCCAGGGAGTTTCAGGACTCATATCATGTTGAACGAAAAGATTCGCATTCGATTGAAGGCCTACGATTATCGCGTTCTCGATCAGTCGGCATCTGAGATCGTCGATACCGCGCGAAGGACCGGCGCCCGCGTGGCTGGCCCGATTCCTTTGCCCACGGTCAAGAACAAGTTCTGTGTGTTGCGTTCTCCGCATGTGGACAAGAAGTCGCGCGAGCAGTTTGAGATTCGGACGCACAAGCGGTTGCTGGACATTTTGGAGCCGACTCCGCAAACCATCGACGCTTTGATGAAGCTGGATCTGCCGGCGGGCGTCGACGTTGAGATCAAGGCTTTCGGAAGAGAGCACAAGTAATCCGGTGGCCGCCGATGTGGAGGAGGCGGAAGCCGCCTCGTTACCTCGGCGGCTATAGACGGAATGTTGCAGCGATGGAATAGCGGAGTGATGGGAGTGGTTCTCATGATCAATGGCATTCTTGGAATCAAAGTCGGAATGACGCAGTTGTTCGAGAAAGACGGCACAGCTGTTCCTGCAACGGTCATCAAGGCTGGGCCTTGCGTTATCGTGCAGAAAAAGACGGCAGCGCATGATGGTTACGATGCCGTGCAGTTGGGTCTGGTTCAGTTTGTGGCCGACAAACGCGTCAAGAAGGGAATGCAAGGCCATTTCAAGAAGGCGAATGTTTCACCCGTGAGATTTTTGAAGGAGTTTCGTTTGCAGGAATCTGCCGAATCGACGCAGGTTGGATCCAAGGTCCTGGTCGATCAGTTTTCGCCGAGTGACTCAGTCGACGTCTCCGGGGTGAGCAAAGGCAAGGGTTTCGCGGGTGTGATAAAGCGGCATAATTTTCGCGGCGGCGCAGCCACACACGGCTCGATGTTTCACCGCGCGCCAGGATCCATCGGCGCCTCAGCATTTCCTTCCCGTGTTCTCAAAGGGATGCGGGCTGCGGGTCACATGGGCCAGGACAACGTTACGACGAAGAACCTCCAAGTGGTCAGGGTAGATGTCGAGAAGAATTTGCTGATCGTCAGGGGCGCCGTGCCAGGCGCAAACGGTGGATACGTCGTGATTCGGAAGAAGAGTTGATGAGGTCTTGCCTTCGTGACCTCGCGCAACTGACAAGTCATCATGCTAAAACTGCAAGTCAAGAATCTTAACAATCAGGTGGTCGGAGAAATCGAGTTGAACGAGAGTGTGTTTGCCGCCAAGGTAAACAAGAGCCTCGTGTTTGCTGCTGTGAAGCATTATCTGGACGGGCTGCGGCAGGGCACTCATGCCACCAAGAATCGCTCCCAGGTCAGCGGTGGCGGCAAGAAGCCGTGGAGACAGAAGGGTACTGGACGGGCGCGCGTGGGAAGCAGCCGCAACCCCATTTGGCGCCACGGCGGCATTGCACACGGCCCCACCCCTCGTTCTTACTCCTTCCATCTTCCCAAGAAGATGATTCTCGGGGCTCTTCGCTCGGCGCTCACCGACAAATACAACGGAAATGCGATCACGGTGGTTGAAGATTTCTCGCTGCAGAACCACAAGAGCAAGGAACTGCGACAGCGACTCAACGCGATTGAGCTCAATAGGAAGCTGCTGATTGTTGAGGCTGGCGAGAACAGCAACCTGGATCGAGCCTCAGGCAACCTGGCCAAGGTGAAACTAGTTTTTAGCCGTGAACTGAATGTCTACGACTTGCTGAATCACGAACAGATTCTCTTTTCCAAGGCGGCAATTCAGAAGCTTCAGGAGGCGCTGAGCGTATGAAGAATGTGTTTTCAGTGATCAAGCGCCCCATCATCACCGAGAAAGGGCTCGACCAAAAGGAAGAAAACAGCACGCTTTGCTTTGAGGTGAACGTCCACGCCAACAAGCGGGCAGTGAAAGAGGCTGTGGAGAAGCTGTTCAAGGTGAAAGTAGCTTCAGTAAACACCTCGAACTTTTACGGCAAGCAGCGCCGGCGTGGACGTTTTTCTGGATACAAGGCCGATTGGAAAAAAGCCTACGTTCGGTTGAAACCGGGCGAAGAGATGATCGAATACGCGGAGAACGCATAGCATGGGCCTCAAATCGTTCAGACCAACCACTCCGTCGCTACGATTCAAGACTGTTACCGCCTTTGACGAGATTACCAAGGATCACCCGGAAAAGAGCTTGGTCACGACGAAGTTGCGGACGGGCGGACGAAACAGCGTTGGGCGGCTCACCGTACGGCATCGCGGGGGAGGCCACAAGAAGCTCTATCGCATTATCGACTTCAAGCGTGACAAGACGGGCATTCCGGCCAAAGTAGCCGCGGTCGAGTACGATCCGAATCGTTCAGCGCGCATCGCGCTCTTGCATTACGCAGATGGCGAGAAGCGCTACATTGTGCATCCCGTCGGTTTGCAGGTGGGAGCTACGATCGTCTCCGGGCCGGAGGCGGACATTCTGATTGGCAATGCGCTGCCGTTGAAGAATATCCCCCTGGGCACCACGATCCACAATATTGAAATGCGCAAGGGCCGTGGAGCGCAGTTGGCTCGGTCGGCTGGAAGCGCCGCCCAGCTTGTCGCCAAGGAAGGCGAGTATGCGCAGGTGAAGATGCCATCGGGTGAGGTGCGGCAGATTCATATCGAATGCCAGGCGACCATCGGCCAGGTCGGTAATCTGGATCACTCCAATGTCAGTTACGGCAAGGCGGGCAGAACCCGCTGGTTTGGAAAGCGGCCCACAGTGCGCGGCGTGGCGATGAATCCGGTGGATCATCCGCATGGCGGCGGTGAAGGTAAGACCTCCGGTGGCCGCCATCCGGTGACGCCCTGGGGACAGCCCACCCGCGGTTACAAGACACGGAACAACAAGCGTACCGACCGGTTTATTGTGAAGCGCAAGAAGTAGCAGAGGGGCGCTGAGGCGTCGGCGCGAGATTTGAGGAGAACAAGATGGCACGGTCCGTTAAAAAAGGCGCTTTCGTGGACGCGAGTTTGGCAAAGACCATTGAGTCCATGAACAAGCACTTTGAGAAGAAAGTAGTGAAGACGTGGTCTCGCCGCTCGACGGTGACCCCTGATATGGTGGGACACACGCTCGCTGTTCATAATGGAAAGAAATTTATTCCGGTCTATCTCACCGAGAACATGGTTGGGCACAAGCTGGGAGAGTTCTCTCCGACACGCGTGTTCAAAGGGCATAGTTCCAAGGCTGCTGCCGAAAAGACCGCAGCTCCAGCAGCACCACCCAAGGCCGGTTAGAGATTTTCGATCTGAACAGGTGAAATCATGGAAGCACGCGCAACTGCTAAATACATTCGAGGATCGGCGCAGAAAATCCGCCTGGTTGTGGACCTTATCCGGGGCAAGAGTGTTTCCGACGCACTGACGATTCTACGCTTCACTAAAAAGCGTTCCTGCAAGGATGTTGAAAAGGTTCTGAAGTCTGCCGTCGCCAATGCGGAACAGCAGCCGGAAGGCGCCGACGCCGACAGTCTGTTTGTGAGCCAAGCCTACGTGAATGAGGGGGCGCGCATGAAGCGCGTGCGTCCCGCCCCGATGGGCCGAGCTTACAGGATTCAGCGGCGCCTGAGCCATATTTCGATTCACGTTTCGGATAAGTAAGGGAGGGCGTCTTGGGACAGAAAGTTCATCCATTCGGTTTTCGTCTGGGATACAACAAGACTTGGAACTCGCGCTGGTATGCCAAGAAAGACTACAGCTCGCTGCTCCACGAGGATCTCAGGCTGAAGAAGGAATTGAAGAAGCAATTGGGACACGCCGGGGTTTCCAAGATCGAGATCGAGCGGCCTGGAAACAAGATCCGGATCACCATCCACACTTCCCGCCCGGGCATCATCATCGGGCGCAAGGGATCGGAAATTGACAAACTGAAAGCCGACCTCCAGAAGCGCACGAACCGCGACATTTTTATCAACATCAACGAAGTGCATCGTCCTGAGCTGGAGGCACAGTTGGTGGCTGAATCGATTGCCTTGCAGCTTGAAAAGCGCATCGCTTTCCGCCGCGCTATGCGCAAGGCTGTGGATACGGCGCTCAAGGTCCAGGCCAAAGGCATCAAGGTGTACTGCGCCGGACGCCTCAATGGCGCTGAGATCGCGCGCACTGAGTGGTATCTACAGGGACAGCTTCCACTGCACACTCTGCGTGCTGACATCGACTTCGGCTTTGCCGAAGCCCGCACCACCTATGGGATGATCGGCGTGAAGGTATGGATCTACAAGGGGGAGCTTTTCCCGGCCTTGAAAAAGAAGGTGGCTTTGGGCGCGAAGCTGTGAACGTGATGCGTGAAACGTGATGCGTGATGCGTGCCGGCAACGACCAATCACGTTTCACGCATCACGGCCTTTGGAGATTGATCTACCATGTTGATGCCGAAAAAAGTGAAATACCGCAAGCAGCAGCGCGGCCGCATGAAAGGGAAGGCTTGGCGCGGTTCAGAGATTGCCTTTGGCCAGTTCGGGTTGAAGGTCTTGGAGCCTGGCTGGATTTCTGATCGTCAGATCGAAGCCAGCCGCATTGCCATGACCCGCTTCATCAAGCGCGGCGGCAAAGTCTGGATCCGGTTGTTCCCCGACAAGCCAGTGACGAAGAAGCCCGCAGAAACACGCATGGGAAAGGGCAAGGGCGCGCCTGAGTCCTGGGTGGCAGTGGTTCGGCCGGGCAAGGTTATTTTCGAAATGGAAGGCGTCAAGGAAGACATTGCCCGCGAAGCGATGCGTCTCGCAGCGAACAAGCTTCCCATCCAAACAAAGTTCGTATCTCGAATCGCGCAGGAATAGACAGATGAAAGCCGAAAAAATCAGAGAACTGTCCGACGAAGAGCTGAAGACGCGGGAACGGGACATGGCGGAGCAGATGTTTCGCCTTCGGTTCCAACTGGCCACAGGCCAGTCAGAGGGGCTCAACAAGCTTCGGACGCTAAAAAAAGATGTGGCCCGGATGAAGACCATCCGCCGCCAGCGAGAATTGAAGATGGCGAAAGGGTAATTCTTTAGACACAAAAACAGAAGACCCTCGCGCCGCGTCCTCATGCCGGCTGTGGCGCCAAACGGGATGAAAACAGTTCCCTAAAAGGGGGGGCCGTCGCGAAGCGACCGGGTTTCAAGAGAGTTCCCGTGTTGCGGTGCCCCACCACGACGGATGAAAAGTTGACGATTCCCCTCTCGGGAGGGGCAAGGGCCGTCAGGCCTGGGGTGGGTTGTGGAGTAGGGAACGTGTAACCACCCCGGCGCTACGGTGAAGGCTTCTCAGGCCTTCACCCCTCCGAGAGGGGATTTTGAGAGGCGAGAGCAAATTATGGAGAGTCAAGAGACCCCCCAGGCCGTTGCGTCTACACCGAGGGCCGGGCGCAAGAACGTCAAAGTGGGAGTTGTCACCAGCAACAAGATGACAAAGACGGTTGTGGTTTCGGTCGAGCGGCGTGTGCCGCACCGCTTGTATCGCAGAATCATGACGAAGACGTCCAAGTTTCTTGCGCATGACGAAAAGAATGCTTGTTCGATCGGCGACACAGTTTCCATCATCGAGACCCGCCCGCTCAGCAAACGCAAGCGGTGGCGTCTCCTTCAAATCATCCGCAAGGCCAGCTAAAGACAACGGCCAGAAGCGCCAGGAGCAAAGTTATGATTCAGATGGGAACGATGCTGGAAGTTGCCGACAATTCCGGCGCGCGCAAGATCGCTTGCATTCTGCCTCTCGGCGGGTCGACGGGAAGCAAGGCCACACTGGGCGACATCATTACGGCAGCCGTCAAGGAAGTAACTCCGGACGGAAACATCAAGAAGGGGAAGGTGGTCAAGGCAGTCGTCGTGAGGACTCGCAAGGAGTTTCGGCGTCGCGACGGATCCTACATCCGGTTCGATCAGAACGCGGCGGTTCTCATCACTGAAGCTAATGAACCGGTGGGCACGCGCGTCTTCGGTCCGGTGGCTCGGGAACTGAGAGACAAGAGATTTCTGAAGATTGTTTCGCTGGCGCCGGAGGTGATTTAGGTGGCGGAAAGAGTTCGCATCCAGGTTCGCAAGAACGACCAAGTCAAAGTCATCGCTGGAAAAGACCTGAACAAGACGGGCCGGGTCTTGCGCGTGTTGCGGGATAAGGGACGGGTCGTCGTCGAGGGCGTCAGCTTCCTGAAGCGGCATACGCGCCCCAACCCTCAGCGGCAGATCAAGGGGGGCATTGTTGAAAAAGAGGCCCCGATTCATGTTTCCAATGTCATGATCGTGTGCGGCGCTTGCGGAAAGGCCACTCGCATCGGACACAACGTGCTGGCCGACGGGAAGAAGGTTCGCATCTGCCGGAGCTGCAACAGCTCGCTGGATAAATAGTTCGGCCGTGGAGGGAGGAAGGTTCGATTCATGAGTCGGCTAAAGGTACGTTACGCGAAAGAGATCATCCCAGCCATGGGAAAAGAGTATGGCTACAAGAATGTCATGGCCATTCCCAAGCTGGAGAAGATTGTGATCAACATTGGCTTGGGCGAAGCCATTCAGAATTCGAAGCTGCTGGACAACGCCGCCGACGAGCTCAGCCTGATCACGGGACAGAAGCCGGTCATTACGCGCGCCAAAAAATCGATTGCCTCGTTTAAGCTCAGACAAGGGATGCCCATCGGCTGCTCCGTGACACTGCGCGGAGAGCGCATGTATGAGTTTCTCGACCGGTTGGTCAATACGGCTTTACCTCGCGTGCGCGACTTCCGGGGCCTGTCCACTAAGTCTTTCGATGGCCGGGGAAATTACACTCTGGGCTTGCGCGATCAGTTGATTTTTCCGGAGATCGATTACGCCAGGGTGAGCAAGATCAAAGGAATGAACATCTGCGTCGTCACGACGGCGAAGACGGACGATGAGGCCAGGACGTTGCTCCGTCTGTTCGGCATGCCGTTCAGGAATTAATTCGGCGTGGACTGCTCCCTCACGACCGTTATAGATGTTCGGACTAGGTTGAGGTAACTATGGCGAGAACTTCGCACGTAGCAAAAGCCAGGAAGACTCCAAAGTTTAAGGTGCGGCAACACAACCGTTGCAAACGTTGTGGCCGCTCCGGCGGATTTCTGCGGAAATTCGACCTTTGCCGCCTTTGTTTCAGGCAACTGGCGCTGCGCGGAGATCTTCCGGGCGTCATCAAGTCGAGCTGGTAAGAAACATTGACGATTCCCCTCTCGGGAGGGGCAAGGGCCGTCAGGCCCTGGGGTGGGTTGTGGAGTAGGGAACGGACCCACCCCGGCGCTGCGGTGAAGGCTTCTCAAGCCTTCACCCCTCCGAGGAGGGGATTTGGAGGAGTGACTCATGAGTCTGACCGATCCGATTGCAAATTATTTGACGTTGTTGCGAAACGCTCTGCAAGCCAAACGTCAGAAGGTAGACATCCCGTCTTCTAATTTGTTGGTTGAAATTACCAAGCTCTTGAAAGAGGAAGGCTACGTCAACAACTACAAGGTGACTGAAGAAGGCAGCAAGACCATTTTGCGTGTCTACTTGAAGTACGGCAGCAAAGGAGAACGGGTCGTCTCCGGTCTCCAGCGAATTTCAAGGCCCGGCTGCCGCACGTACACTTCCTGCAAGTCGATTCGCAAAGTGCTGGGAGGCCTGGGAATCAGCATCTTGACGACTCCCAAGGGCGTTCTTTCCGGAGCCCAGGCAAAGAAAGAGGGTGTCGGCGGAGAAGTTCTCTGCAATATCTGGTAGCAGACGGCCTCGCTAAGGGAAGCCAAAAATCATGTCAAGAATCGGAAACAAAGTGATCCCAGTTCCCTCCGGCGTGAAGATCAACATCGGCGCTGGGCAAGTTGAAGTTCAAGGGCCGAAGGGCAAGCTCACCAGCCCGGTTCCTGAGGGAATCGAATTTGAGATGGCTGATGGCCGTCTGGTAGCCAAACGGACAGCTGAAACCAAGCAGCAGAAAGCTTTGCATGGCTTGGCTCGAAGCCTCGTCGCGAACGCCGTGAAAGGCGTTACGGATGGCTTTCAGAAGGAATTGGAGATTGTCGGAATTGGATACCGTGCTGAAGTCAGGGGCAAGTCGGTGGTGTTCAGTCTCGGGTTTTCTCACCCGATTGATTTCCAGATTCCATCCGGCATCAGCATTGCCGTTGAGAAGCAGACCAAGCTCGTTGTGTCCGGGGTAGACAAGCAGCGAGTTGGGCAGACGGCAGCCACCATTCGTTCGCTGAAGAAGCCGGATCCCTACAAGAACAAAGGTATCCGTTACGCAGGCGAAGTGTTGAAGAAGAAGGTTGGAAAAACGGGCGCCAAGTAAGCCGGGTTCCCAAGCATTTTTGATCGAGAGGGTGGATTGAACGAATGGCCGGTGTGACTTCCAGAAATGATGTTCGCAAGAGGGTTCACGCCCGGATTCGCAAGAGGATCCAGGGCACCGGAGAGCGGCCTCGCCTCAACATTTTTCGCTCACTGAATCACATTTACGCCCAAATCATCGATGACGTGAAGGGTGTGACGCTGGTTTCTGCTTCTTCCCTGGACAAGGAAATTCGCGCTGTTAACAAGTCGGGTGGAAGCGCCGCGGGAGCGAAGAGCGTCGGAACGGAGATAGCGAAGCGCGCCAAGAGCAAGGGAATCGAATCGGTGGTCTACGATCGCGGCGGCTACCAGTACCACGGGCGGGTGAAGGTTCTTGCAGAAGCCGCGCGTGAAGCAGGGCTGAAGTTTTAGAGGCCGCTTGCTACTTTCTTCAGGACATTGGAGGCCGGGTGTCGCACCTGGCGAAATGGATGATACCTAGGAGGACCTTTTGGAGACCAGAATCGATGGCAGCAGCTTGAATTTGAAGGACCAGGTGGTTTCAATCAACCGGGTTACCAAGGTCGTCAAGGGTGGCAAGAACCTCAGCTTCAGCGCGCTGGTGGTTGTTGGCGATGAGAACGGGGTCGTCGGCTATGGCAACGGCAAAGCCAAGGAGGTTCCCCAAGCCATCCGCAAGGCTTTGGAAAGCGCGAAGAAAAACCTGATCAAGATTCCCATCCTGGGCGCCACAATTCCGCACCTCGTGGTTGGCCGTTTTTGTTCGGGGAAAGTGCTGCTGAAGCCGGCGCCTGAGGGCACGGGAGTGATTGCAGGCGGACCGGTTCGCGCCGTCATTCAATCGGCAGGAATTCAGAATGTGTTGACCAAATCCCTTGGCAGCGCCAATCCCCACAACGTTGTGAAAGCAACCATCGACGGACTGAAGCAGTTGCGGGATGCGGATGGCGTGGCGAAGCTGCGCGGGAAATCACGGGAAGAGGTTCTCCATAAATAGTTCTATGAGCCAGAGCAAGACACAAAACGGGCAGATCCAGATCAAGCTGATTCGCAGCGGCATTGGGTTTCCCGAAAAGCAAAAAAAGGTCATTCAGGGCCTGGGGTTCAGCCGCTTGAATCAGGTGATCACCCGGCCTGACACGCCCGAAATTCGAGGCATGGTCTTCAAGATCCGGCATCTCGTGGAGATTGTCGGGGAGGGAGCCTAAGGTTTCGGGTTCAGCCGTTAGGCTGAACCCACTTGAGGCAAGCTAAAGCTTGAACTCCATACTGATTTTCAAGTGAGTTTTTCATGCCGCTCGGCGGCGCCACGTTCGATGAAAATATTCCCCCTTATCAAAAGGGGTGGCGCGAAGCGACAGCGGTCGCGAAGCGCCAGCGGCCGCAAAGCGCCAGGGGGTTGTCCGGTCCAAAACCGTCACGACAACCCCCTGAAGGCTGCGCCTTCTTTCCCCGTTTGCTAAGGGGGATTTTCAAGGGAGTCAGGTTCCATGATCGGACTGAATAATTTAAGGCCTCCCGCCGGTTCCACGCACTCGAAGAAGCGCCGTGGCGGCGGCATGGGGTCTGGGCTTGGCAAGACGGCCGGCCGGGGCTACAAGGGACAAAAGTCCCGTTCTGGCGCGCGCAGCAAGCGCGGTTTCGAAGGCGGCCAGATGCCCTTGCATCGCCGCTTGCCGAAGCGTGGTTTTACAAACATTTTCAAGAAGGAATACGCGATTGTGAACCTCCACCGATTGAAGGATTTCCCGGCAGGCTCAACGGTCTCGCCGCAGGAACTGTTGGAAAAAGGGATCGTCAAGAATCTGCGAGACGGAGTAAAGATCCTAGGTCAAGGGGATTTGGCCCACGCCCTGAATATCTCTGCTCATCTTTTCAGCAAAAGCGCCCAGGAAAAGATCGCCAAAGCAGGCGGCCGTTTTGAGGTCATAAAGTGATCGTCGAAAGCATTCGCAACATTTGGAACATGCCGGACTTGCGGAAGCGGATTGGTTTCACGCTGCTGCTGCTCGCCGTCTACCGCGTGGGCGCGGTGATCCCTACGCCCGGCATCAATTCTGAAGTGCTCATGCGCTTTTTCGAGCAGAACCGCGGAACTGTTTTTGGGTTTATGGATCTGTTCTCTGGCGGAAACCTCAGCCGCTTCACGATTTTTGCCCTCGGCATCACGCCATACATTACCTCTTCCATTATTCTTCAGTTGCTCACCGTCGTTTGGCCCTTCTTGGAAAAGCTGTCGAAGGAAGGCGAGCTGGGGCGCAAGAAGATCACACAGTACACGCGTTATTTGACTGTGGTCCTGAGCCTCGTCCAGTCGTTAAGCATTGCCGTGGCTTTTCAGAAGATGCCTTCTGAGGGTTCGCAGGTCGTGATCAATCCTGGGATTGGGTTTATCTTCATGACGACCCTGACGCTGACCACGGGAACGGCCTTCATCATGTGGCTGGGCGAACAGATCTCGGAGCGCGGCATTGGCAATGGCATGTCGCTGCTTATTTTTGCGGGCATTGTGGTTGGTCTGCCCGAAGCTGGCACAGAAATCTACAGCAAGCTGGCAACTCAGCAGTGGTCGCCCCTGGTTGTCATCCTCCTGCTCGCCATGATGGTGGCCGTGGTTGGCTTCATCGTCTTGGTGGAACGCGCCCAGCGCAGAATCTCCGTTCAGTATGCCAAGCGCGTTGTTGGCCGGCGGGTCATGGGCGGGCAGTCCACGCACTTGCCGCTCAAGGTGAACGTGGGCGGTGTTATTCCCGTGATCTTCGCTTCGTCCATCTTGGCTTTCCCGCAAACCTTTGGCTATCTGTTTCCCAGCAGCCAGTTCTTCCGGAACATGTCGGAAGCGCTCCGTACGGGAGAGCCGCTGTGGAACCTGCTCTACATTTCCGGGATCATCTTTTTCTGCTATTTCTATACTTCGATCGTCTTCAATCCAACCGAGGTGGCTGACAATATGCGGAAGTACGGCGGATTCATTCCCGGCATCCGCCCTGGAAAAAAGACCGCCGAGTATGTCGAAACAATTCTCACCCGGATCACATTTGCCGGAGCCATTTATCTGGCGCTGATTGCCATCATCCCGGAATTCATGATTACCGGCTTTCACATCCATCACTTGCCGGTTATTGGAAGATATTTCGATAATTTACCGTCGTGGCTTTTGAACGGCATGGGTGTGC
>JAKEER010000574.1 GCA_022616615.1 Acidobacteriota bacterium
TACTAGGAGGCTGGTTACTAGGAGGCTGGTTACTAGGAGGCTGGTTGCTAAAGGTAGGTGGCTGGCGGTTTCCCCGGGGCGGTGTGGTTTCCGATGACGTGATGTTCAGCGGTCATGAAAACGTTGTGCATCTCAATTAATCCGATTTGGTCAATCTCTTCAAGATCTTTGCGTGTCTTCTGTCCTCAAACCAATGGAAAACGCTCCAGGCCATCGCCAGAGAAAAACCAGCGGCCCAACTCTGCAACAAGAATCGAGTAGCGTCAACACGATCATGCAAAAATACGAGGGCATAACCGTGAACGACAGTTGTTACGACTGCAATTGTTCTGAGTGTTGCGGACCAAGAAGCACGATTCCTGGAAACGAGCCACTGCCCAATCATCCAAAACAAGTAGGATGAAGTCAGCGCAGGGCCGACAAGTGCCGTCAAGCCGATAAATGCAAAATACAGTTTATCGTCTGCCAACATGTCGATTCTCCTATTCGTTCTAGGCTTGCTATCTTGAGAATCGACCGGTAAAGGACGCGTCTTTAGTGGTGCGAGATGGAAGAATGCCGCGCGAGTTCACACACCCCTTGGTTGACCTAGCTTCCAACCTTAAGACGTAATCGAGCCTCCTGCCCCAAATGGGGCAGTACAGTCCGATATCCTCCAGCAAAAGCCACTTTTCGCGGAACAACCCACAAAAGCCAACAACGGCTTTAGATCGGGGCTTCCCATGCCTTCACCATATTGGCCGGGACGGGGAAACTCGATTCCCGAACTCCGGCGGAACTTTTTCCCCCGCCCTTCAGGTGGAGACTGCGGAAGCGACGACCCGCTTCTGAATTTTCTTCTTGACGTCGCCGCAGTAATGCATACATTACTGAATTTGTTAATGAACGAATTCGCCGGATGATTGGTACTCCTTAAGTCTGCTCGGCGGCTCGTTGCTGGCAAAACGTCACTGGTGAGAGAACCTTGGGAGGTCGATGATGCCACTGTCAAAACTGGCGCGGCAAAAACTGGCTACGGAAGCATCTGATGTCAGAGTGCGGCGCCCGTCGCGGGTCGAAGAGGCTTATCAGGCAATCCGGCGCCGCATTCTAGACAACGTCTACGCGCCGGGCTTTCAGGCCCTGGAGGGCGACCTGGCGCTGGAACTCGGCATCAGCCGCACACCTGTCCGGGAAGCGCTCGTCCGGTTGGAAAGGGAGGGACTGGTCAAGGTCATGCCACGCCATGGCATGCGTGTGCTGCCCATTTCCCCGACCGACATGAAAGAGATTTACGAGGTCCGAAGTGCCCTGGAATCGATGGCCCTCGAACTGGTTGTCCGGCAGAATCCGAAAGAAGAACAGCTGCAGCCACTCGTACAGGCCACCCGTGATATGGAAAAGGCCCTCAAGTCCGACGATCTCGACGGCTGGGCCGAGGCGGATGAGCGCTTTCATCGCCATCTGATCGAGCTCTGCGGAAACCGTCTGCTGATGCAGGTCGTGCTTAATTTCTGGGACCGGACTCACCGTGCGCGCATGGTTACACTGCGCCTGCGGCCGAAGCCGGTGAACTCAACCAAGGAACACATGGTGATGGTGGAGAGGATCAGGAAAGGCGATGCCAATGGAGCGGTGGAAGCGTATCGGGCCCACGTCGAACGGGCAAGCCGCGAACTGCTGGCCCTCTTTGAGCGCTACCGGTTCCTGCAGCTCTGAGGTGTGATCGATGGACCGAAGGCAAGGCGGCTTGTTGTTGTCACCATTCCTCCAAAAGAGGAGTTCAGCACGATGAGGCGGCGGTCCGAGTAGCGGCGAAAACAATAAGCGGCGAAAACAATAAGTAGAAGCGAGTGGAGCACGGTGTTATGGTCGTGGCTTGTTCTCGGTAGGCCAAGACAGAACGAGCGGTTGAGGATATTGAGCCTTCTATGAGCCATCTTAGTCAGTTCCAGATCGCAGTATTGCCTGGGGACGGCGTGGGACCTGAGGTCATCGGGGAAGCGGTCAAAGTGCTTCGCTCCGTGGAATGCCGACTAAGAAATGTCCGCTTTGAGTTGGAGGAATTCTCAGTTGGAGCCTGCGAGTATCTGCGTGGCGGTGATCCGCTTCCCGCTGAAACCTTTCAGCGGTTGAAACAGTTCCACGCAATTCTGCTGGGAGCCATGGGACTGCCGGACGTTCGCTGGCCGGATGGGCGCGAGATGGCACCCCAGCTGGACTTGCGCGAAAGACTCGACCTTTACTGCGGCCTGCGCCCCGTGCGGCTCTATAACCACGCTGACACGCCGTTGAAGGGCGTTGAATCGGGAGAGATTGACCTCCTCATTGTGCGGGAGAGCACCGAGGGACTGTTTTCGTCGCGTCTGAATTCGGCCCCGCCGGACGGCCTGGAGGCGACCGACCAGCTGCGGATCTCGCGCAAAGGTTCTGAGCGCATCTTTCGAGCCGCCTTTCAAGCCGCCATGCGGAGGCGGAAACATCTCACGCTGGTGGACAAGGCGAATGTGCTGCCATCGATGGTTTTTTTCCGGCGCATTTTCGACGAGATCAGCCTTGAATTTCCGGAGGTAGCCACTGAGAGAGTCTACGTAGACGCTGCTAGCCTGTACCTGTTGCAACGGCCCCAACGCTTCGATGTACTGGTAACCGAGAACATGTTCGGCGATATCCTTTCTGACCTAGCAGCAGGCCTCGTAGGCGGCATGGGAATGGCGCCTTCGGCCGATCTTGGCGACACCCATTCTGTTTTTCAGCCTTGTCACGGCTCGGCGCCGGATATTGCGGGCAAGGGCCTCGCCAATCCCACGGCGGCGATTCTGTCCGTTGCCATGATGCTGGAGTGGCTTGACCACGCGGAGACGCGGCGTGGAGCTGCTTTGATCCGGCAGGCCGTCGAGAAAATATTTGCTCGGCCGCAAGTTCGGACGCATGACTTGGGTGGACGCTTGACCACGGACGAAATGGGTTCCGAAATTGCCGA
>JAKEER010000575.1 GCA_022616615.1 Acidobacteriota bacterium
GGACGCCCGTGCCACGTGGCATGGGCATCTTGCCCATGCGGCGCTTATATCGTCAAAAGCGCGATGTATGCGCCACGCGATCAAGACTTAACAAAGTAATATTAGATACACCTCCGTAAATGTCATCGGTTCCCTCTCACGTGCAGGCTCGGTTTTGTGGTCTACCGTGCATAGGAAAACGCACATCCACTGATCCCGTGCGCCCGAGTGCGTCACCGTTCATGGCCTGCCGCGTCAGAAACCCGCTTCGCCACCTGCCGCAAGAAGTTGCCCGGATCATTGGCGAGCGGGCGGTTCGTAAACAGCACGAAGACCAGCCTTCTCTCCGGGTCAGCCCAACAGAGGGTTCCCGTGGCGCCGCTGTGGCCAAAGGCCTTGCCGGGCGAGCCATCGTAGAACGCATTTTCGCCCATCGCCCAGCCAAGCCCCCAAGGCTTGTCAAGCTTCGCGTTCTGATTGGACACCATCAATTCTCCAAGCTCGGGTTTGAGAATCGGACGGCCTTTGTCCAGCATAGCCTGCAGCAAGCGATAGATATCTCCGACCGTGGTGTGCATTCCTCCCCACGGCACGCCCAACCGTCGCCAGTAAGGACTGTTCCAGTTCCAGGATGCGTCAGAGTCTTTCATGCGCAAGTCGCCCTGCGCGGGCAGATCGCACTGCACCGTGTCTTCAATCTTTCGCTTGCCGATTCCCATAGTGCTGTGCGGCATTTTCAATGGACCGAACACTTCCCGCTGCAGGAACCGGTCGAGCGGCATTCCTGAAACGCGTTCGACAGTCTCGGAGACCAGAAGAATACCCATGCTTTGATACGATACGCCGGTTCCTGGCGTGAAGAGCAGCGGAGTGTGCAGCGCACCGGCCACAAAGTCTTTCAGCGGCGCCTGTCGTTTTCGCAGGTCAATATTGTCGGGCAGCATGTCGGGCAGTCCGGACGTGTGGCTCAACAGGTTGCGAATCGTAATCCGCTCACGGCCGCTGCCAGTAAATTCCGGCAGATATTTTTGCGCGGGATCATCCAGGGAAATACGTCCCTCATCGACCAGTCGCATGACGGCCATCGCGGTCACGGGCTTCGAGATCGAAGCGACGAGGAAAACGCTGTTGCTCCGGCATGGCTCGGCGCCCGGCTTGCGAGACAAGCTTCCAAAACCCTGTTCGACCACAATCCTGTCGTTGTGTGCCACAAGCAGTGCCGCCGCGCCCACCAAACCGCTTTCCACTTCTTCCTCAATCAGTCGTATGGCCGCTTTGAATCCTTCCGGCTTCATGCCAGCCTCCTGGGCAGCCACGATCCGGGCTGTCCCCCACGCCAAAGACAATAACAGGCACACACAAGTTCGATGGACCATGGCTTTACCTCTCTCCTGAAAATCGTTCTTGTCGTCGTGCTCGTCCTCGACGAAAGCCGAGTACGAAGGCAAGAACAAGGACGACGACATATTCTCATCCTCGGTGGTTCCGCCTGGGCAGCGTTCGCTTTTTGAACGCACCACGACCGGTGTGGGTTCAGATGGTGCGTCGGAAATGCGCGCCGCACCCTACATTTTCTCTTTCACGTCGCACCGCGATCAACGCGGTTTGGCAGCAGCACACAGCTTCCACGCGACGCCGCGAGAAACGCCGTCATCAACCCCGCAGCCCCTGCGCCAACCACGACAATGGGCACCGGCGAAGCGCTTGAAGTCGGGTTCATTCCCAAATGGGCAGTTCAACAAACCGCAGAGACGCGGAGGCGCAGAGAGAGCATCCACAAACCTGACCAGCTTGCATTCTCTTGCTTAGCGAAAGAGTGAGAGTACCATCCCAAGATTCTCTGGCACAGAGGTCCTATCCTTGCTGACGCCGGACTCGTGGTTTTTGGGCAAGGAGTTCTCTGCGTCTCAGCGCCTCTGCGGTGGATTTCCTGGTTCGCAGGTTTCCTGTGTTTATGATTTCACAGGGTTCTCGGATTGTTGGTTTCCCACCTTCGCAACAGCAAACAGCAAGCCTCCCAACAGAGCGAAGACTCCCCAGACAGCAATATGCAACGTCGAGAGGTTTCCGCCGAAGGCTGGCTCGGTGACACCATAGAGCTCGAAAAGCCTCGCAAAAGCCAGTTGGCCCACCCCTAGACCGGCGATGCTGAACGGCAACGCCAGCGCGATAAATCCTAGCGGGACGGCCATGAAGTAAGTCCCAAACGGAACGTGGAACACACCCAGAGCGAAGGCGCAGCCCATGAAGTTAACGATAACCAGCGCCTGGGCAAATAGATTGAGCAAAGCGATTTTGAGATAAACGGCTGCCGGCAGGCGGGACAAAGGCTCTTGCAGCGACAGCAAGGATTCAAACTGGCCCGTCTTGCCCACGACTGCGGTCACAACCGAGGGCAGCCATTGGAGCAGCAGCAAAGCAATCGGCACGGCCGCCAAAGGCAGGGCCAGTGCGACTTTCAGCGTCGCAACCCAGGTCTCGGCGCCTGACAGCGGCTCATACCTCCAAAGGGCTGTGAAGGCGATGCCGCAGAGAACCCACAGAGCCAAGGCCTTGTCGAGGATTACCGTCAGCGCGGCGGCCGGCTTTCTTCGCGGCTCATGAGCTCCAAGAAACATCATCCGGGAAAGATCGCCGCCCAGGGCGCCCAAAAAGAAGAGAGAAAAGAACTCGCCCATCAGAAAAAATCGCAGGATCCTGAAATACGGAACTTCCATCGAAAACGCCTGCGCGAGAATGCGCCAGCGAAGCGCCGCCAGCAGGAGAAGGGCCGCCTGGGCGAAGAACACGCCAGCGACGTAAGACTTGTGCTTTGCCAATTGTTGGAAAGACTCCAGCCTGACCTCTCCGCTCCAGAGCAGCCACACAAACAGCCCCAGCGAAAGTGCCAACTTCAGAATGTACTGGATCACCTTTTTTCAGCCAAGCAAACAAGTGACAGTCCGCAAGGAAACCTGAAGGCCGGCTGGCTCAGCAGGCGTGACTCGGCGCGGAGTGGAATTTCCAGGAAAGCGTTCAACCCCGCGGGGACGGGACGCAGGTCTGAAGAATTGGACAGAATGCCAAACCGCTCCAAAACGAGTCGCTTGAAGGCAAGCGCGGGAAATAGAAAGAAGTTGGCGTAGCTGGCTTTCAGGATGCGGAATCCGGCGTTCTCCACTCTGGCCACCAGATCGCTGCGGCGATAACGGCGGAACGTTAAGCTGCAGCGGTCGTGGTTGGCATACATCCACTGATAGGCTGGAAGGCGCAAGTAGATTTTTCCTGCTGGCTTCAGCACGCGATGGAACTCGCGCAAAGCTTGCCGGTCGCCTTCGCCGGAAAGCTGGCACAGCACGTCGAACGAAGTCACCAGATCGAAGCTTCCAGGTCGGAAGGGGATCTCCGTTGTGGACGCCTGCAGCACGTTGGACACGCCGCGCAGCTTGAGAAACTTCACAGCCTCGGCTGAGAAGTCAAAGCCTACGGGAGGCCGCAGAGCATAGTTCGCCAGTTCCAGCACCATCTTGCCTGTGCCGCAGCCTGCATCCAGAATGCGGATGTCTTGCCTGGGTTGAAAATGCCGTCCCAGAATCTGCCGCGTGATGCACAGCATGCCCCGGTACCACCAGAAGTTCTCCTCCAGGGCGTACATTTTTCGATATTCGTCGAGTTGCATGGTGGGGCAGCCGGGCAGCCAAAAGCCGACGTGTACCCGAGACTAGCTGTAGCGAGCGCCCTCATACGCGCCTAGGCAGCGTTCGTAGTACCGCCTTCAGGCGGCGATGATCAGGCCGGCTGAAGCCCGGACTACAAACCCGACCGAGCTGTGAACTTCGTCGACGCCTAGTGAAACTAGCAGCCCGAGGGCGAAATACCGTTACAGGTTGAACTGGATGGCGCAGACATCGCGTTTTTGCGATGTCTGCGATTCCCCGCCGCACACATGTCAAACTGCGCCATGTGTGCGTCACTCGGCCACACTGGAGGACCTTCGTTGCCCCATCAACCTCCGAAGACGGGCAAGGTTGGCCACTATCTCATGCGCCGTTGTTGCGCTTTACGACTCGGATGGTTTTCGAAGCCAAAAGCTCCGGGTCACGGACGACTTTGGCAGGAAAGGGCGGCTGACTGATGAAGAGCTCATGCCAGAGCTTCGAGAGATCGATCACAGTTCGCAGCAGGCGCCGGAACGTGAAGTACTGCGACTTGCCATACGAACGATAAAAGTGGTGAACGGGAATCTCGCGGATCTTGAAGCCGCTCGCCTCAATCTTCTTCACCATTTCCACACAGATGGTCCCGCTATTGGATCTCAAGGAAATCTTGTCGAAGATACTCCGGCGCATGAGACGGAAGTCGCAGTCGATATCTCTTAGCCGGATTCCGAAAAACAACTTCGTGAGCAGGCGGTAGCTGGTTCCCAGCAGCGAGCGGTAGAGCGGATCGGAGCGCGATACTTTGAAGCCGTTCACCATATCCACGTCGTCTGTCAGCAGTGGCAGCAGCTTCTCTAGTTCGCGAACGTCGTACTGCGCATCGCCGTCGGTGTAAAAGATGAGCTCCTTGCGGCTCTGCGCAATACCGGTGCGTAGCGCCCCGCCGTAACCTGCGTTCTTCAGATGATGAATCACTCGCACTTCTGGATAGCGGCTGGCCAGTTCTTCCAGCAGTTGGGGCGTATGGTCCTGGCTGCCGTCGTTTACGACGATGATCTCGTAATCATCGGCGATACGCCGTAAGGTCAGCAGCGCCGTCAGTACCATGCCCGGGATGGTGCCCGCGTCGTTATAGGCTGGAAAAAACACCGAGATGCTAGGCCTGGAAGACATAGATCAAATAGTCCGCGCAGCGACGATTAAGGGCTCGCGGCCTCTCCTTAATTGAGAAATTACGCTGGGAGCGCGGGCTTCTCGCCCGCTCCGGCGCCCTGCGGGTGCCGTTAGCGGACGAGACCTCCGCGCTCCCAGCATCGAAAGACTTCAAGACAGCTTTACCGGACGTGTGAGGCTTCTTCGTGCTTCGAAGAGTTCGTAACCTAATCCTTGAGCTCTTCCAACCGCAATTGCGCGAAACCCACCCGCTGTGAACTGGCCGGACCAGCGGCCGAAGGAACTCGAAAGACCAGCGTGCCTCGGACACCCGAAAACTCAGCCAGACTCAGCGCTTCCTCCGCGGACAACTTAAGGCGCTGATCGCAAGGCAGCACCTTCTGAAAGACACGGCTCACCTGGCCCGGCGCCTCCAAGAGAATCTCAGCGATAAGTCCCGGCTCGTGGCATTCCTGCCAATTCAGCTGGAAGGTGAGCCGGCTCTTTTCAGGTACGAGAAGATCGTAACGAGCTTCTCCCCCTGGAACGATGACCAGTTGCCTTGGCACGCCCGGCTTCTCTTCAGGCGAGGGCGCCACGAATGCATAGGCCTTGTTGGGAGTGTTCAGGTTGCTGGCGACGGGGAGCATTGTGAACCAGTCGGGACTTTCAAGCAAGTCTAAATCTCCGGTGTGGCGGACCACAATCTGGGGCTCGGACCAGAGAACAATTCCATCGGGAACGCCCAGAGGATACGCTTGATGCTCCACAACGCCTGCTGCTTTGCAGGTAAAAACAATCTCCACCGCCTGTTTAGCGTACGGCCCGAGGCTCACCTCTTCCTCAGACCAGTGCTGATCCTCAAAGCGCTCCGTCAGCTTCAGGTTCCGCGAAAAGATGGCACGACGATCACCCGCCGCATCCTGCAACCAAATTTGCCCAATATAAGGAAAACGGGTGGCGTTCTGCTTGAATCCTAAACCAAAGCGCAACCGGGCATTTTTCGGAATCTTGGCTGGAATGCGCACTTCAAACTGGTCGAAGGTCAGGATGCAGAAGCGCGGCTCGGAGAACAGACGGTGCACGTCCCGATAGTTGTTGGGATGATAGACCGGCTGGCCTGCGGAAGAGACGATCTTGCTTTCCATCATTCGGTCGATGAGGTAATTCGCGACCTCGAATTCCTTCCCTGGCAGCGGGTTCTGATGCACCTCGAACACCGAGACTGCGTTCTTGTTCCAAATCTGACGCAGATGCTGGCGCGCAAACTCTGACTCGGGAGAAGACACCAGTTTCTCGACACCGTACTTCTGTTCTACAATCACGTGCGAGATGTCGTGCGCACGCAACAACTCCAGCAGGCGGGCTAGGTCCTTTTCTTCCACGAAACGGTTGTAGACACTGAGCTCGTTGTAAACCATCGGGAAGCTGGCGTAATACAGGGGCGGTCCGTCGCGAAAGCCGACATACAAGACCTTCTTCACGTTTCCCAGCGAATTCAAGAAGTTGATTGCCGGAATGCTTCCCATGTAAGTGGAAAGATAACGCTCCGGACTGTAGTTGTCGGAGAAGACTGAATCTGGAAACGCTCCCAGCACTGGCGTGAAGTAGCGCTTGCCGGGTGTCCACCAGAGGTAAAATAGAAACGGCAGATTGTAAAATGCGGCAACCAGGAGACCCACCGACACGAATCCGCGCAGCCCCCGCTGAAGAAGCGTCTTCGCCTCCAGAAATCCGGCCAGCAGGCCCGCACACAGCAGGCTAAGCATCGGCAGAACCGGAATGAGATAGCGGTTGGCTTGCGTGGTCACCAACCAAAGGAAGAGATAGACAGAGCTATAGGCCAGCAGCCGCTTCATCACTGGGTGCAGCTTGAAGACAAAGAGCAGCAGCGGCGCCAGCAGGACGAAGAACGGACCCAAGCTTCCGCAGAATACCTTTTCGTCGAAGTGCATCTGCCAAAGCGTTTTGAATACATTCGTGAAGCCGAGCGGCAATCCCCAGCGATGCGCTCCCGAGCGAACCACTGGCAAGTTATAAGTCTCCCAGCGATCGGAGTGAAAAAGCCCCTTGAGGAAAGGAAACAAGGGATCGCCGGACAGATAGGGAAACAACGGGTCGCCCGTAAACCGGTAAGTCAGGAAAAGCCATGCCAGCAGGCTGGAGAGGCTGAGTAGCCCATAAATTCCGACCCTCACAGCCGTTTGCAGCAGGGGCAGCTTACGCACAGTGAGGAAGTGATGCCCCACCAGAATCGACGCCGCCACGACGTTGAAGAGCGCGTTGTACTTCGACCCCGCCGCCATCCCCAGAAAAAAAACCGACAGCACCAGCCACTTCCGCCCGCCATCTTCTATCCAGCGCAGCAAAGCAAAGAAATTGAGAAAGCAGAATAGCGCAATCGGAAGATCAATGTAGATGGCTCGCAGTTCGAAGAAGACGATCGGGGTCGACGCAAATAGCGTGGCTGCGGCCAAGCCTGATAGCCTTGCCCAAAGCCGTTTCCCAAAGCAGTAGATTGCCAACAGAAGCAGCAGCCCCATCCAGAAATTGAGGAACTTCACTGTAATCTGGGAGTGAAGCGCCAGCCCATAGAGGTAAAGCATTCCGATGTTTTTCGGGAACACAGCTTCCAGAATTTCGGGAATGTCGACGATCTGGTGGTGCTGGAGATAAAGCTTTGGAACGGTGAGGTGATAGATCAGCGGGTCGAACTCAATCTCTGGCAGGTGGCAAGCCACGAACGCGACGGCCACGAACACGAAAAGATAAGCGAGCAAGAAGAGCTGGAGCAGATGAACGTTCCATGAGCTCTCCTTTCTTTGAAATGGTACCAGCCACGAGCAGCGCCCCAAGCTCCGAACCAGCCTGACAATCTCACCGCTGCCAATAATGAATGCGACTCCCAAGGTCCCGTAGAAGGCGCCCGGGTAAAGCTGTCCGACCAAACCAAGCAGGAAGGCAACGCCAGCCAACAGTACGAGGCCAAGCCCTGCGCCGAACACCAACTCTTCTGCCAGCGAATCAAAACCGAAGCGGCCCAGCCGCAGGCCTTTCCGACCGAGGCCGTACGCCACCAGCATGACAGCCAGCGCGATGAAGGCATCCGCCACCTCAGAGTTCGTCACTAGCATAGTTGCAGTGATCAGAAAGATCCGCAGGTATCGGAGCAGGTAATACTTGGTCTGGTCGAGCGTTCCAACAAGGTCTGCGGGAAGGAAAGAAACCAGGCGAAAGAAGCTTTTGAAGACCAGGGCGAAATAAAGCAGGAAGAGCAAATACTGCAGGCTCCTCAGCCGCCCAAAAGCGGTAGCCGGAAAGGACATGTGAAGTTGAAACTTTGGGGATTTGGCGTCGCGAGTCAGAAAAGGAGCTGTGAAATGCCGAGAGAAAGTAGCACACCTGAAGAGTGGATGGCAATGAGCGCTCAGATCGGTTCAAGGAACAGCGCAAGAAAGTAGGAGCCTGTCAAGCCTGCTGGTTGCACCGGTTGCACTCCGGGTTAGGGGAATCCAGGCCCCTGGCCGAGGCTGGCTTCCAGCTCGAGGCAAGTCGACGACTGCGTAAACGTTGATCGCAGGAAGGGAAAACTCGGTGGCGCCATCGGAAACCGTAAAGTCCTCCAGCGGAAGCTCGCCAAACTGATCACCCCGTGCTTGCCCTTTGCGGAAGGCACCGCGCAAGCGCACGCGCAGGCCATCGATCTTGCCACCACGGTAATTGAGCAAATGCAGCCGGAGGCGTGTCTCGTCTCCAGTCAGCCGGCAAAGCACGGTCTCGCTGCCGTAGATCCTTAGGAGGCGCCGCTCGTCCGTGAGCTGCCGGCGGATTTTTAGCGCAAACTCGCTTGGATTGGCAGCCTCCTCTTCTGGGTATTCTTTCGATCCGATGCGGATGTTAACGGGATAACGCGTGTCGGGCGCGGACACTGCCCGAAACAGCAGGTTGCGCCGCGCCAGCAGGTTCATCACTTCTCCAGTGAGCGGGTGTCCGTCATCCACCACGGCCACCTCGGCCAGGTCTGGGAGATCAGCCTGTGGGATGCCGCCTAGGAAGGCCAGCATTTTGCCCAGGGCCTCTAGATCGGCGGCCTCGGGCTGCAGTGTTGCATTCGCGCTGTGGGCAAACGCTTCGGCGGCAGCCAGCGCTGCTTTGCCCACCGGCAAAGCGTAACGATACCTTCCGGTGCGGTTTCGGGCAAACCGCCAGCCGTTGGCGATAAGGTAAGGGCTTCGAGTGGCCCCTGCGACCTGCACCTGACGATCCACGCCGGGCGTGGCTAATTCTTCCAGGGCGCTCCACTCAGTGGCAGTTACTCCACGCACAGCCAGCCCGCTGGCCTTCCATGCCGGCAGGCGTTCCGCGGGAACCACTACCTGCTCGACACCGTTTTGCTTGAGCGCCGCTGCCGTCTCGGGTCCCTGATCCCAGAACAGCATTGGCAGTGCGGCCAGCAGCAAAGCTGCGATCATACTTCGATCTCCTTTACTAGAATCTTGCCTACTGAAGATCGCAGAATATAGTGACGAAACTCATTGTCTCTCGAGAAACTCAATCGACTTCGGTTCCCTTCTCCCCAACGCGGGAGAGGGGGCTAGGGGAGGGCTAGGGGTGAGGGGACGAGCACACGGCTCATTGATCCCACAGGGCTCCAAACCCGCATCCAGCGCTGGGTTCCGCGCGCTGATCCACTCTCTAGGATTCCCCCTCACCCCCAACCCCTCTCCCGCGTTGGGGCGAGGGAGCCGAATCCAGCCTGCGGCGGCAGCGAACAGGCACATACGGGACTTGTCACTGTAATTCGCAATGTTCAGTAAATCAGACTCGCTCAGACCGAGCGTCGAAGCAAAGTCGATGTGACCCGGCTCGCGAACATACCCGCTGACATTGGGATTGTTGCGGTCTTTTCCTTCGGGCACAGAGGGTTTGCGGGCAGGCTTGTAGGCGCTCACGACGCGGTATGGTGGCGCCCCATTGTGATTTCCCAAACCCAGCAGTGCCGCGCTGGAAAGTTGAAGGAAGGTTCGGCGTTTCACGAAAGTCCTCTTCCAGCCCAAAAATATCCTTCTTCAATGGCATATGCAAGGAGGTTGAGTTCAGATGCTCAGATCTACGGCTCGGTGAAGTCAGGAGTCAGCTCGAGGTGGGTGCAATTATCAGTGGCGGGCATCCCACACAGGGAGTCACAGGCATTGGTCACGACTATTAGACAAGCCGGAGGCTTCGCAGCTATTAGCCGGTGGTTGAGCGCCAGCGACACCACCGGCTTAGGGA
>JAKEER010000576.1 GCA_022616615.1 Acidobacteriota bacterium
CAGGAAGTGTGTAAGATTCTCGAGGGTGGCAGCGTGGCCTTCCAACTGCGCGAAAAGCGATACGCCCTCTCCTGAGCCATGCTAAACGAAGCTTTCGTGCGGCCATTCATTACACTATCGATTGAATGGTTGCGTAGGGCTTTTTCACTTCGACTCCCGCAATGGTGCTGGCGAGTAAGTAGAGGAATTGTGATGGCTGGGAGTCCAGGAAGTCAGCCACCAACCACTCGTAGCCGCGGGAAACGATCGAGTCGAAATGATGGGGCTTGTATCTGGTTACAGAACCTAGGTAGAACATCGCTGCATAGACTGAGCACAACTGAGGGAACAAGAGTCTCGGCGCAAAGTGCCCGAGGTAATAGCGGTACCCCTTCTCCGTGAGAATAGCAAAAAGCCCCAAGTGGCGGAGATTCTCGCTTAGTTCCGCAATCGCGGGCGTCGGAGGCTTGTTCGTCACGACCACGCGGCTCTTGAAGACTCGGTGTCGTGGGCCTCCGCTGGTTTCGCGCAAACATCTCCGGAATCGAAAACTTCTTTCCAAGAAAGGCAATGTTTCCTTCACATACGATCAAAAGAATCCACCGTCAACACCACCCATGTTTTCCTCTTCTTCTTGTTCCAGCAAAATTCAAGTGAGGTCAACGGGCAGAAGCGTGGCTTTGTTTCCATCACAGAGCAGAACGTTCGATGTATGCCGGGCATCTGCTCCAATAGGTCAAGAACCCGTACGGATTGGCCACATAGAGACACGTTGCCGCCAAGTGCCGCCAAGAACTCCGGGTAAAGAGAGGAGTGGTTGACATCCAACTTCGAGAGGCGCACTTTTTGCCCGGCGAAATTAAGTCTCTTCTTGATGTTCGCTCTTGGGTCGCTCAAGCCGTGACGCACCGTTAGCGGAAGCTCAAGCCCGGTAAGGTGGAGTATGAGCACCTTCGCTAGATTTAGGAACGAGTAGTAATAGAGGAGGGGCCGAGATGATAATCGGGGATTCGATGCTGCCTGAAAGAAGTCAAAGGCCTGTTCGACATATGCGATGGCTCTGGCACGGCGATCACTACTTAAGGCCGCTTCTGAGCGATAGCGGAGAAACGCCCATGGTTCGGCCGTGACGACCCGCGGCACTCTCGCGCCACGATAGAATAGTGGGGCTCCCCAGGGCTGATTATAGAGGGCGTATGCTGTGCGATCATTATCCAATGGAGGCATCTGGGCGCCCTAGAAATACCATAAGCATGGGCTAACCATCCAATCCGCCGACCACGTAAGAGACAACCGGTAGTGGCGATTCGGCAAGATCGGAAAGAATGAGCATGCCCTCCACCGCATCATATGCTGCCAGCACGGCGGGTAGCTCATCGGAGAAGCAGATCGGCACAGACTCTGGTTCCTCGACGCCCACCGAGCGCAGGTATGCTAGCAACTGCCGGATGTTCAATGCCTTTCTCTCCCGTTGCCCAATGTCCGTGTTAGCATCCTACTTACTTAGCAGATCGAATACCGCATTCGCTCTGGTCGGATTGCGGTTCATTACAAACCATACAAAGCCAACGCGCGGTCAACACGTCCCATGTTGAATCCCAGTCGTCGCAGAATCCCCAGGTACCCGAGCTTGTCCCCCAAGCACAGCTTGTGATCGGCCTGGAGTTTGCATCCATGGCAGGTACCACAGAGGCTTTGGAGGTTCTCCCGCTGGTCCGGATTACCCAGCTTCAATCGCCGGATCAGCCGCGCCGGCACAATGTGATCCACATGGCGCCTTACTCCAGCTTGGCTGAAGTCTCTCCCGCACGATTCGTTCTCGCATTTGCTGCGTACTCCTAAAACTCTGAGCTTCCTCCACTGCCTCCGTGACGGGCTGCGGCCGGGCCACCTGCGATTCACCCGACTCCAACGCGCCTGTCTTTCCTGGGTGCCGAAGCGCACCTTGCAGCTCAGACATTGGCGGTGACGGTAGGCGCTGTGACCCCGATATGGCCCGACACGTATCTACAGCTACGACAAAGAATAAGAGTGATCCGGGCTGGAGATGCAGACCCCGTCATCCATCTTGTAACGCCGGCGCGCCAGCGGTAGCGCGGCCTGTGTGCCACACGACCGTGTCTGAAGGGATTCCAGTCGGTTGACGGTATCCAGGTCAACGGCTGATGGCGAGGTTGCTGGCAGCCTAATCGGAATAACACAGGCAAGTCCGCGGGGGCTCGCATGTGTGCTTTGAAAATCGCCCGATCCTCACTCGCGATGACAACATTAGTCAGAGCTTCTGCGGGCGCTCGAAGTAGGCGCCAAGATTCGGATCAAACACCTTCCTCATTTTTTCGCACCAGTCGCGAAAGTCATCCAGAAAGCTGACCCATCTCTCACGAAAATCCTCAATCCTTCTTTGTGCGTCCTCTCGCTGGTACTCGGGAAGCGTCATTAACCAAACATCGCGAGTAGTGTCGGTGCCAGTCACAGGCGCCCATGTCTTACTCCGCATCCGTCGCAAAGGTTCAAGAACATAGAAATCGTTATAAGAAGCGACTAAGGTGCGCAATTCTCGGATAGCGGCTACAAACCCCTTATCCTCCTTGGGGGGTGCGGCTTCCAAACGACCCAAGAACAGCGGAATGATTTCCCTGAGGTAGTCCGAGGGCCCCAATTCTCTGTACTTCTCAGAATTGTTGCCGCACAAGCTGAACAGTATGCTTTGCAGACTCGACGAGTCATTGGAGTTCGCAAGTCGAAAGAAACGCTCGGCAAAATGGAGGAGCTCTCCCCTCTGTGCACAAACTATCTTGTTACGCTGCCTCCCCCTCAGACTGGCCCGCAGCCACACAATAAGTGGCCTGACCAGTGCAAGTATCGCCACTAGGATTGCTATCCCGACGAGCGACCAAGCAAGCTCAGGGCTGTCTTTGGATTGGGCAACAACCGAGAAAACTGCGGCGACCGCCGCGACGACGGCTGCCAGCCTGTCTACCGTTGAAGCGGAAGACTTAGCATCGTCCTTATTTTGGTGACCGCTGTAGAAATATTGCATCGGATCTGGGCCCAGATCAATCATCGTCAACCGAAGTTCTCGTATTGATTTGGGCGGTCGAATGTGTAACCAACCCAAGAACCAGTACCAACAGAACTCGCCGCATGGGAACCTCCTTGGAAGGAAGCCCGCAGTTTAGTCCTGTAATCATCTAGGTGCAAGATTGTTTCTTGACAAACACAGGATTCTGGATGGAGAATCCTCGCAGACAGGCTCCGACGTGTGTCA
>JAKEER010000577.1 GCA_022616615.1 Acidobacteriota bacterium
AGCCCTTGCTGACGCGCGGGCTACTGACTGGCACCGGCGCTGTCAGTAGCCCGACCGTGAGGGAGGGCTGCAGAGCTTGCCCGCCACTTTTAGTTGCACCCCCCGAGTGCTCCGCGCCCCCTCGAGCTGTGAAAAAATTCGGTGGAAAGCGCCGCGTGAGGGCACGCGGCCTCCAATGAGTCAAAGACGCTCTACGGAGATCGAGTTATAACTTGCCTCGCTTTAGACTGCCGACATGCTTTTTCAATATAGATGTATTCTCGGCGCAACAACCTCACCTTAATGTTCCTTTCAGAGTAACCGTTTGCATTCTCAGTCATCTCGTTTGGAAGTCAGAACCAAGACGCCAGACATACCGGGAATGACTAATGACTAAGCACGAATGACTAAAGAAATCCAAAATCCGAATGACGAAGAGCTGGACTCAGATATTGGGCCTCGTCATTGTTCGTCATTAGAGTTTCGTCATTGGTCATTCGCTCGCGTAAGGAGGTGAGTCTTTCAGAGACTGCCCGAGGGGGTTTGCCAGTCAAAAGTTTTCGGGGTCATCACCTTTCTGACCCAAAAAAGCTTTGAAAAAATCATTCCAGTTGTCCATGATTCCATGATAGTTACAATAGACAAACCGAAACAAGAATGCTACGGAGGGAGCCATGTCTAGTCGTTCTCTCACTCTAATCGTCGTTCTCAGTCTGTCCGTCCTGGTCTTGGCTGGAGGAATGATCTGGGGGCAAACCAGCACGGCCACGCTTCAGGGAGTAATCATCGACCCCGCGGGCACCCTGGTTCCGCGAGCTGTTGTGAAAGTTCAGCATCTCGGCACCGGACTGGAACGGGAAACTCAGACTGAGGAGTCTGGGACCTACGCGCTTAACTTCCTGCCAGTCGGGGCCTACACCGTAATCGTGGAAGCCAGTGGTTTCAAGCAAGCCCGAGTGCAGAACGTTGTTCTGGAGATTGGGCAAACACGCACGCTTGACGTGAGGCTGGAAGTCGGCGAGATGCAGCAAACGGTGGACGTGGTGGAGACCTCGCCGCCGCTGGACCGGAACTCTGCAGTTATCGGCACGGTGATTCAATCCAGCCAGGTCAAAGAGCTGCCACTCAACGGCCGGCATTGGGCCAGCCTCATGATGCTAGCGCCGGGAGCAATCAATACCGGCGAGGGTAACCAATTGTCCATTCGCTTTGTCGGCAGGGCACGAGACGATAACAACTGGACCTTCGACAGTGTCGATGCTACCGGCGCCAAGGACCCGCGCCAGGAGACGGCCGTGCGGCTGATCATCAGCATGGACGCTATCTCAGAGTTCCGCGTTAACTCGACGCTTTACTCCGCCGACTCGGGATCGGGTGCCGGCGGCCAGGTGCAACTGATTTCCCGCGGCGGCACGAACCGTTTTCACGGAAGTGTCTTTGAGTTTCTACGCAACGACGCCTTCGATGCCCGCATTTTCACGGATCCGGGAGAGTTGCCGCCGTTTCGTTTGAATCAGTTTGGCGGCAACTTCGGTGGTCCGCTGCGCAAGGACAAGACGTTTTTCTTTGTCAACTACGAAGGCATTCGCCAACACCAGGGGCTAACCCTGCCAGACTTCGTTCCCAGCGCCGCCTTCCGGGCTGCAGTGGCATCGACATCCCCCTCGTTGGCAACGATTGTCAGTGGTTATCCGGTCGGAACTTTGAGAACCGTGGATCCGAACATTGACGAAATTGTCACCGCGAGAACCCTGAAGACGCGGGAAGATTCCGGAGTGTTCCGTTTCGACCATCGCTTCTCGGACAAGAGCTCGTTTTACGCCCGCTACAGTGTCGACGATGCCGTAGTCAAAACGCCTCTCGATCCAGGCATCGGTTTGCGCAGCGACCGGGTTCGTCCGTCGAACGCGGCGCTGCAGTTCCAGAGGATCTTTACACCCACGGTCGTAAACGAAACCATCATAGGCATGAACCGCTCGCCGCTGTTACGCATCACGACCGGCCCGTTTCTCGAACGATTCGCAGTGCCCGGCTTCATGACTCTGACTCCCAATCAGGAAGTCGTTGAGGCTGGGACCTCCTTCACTGCCATGGACAGCCTGGCCATCACACGCGGTCGTCACAACCTGAAAGTAGGCGGCGAGCTACGTCGAATTCACGTGAATGTGGGTGAAGGCGATACCACCTCGATCAGTTACAGCAGCCGCCCGGATTTTCAGGCCAACCGGATGAACAGCTTTTCGATCACCCCATTTCCGGTTCGGGGGGTCGGGCATGATCCCAGCGCCGATGGTCGCAGGAGACTGAGACAGCCACGGATCGTGACCCGGCTCCGAGCGCTGATTCAGTGATGCTTTACTTCCTCGAGTCTGTGAAGCCTTGAAAAAGTTCCGATGGGTCGTGCGATGCTGTACGGAACGCCCGCTGTGGCGTTCCCGTGACGACCGAGTACTGATTCAACTAGATTCCCCACTCGACAGGGAACGGGACAGCGCCCGTTCCCATCGAGAACCTAATTTTTTCACCGCTCCAGGAGGACGACCGAAGGTTGAACACAGGTGGAGTCCTTGCCGCTTCCCGTGGAGCTGTGAAAAAATTGAATTGGGACAATCCTGACCCATCTCGGTTCTGAATCCACAGCCGAAAACGCGCGCGGAGCGCACGACCTGGGTGGAGCGGGCGCTCCTGCGCACGCTTCTTGCCGGGAGGAGCCGATCTTCAATTTTTCACAGCCCTTGTGTCAGCGGGTCGGTTGTGCGGTGCCTAGCGTTAGGGCGCATGCACTTTGCGACCTGAGTTCCTCAATGCGGCCGCTTGGCGTTGTTGGGCGTCTCGAAAGAAGGAAAAATGATCTATCCAGAGATCCGCCACATCCACAGTCCTGATCTGGATCCACCAAATATGCCGGAGGACCCCAGTGACTGTGAAATCTCCTTTCAGGCGTTCGTCGGACCGAAGGACGGCGACGGGGAAGAAGCGTTCAATTTCACAGTGGTCACATCGGCGCGTCTCGTCCGAGAATCAGGGGCTCGATGGGGCCGGGGGAAACTTATCGTGCCGGCATTTGAGTGGCCGGCAGTCGTTCAGGCACTCGCACAGTTGCTTGCGAACTGCGCCCGCCCGACCTGGGCGGAAGTGGCGGAAGAACTCAACAAGGAACTTATCTGGGAATTCGACGGCTGCAAGCCACCAGACGGCGAGCATTCGGACGACGCTACCGAGGATGGCCACTGAGACCATCGCGCGTAGATTCGATTCCTTGCACTTGATCGAGGCTAATCCGTGACAAGAGCCATTCAACTGAACCTGCGTGTCACCGTCTCAATGGTGATCGCGATCCTCGCTTCCTCAGTTTCTCTTCCTTGCTTCCCCCATGTTAAGGGGGATTTTCAAGGAAGCCTTCCTTCTTTGACAAACTGAGCGTGTCCCACAAGTTTTTTGCTGGGCACAGAGCTTGAGTCTCTGTGGTACCCGGAGGGGACCAGTGGAAATTGGACATTTTTTGGAGTGGCGAAGCCCACCCTGGGAGCGCGGGCGTCCCGCCTGGCGTCCCGCCCGCAGTTGTGGCCGCAGGCCATCGGAGCGGCCTCCGCCCCCTCCGAGGCGGGCGGGACGCCCGCGCTCCCAGGGTGGCTGCGTCAAACGCACGCTTCGTGTCGAGTCAGTGCGTTCCACCAGCGAAACGCTTGTTTGGTAACGGCTCTACACACACCGCCCCCGGAGGGGACCAATATGAATAGCTGGGGGTTGAGCGCAGCAGCGCGGAGCGAAACCCACGGTAGCTTCGACAATCTCCAATGGTACCGTTCCTGTTCGACCCCTTCAGGGTCGGTGCCTTTGGCGACATTTCCCCCGGGTGGCGCGACGTGGCGCACCACCCGGGGCTATTCAAATTTGTCCCCTCCGGGGACCTAGCGTTGGACGCACACACCCCCTGTGTCCATCTGCGCGACTTATGAGTAAAGATCAATTTGGCGAGGAGGCGCGCCGCGCTTTTCGCGGCAGGGGTCGAACCCGCCTCCGGCAGCCTGCAGCTACCCCCAGGAACCCATTCTAAGGAGAGTTGCTGATCTGCCGAGGTGAAACAATCCCTGGAAGCCGGCGAGAGTTTACAGGTATGATCGCGCCATTCACACGCTCAGGGAGAATCTTCCTCCACCCGGAGGTCAAAGATCCATGGCGAAGCTAAGACTCTGTTTGGCGCTTGCGGTTGCCGGTTTGGCCTCGCGTGCCGCAGATGGCTTGACGGGTCCGGCCACTGCAGCGCCAACGGAGGTGGCTTCGGCCGCAGTTGTCACCGCTTTAGTCCAGACTGCCACAATAGCGGGCAACCCGGAGCAAGCCCGCAACCCTCGGACATCGCCGGCAGACGTGGCCGCCGGAGCCAAGACCTTTCGGTCGCATTGCTCTCCCTGCCACGGTCTGAATGCTGAAGGCGGCCGAGGGCCGAATCTCGCTAGCGGCGCGTTCTTTCATGGCAGCTCAGACCTTGAACTTCTCAACAACATTTCGGACGGCATTCCCGGCACGGAGATGCCAGGGCTGTTTTACTCGCCTGATCGTGTATGGCAGATCGTCGCCTACATCCGTTCTCTGAATGCCGCGAACGGGCCGAAGCCAGGCGCCAACGCAGCCCGCGGAGCGGAGCTGCTGCGAGACAAAGCGTGCCTGCAGTGCCATCGCGTCAACGGGCAAGGCGGGAGGCTGGGCCCCGACTTGAGCGAGATTGGCAAGAGCCGGTCGATCGAACATCTTCGTCAGGCACTCGTCGATCCCAACGCCGATGTGCGCCAGCGCTACTGGGTGGTGAGCTACACCGACGCGTCCGGCGACAAGGTGGAAGGATTCCTGATGAATGAAGACACCTACAGTGTTCAGTTCATCAACATGACCGGCCGCCTTCAATCGATAGCCAAATCAGGACTGAAGGACTACAAAGTGGAAAAGATTTCCAAGATGCCCTCCTTCAAAGACTCGCTCACTACTGAGGAAGTCGAGCACCTAGTTGCTTACCTGGCTTCACTCCGGCCGAAGGGGCCGAAGGGAGGCACCCAATGAATAGGCTTTGCTTCGCTGCAATTCTGCTCGCCATGGCCTTGCTGCAAGGTTCGCTTCTAGCCCAGGTCACCTATGACCGGTTGCTCAAGGCCGACCAGGATCCGGGCAACTGGCTTACCTACTCAGGAGGCTACCGGAGCTGGCGCTACAGTCCGCTAAACAAGCTCACCCGCGAGAATGCGCCCAAGCTGAAGCTGAAGTGGGTTTACCAAATGCACACCGCGCACACGGTCGAGACCACACCCCTGGTGGCAGACGGCGTCATGTACTTCACCGAGCCGCCGAGCAACGTGGTTGCAGTGGATGCGGCCACCGGCCGCCAGTTCTGGCGTTACCGCCGGGCCACGCCGAAGAAAGTAAACGTCTGTTGTGGACAGGTGAACCGTGGCGTGGCCATTCTGGGCGACCGCGTGTTTGTCGGGACTGTGGATGCCCACCTGGTGGCGCTCGATGCCAGGACGGGGACGGTGTTGTGGGATGTTGAGGTAGCCGACTATCGCACTGGCCACAGTATTACGGTGGCGCCGCTGGTCGTGAAGGACATGGTCATCTGCGGCATCAGCGGCGGCGAGTATGGCATTCGCGGCTTTCTCGACGCCTACGACGCAGCAACCGGAAAGCGTCGTTGGCGCTTTTGGACTATTCCCTCACCTGGCGAACCCGGTAGTCAGACGTGGCCGGGCGATTCATGGAAAACCGGCGGTGGACCGACCTGGGTCACGGGCTCCTTTGATCCCGAGCAGAATCTCATCTTCTGGGGCACTGGCAACCCTTCACCCGACTGGAACGGCGACAGCCGTGTTGGCGACAACCTGTACTCCGATAGCGCGATCGCACTCGATGCCGACACAGGCAAATTACGGTGGCATTTCCAACATGTACCTCACGACGTGCACGATTGGGACTCGGTGCAGGTACCCGTGCTGGTGGACGACGAGTTCCAGGGCCGCCAGCGGAAGCTGATCTACTGGGCGCATCGCAACGCCTTTTACTATGTGCTCGACCGCGAGACAGGCCGGTTTCTGCTGGGAAAGCCGTTTGCGACGCAGACGTGGGCGAAAGGTCTCGATGCTAACGGCCGGCCTATTCGACTGCCCAACATCGACCCGACCCCCGACGGAACTTACGTCTGGCCGGGAGTGCAGGGCGCTACCAACTGGTATTCGCCCAGCTACAATCCTCTGACCAAGCTCTTTTATGTGGCGAGTTGGGAGAACAAGGGCCTCTATCGAAAAGGCGAGCAGGAATACAGTCCCGGCAACCGCTACATCGGCAGCGCACCCTTGATTGACCTGCCGGATGACCCGGGCCACGGCGCCATCCGGGCGCTGAACCCAAAGACGGGCGATCGCGTCTGGGAATACAAACTGCACACCAAGCCATGGGCAGGAGTCCTCTCAACTGGTGGCAAACTGGTGTTCGGTGGTAGCGACGAAGGGTACTTCTTTGCGCTAGACGCCGACACCGGTCGCGAAGTGTGGCGGCAGAACCTCGGCGGCATCATCCGCACAAATCCGATGAGCTACCTGAGCCAAGGGAAACAAGTGGTGGCCATCGCATCGGGCAACGCCATCTTCACGTTCGAGCTAGGCGAATGAATCGCGCCCCTCGACTCAGTCAGTACCACCTGCGGTAGCGGGTGGGCAGGTACGCAGCCGCGCGTTAACCGTTGGGCTGAACGCATTGTCAGTGCCACGCGCGGTAGCGGGTGGTACCCTGGAGACTGGACATTTTTTCCGGTCTTTCGCGCGGCTTTCCTGTTGTTGTGAGCGCGGTCTGTGTAGAGGCATAACCAAGCGTTTCGCTGGTGGAACGCACTGACTTGAGACGAAGCGTGCGTTTGACGTAGCCACCCTGGGAGCGCGGGCGTTCCGCCCGCCACGGAGCGGCCGCAGGCCGCTCCGATGGCCTGCGGCCACAATTGCGGGCGGGACGCCCGCGCTCCCAGGGTGGGCTTCGCCACTCCAAAAAATGTCCAATGTCCACGGGAATAACGTAGAGGCACATTGAGTCTTGCTCGCAGGCAAGTTCGCATATTCAAGCCTTTCATCTTGAACCTGGAGGCGAACTTTGAGTTTGGAACGCACTTTAACCATCATCAAGCCCGATGGAGTAGAACAAGGCAACGTCGGAGACATCATCCAGATTTTTGAGAAGAATCAATTCAAGATTAGAGCGGCCAAGATGCTTCATCTGACAGGCGCAGCGGCAGGCGGTTTTTATGCTGTGCATCGCGAACGGCCTTTTTACAGCGACCTGGTTCGCTACATGAGCTCCGGCCCGGTGCTGGTTCTGGTGCTCGAAGCTGAAAATGCCGTCAGCCGCCTGCGCGATTTGATGGGCGCTACCGATCCCAAGAAAGCTTCCGAAGGAACGATTCGCAAGCGCTTCGCCACTTCTATCGAGAAGAACGTGATTCACGGCTCTGACAGCGAGGAGAACGCGAAGACTGAAATCGGCTATTTCTTCAACGCGCTAGAGCTGGTGTAGGAGTTTCTCATGCCGCGTGCGGCGCCACGACCTATGAAAATATTCCCCCTTAACAAAGGGGGCGGCGCGCAGCGCCAGGGGGTTGTCTATTTGCCATTCCCAACCTATCAAGACAACCCCCTGAAGGCTCCGCGACCGCCGTCGCTCCGCGACCGCCGTCGCTCCGCGACCGCTGTCGCTTCGCCTTCTTTCCCCCTCTTCTAAGGGGGATTTTCATCGGAGCGATGTCGATGTAGCGCAGACCTGCGCATTTGGCAGGTCTGCGGCTTTTCGTGACCGAACGAAACAAAAGCCGCAGACTCCCTGAAAAGCGGGAGTCTGCGCTACAAGTCTGTAGCTTTCGCCACAAGCCTCATGGTTCCCCAACTAGGCAAACTCTTCATTGTCCTTGGCGCCGTTTTCCTGGTGCTTGGCCTCTTTTTCACTTTTGCTTCCCATCTCTCTTTCGGGAAATTCGGCCGCCTGCCTGGTGACATTTATATCAAGCGGGATAATTTCACTTTCTACTTTCCGCTCACTACCTCCATTCTCGTCAGCCTCTTGTTAACCTTGATTTTTTCTATTCTTTCCCGAAAATAGGCTCTGCCTTCCCTTCCCGGCACTCTACGATCTGAGATGGCTTCATGAACCTGTTTGCGCCGCGAAAGATCTACACGGTTTCCGAAATCACGGCCGACGTCAAAGCCTGCTTGGAAAGCGAGTTTTCGGAAGTCTGCGTTGAGGGGGAGATTTCAAATTTGGCAGTCGCGGCGTCGGGTCATCTTTACTTTGGACTTAAAGACAAAGGCGCCCAGATTCGCTGTGTTTGTTTCCGAGGCAGAGCGCGGTTCTTGAAGTTTCGAGCTGAGGATGGCCTGCAGGTGATTGCCAGCGGCGACCTCAGCGTTTATGAACCGCGGGGTGACTATCAACTTATTGTCGACTTCATGGAACCCAAGGGTTTGGGCTCGCTGCAGTTGGCATTTGAACAGCTCAAAGCGCGCCTGCAAGCGGAAGGGCTCTTTGATGCCCGATACAAGAAACCGCTGCCCGTTTTGCCGATTTGCATCGGCATCGTCACCTCGCCCACGGGCGCCGCCATCCAGGACATTTTGCGCATTTTGCGCCGCCGCCATGAGAGCGTGCGGGTTCTCATCTATCCTGCCAGAGTGCAAGGCCAGGGCGCGGCTGCAGAGATTGCCGCCGGCATTCGCGCTCTCAACAGGCTTGCCGATGTCGATGTGATGATTGTTGGCCGAGGTGGCGGCTCGCTCGAAGATTTGTGGGCCTTCAATGAGGAGATCGTAGCTCGCGCCATTTTTGAGTCTCGCATTCCCGTCATTTCCGCTGTCGGCCATGAAGTGGATTTCAGCATCTCAGACTTCGTCGCCGACCTGCGCGCTCCGACGCCTTCGGCCGCCGCAGAGCTGGTGGTTTCACAAAAGAGCGAGATGCTGGAGAGGGTGGCCGGGCTGGACAGGCGGCTGCAACAGTCACTTCAGTTTCATCTGAGCCGGCTGCGCAACCGCGTCTTGACGTTGACTGCCAGCCGTGTCTTTGCCTCAGCCGAGGGCCGGCTAGGCTTCTACCGCCAGCGGCTGGACGAACTTGCCTTTCGTTTGGAGTACCGCTTGCGTGGTTGCTTGAAGGAGCTCAAGGGACGAGAGCAGCTTCTAGCCGCCGATTTGGGCCGCTTTGACCTGTGGCAGATGATTCGACTGAGGCGCGAAACCGTGGGCAGGCAAATCTCCCGGCTGCAGGCCGCAGCCCGCTTGTTCTTGCAATCGACTGGAGGGAAGGTACAGAGGCTGGAGAGCTCGCTGCGGGCCCTTAGTCCGCTGGCGGTGCTCGAGCGCGGCTATGCTATCTGCCGGGACAGCCAGGGAAACATCATTAGAGAGGCAACGGCCCTGCAAAAGGGAGACCCCTTTTCCGTAAGGCTGGCCAAGGGCGTTATCGATGCCCGCGCCGAGAAAATTCACGAATCAGAAGCGTAAGACTGGGCGCTTCTGAATCCTAAGCCGGACGGGACGGAAACCAAAAGGACCGCGGCGAGACGAACCGCGAATAAACGCGATGAACAGGAATCGTCAGGAAGTTGACCTTGGGTCGAATCGTTGTTAGGCGCCATGCTACCGGCGGGGATCGTTTAGAGAACATGTCCTTCAATCGGCTTAAGCAACAGTGGGAAGAGCTCGCTGAGATAGCGCTAAAGATTCCAACGCCAAGGCTCTAAGAGAATGCACCTATGTCCAAACCCAAAGACTTTGAAACAGCATTACAGCGGCTGGAGGAAATTGTCAAAAAGCTCGACAGCGGCGATTTACCTCTGGCGTCATTGCTGGAGGTTTATGAAGAGGGGGTGACGCTTTCGCGCTTCTGCCAGGCAAAACTGGAGGAAGCGGAGCGAAAAGTAGAACTGCTCAACAAGAAGGCAGACGGAACACTCGAACGAACGCCCTTCGAGGAGCAGGATCCGGGTAGCCACGATTGATGCGCCTTCTGCATCAATCGTGGACCGAAGTTACGCAATGGCTGTGGGCCTGATCTCAGAGCACCTCTTCGCAACTCGACATGCCACGCGAGCTGGAGCAAGTCGTGGTCGACTGGAATCGTTGGCGGGCAGCCCGCAGCGGGCCGGAGCCCTTGCTGACGCGCGGGCTACTGACTGGCACCGGCGCTGTCAGTAGCCCGACCGTGAGGGAGGGCTGCAGAGC
>JAKEER010000578.1 GCA_022616615.1 Acidobacteriota bacterium
GGGAGCCAGAAAAACGTCCAATTCGCAGTCCCCTTATACAAGGGGGGAAGAAAGCGAAGCGACAGCGGTCGCGGAGCCTTCAGCGGGTTGTCTCGATGCGTTCGGGAGAATTGAACGGACAAGCCCCGGTCGCTTCGCGCCGCCCCCTGAAGCCGTGAAAAAATTCAAGGGTAGGGACGCGCTGCTGCGCGTCCGCGACGGAAAACCCAAGACGGACGCGGAGCACCGCGTCCCTACCGACTCAGGTTTATGTGCCCAACGAATTTTTTCACAGCTCCCCTTTGTTAAGGGGGAATATTTTCATCGAACGTGCCGCCGCCTAGCGGCATGAAAAACTCCTCTAAAATCGTTGTCGTGCTCGTCCTCGAAGAATACTCAGGCCGTGTAGCACGGACCTCCCACTTGTCAGGGATATGTGGCTTTATTCCCGGACAGGAAACCCCGCCAACCGCAGCACACGCGGTCTGGCTACAGTGCGTCGAGTAAAGCCCCTTCTTCAACTCTGAGGAGTAAGTCTTTCGCTACCGGTCGGCAATGACTTTTGGAACCTTGAAATGTCCCGCGCCGGTTTCGGGCGCGTTGGCAAGGGATTGGTCCTGGGTGAATGTCGTCACCTGCTCATCCGGCCTGAGAAGACGGCTTTGCTCGACAGAGTAGACGGCGTGGGCCGTCGGCTCGACGTTTGCTGTATCGAGTTGATTCAATTGTTCCACGAATTCCAGGATCGAGTTAAGCTGGCCGATGAACAACTTCTTCTCGTCTTCTGTAATCGCAAGCTGAGCCAGCTTGCCGACGTACTCAACTTCCTTGACGCCAATTTTCATGAAACCTACCTAACCAGGACGAGCCAGAACCAGGGGCCGTGCAAGCCATCCTTCGAGCGTCATTCCCGCGAAGGCAGGAATCCAGTGTCTCCCGACCAGGGTTAGATTTTCGCTTTCGCGGGAATGACGCGCAAAGGCATCGTTGGAGGCGGTCTGAATCGTCTGGAATCCCTGACCCACCGCTAACCCGATTTAGTGTTCCGGCCAAAGTAGCTGGAAGCCGCGGCGGCCAGACTGCGGCTGAGTTCCGGATCCGAGATCGAATCCAGCGGCAACGGGGCTGGCTGCTCTTCGGGCTGGCTTGACGGTCCTTCTGCGGCCGGCGCGCTGATGCACTGCATCCAGGGATCAACGCGAAACTCCAGGCTTGACACTTTCGAACTTCCAAGCAGCCTCTCCAGCCGCCTCAAGATCTCAAAGCGCAGTGAAAACAATTCTTTCTTCCACGCCTCTGAAGAGACGGTCAGAACCAGCGTAGACTGGCGCAACCGCAACGGCCTGGCGTTTTCGGCCAGGGCTGCTCCGACCACATTCTTCCAGAGAGCGTTCACAATCTCTCCGGTCAGTTCCTCGCTAAAGTGCAGCTGCCGCAGGAATCCAGGCAGCAAAGAAGAAAGCTCGTTCATGGCGCCCTAATGCTTGATCTTAGCCCAGTAGGCGGCAAACTCAAACTCGGGACTGTTGGACTTCGTGTGGCAGGCAAGACACGAATCGGCGGCCAGCTTGGCCATTCCAGCTTCAGTGGGTTTCTCGAGGTGCTGGGTCCCCGATCCGTGGCAGGCCTCGCACTGAACGTTGGCCAATTGGGGCGTCTGGTTCAGGTTCACGAACCCGCCGGGTCTCCCGTTCCCGGTCACGTGGCAGCCTACGCAGGCCGAATCGAATTCCTTCTTTTCTCTCTTCAAGATCTCGATAGCATGAGCATGCTGGCTCTTCTGCCAAGCGTCGAAGGCAGCGGTATGGCAAGGCGCGCAACGGCTCGCCGTGGCAAACAGGGAAGCGCTCGCATCACTCGCAGCAACGGGGGCGTTGTGGTTCACCAGGGCGCGTTGCTCTTGCGAGACGGCCGCCTTGGCCTGGCGGATCAGCGCCGCCATCTCCGGTTCATCCTTAATGTTGCGCGTCAGTGCGTGGTTTGCAGGCTGCACATCCACTTTCTGTCCGCGAACGACCGCAAAGCGCAGCTCGCCCAGACTCTTTCCTTCGTCTTCCGCGTAGATCAGCGTCGACTGATTGATTCGGGCCGGAAACCCGCTCATCTGGTGCTTGAATCCTGTCACGATGATATCAATGGTACTGTTGTCCACGGCCAATTGAACTGCGTCCTTCGCCGGCAGGCAAGCGAGCACGATCAGAAAATCGCATTCCTTCCGCAGCTCGGGTAGCCACTTTTTTGCGCTGGCCAGTGGGTCAGCCCAAGTGTAGCCCGATCCATCGGTCTTCGAGAAACTCTCCCGGCCCGACAGCCCGAGAAATCCCAGGCGGTATTTCTGGCTGCTGCCTTTGAGTGCAATCTGCTTCACGACATAAGGCTTCAACAAAGGAGCGCCCGTTGCCGCTGAAACCAGATTGGCCGAAATGAACCGATCACCGCCCTTGAGGTCGATACCCTGCGCCTGAAGTTCGGCAATGTCATCTTCAGCTACATTAAGAACCTCGATGCCCAGCCGCTGCATTCCCTGCCAAAGCCAGCGGTTCTTGATGGTGCGATCATCGCCCATGCCCTGCATGTAGTTCCCAATTTCAACATGCAACTGGGGCTTATCGGAAAATTTCGCGCGGTTCTCCGCCAAGACTTGAGCACGGCGAGCCAGACCGCCCGCTGGATTGCGCGGTCAGCCACAAGGCTCAAGGTTGCCTCGAACATTGCCTGTGTAGTAGACGCTGAAATCGAAATTGGGACTGTCAAGATTGAAAGCTGCCGGCGCCTGTTGGGCCAAGGAGACCGCCAGAGACAGAAAGCAAGCCAGAGCGAGACTTGCTGCCAACCCTGCAACGACATTACGCAGAAGGAGGATCATCGCTTTTTTGTTCAAACCTCGCTGGACGGGCAGGCTTTTTTACCATAGCAGTCTGAAGTTTGCAAACCGGCTGGAATGGCGGGTGACCGTCAAGCGGCTAAAAAACTCGGATGGGTGCTTTCGAGCTCCAGACTCGAAAGGAATTGAAATTGAATCGAGAGGCGGAATGACCTTCAAAGAAAATACAGGACAGCTTGGAGCAAAGAGCGAACTCGTAAATCGGGTTGGTCTCCTTCTGTTTTGTACTTTATAATAGCCGTGCGTGTGATGGGTATTCTGCGATGATTCATCAAAGGATTTCAGTAGTCTCTTGCCTTCTTGCTTTCTCCTTGCAGCTTGCCTCGCCCTTGGTTGCTTGTGTTGAAAACTGCGACTCGCGGACGCCGAGCTGCCACCCCGAAAAAAGACAAGAGTCCAACTCTCGGGCCTGTCCTCATTCGAAAGCTTCCCCCATCTTCGGGTTAGAGGCGAAATCCGGATGTGATTGTGCTATTCAGGCTCATCGACCTCTGGCTAAGGAGACGGTCTTCACCTTAGATCATTGCCGGACCGAAGTATCGAAGCTTTCGGCGGCTGCTTTTGATTCTCCATCAAAGACAGTTCCAAGCCTTTTGGAAGCCAGACTCCACAGTCCCCCTTTGTCTTTTGTTCGGCCTGAACAAAGCGCCTTCCTACTAAACTCCAACCTTCGTATTTAATCTCCAGATACACAGCCTCGCAGTCTGGACAGTAGGTTGTGTCTAGGTCTGCCTCTGTCCTTTCGGAAAGTCTCCGGGAAAGCAAACTCATTCCCTTAACGCCTGAGCGATCACCGTTCACTCGAAGGTTTGTTTTTCCGCATTCTACCGCAACAACGGGAGCGGGAAGACCCAGATAAATCTGGTCTCTATCCGATAGCCCCAGACATGCTGGAAAAGCAGATTCAGGATCTGACGGACGGAGAAATTTCTACATCCTCAAAAACGGCATTCGCTTTATCGGCATGCCGGGTGGGGCGGCGAAGATGAAGAGAACTGGAAGCTGGTTCTGTCATCCAGCATCTACCCAGGGTCACGGCGAGGAGAATTTCAGCAAGTGAATGAGATCAATGGTCTGGAGAAGGATGGCGGAAGCGACAAGGGTTCGGCTTCCGAGCACGAACAGAACCACATGGGCATTGAAGCTGTTGTGTCCTGGCACCTCGAAGCGCCTTGCATCGGAGCGTCAGAGGCTCCGAACTGCTAGCGATTTTTAACAAGCGATTAAGAACGAAGAGGGTACCAACAAGGAGAGAAGAATGGGTAACAGCAGACGAAATTTCTTCAGACATATTGGATCGCTGGGGGCCGGAGTGGTCGTCGGCCAGAAGGCGCTGGCAGACCAGCGAGATCCGCATGCGCAGCATACCGAGCACATGCAGCACCCTTCGGCCCAGCCTTCTAAGAAGGCGGCCAAGATCCAGACACGAGCGGTGGTCGTCGAGTCCCTGCTCGTGGAGACCCCCGACGTGCCCAAGCTCCCGTGGAAGATGGTGGATGGCGTTAGAGAATTCCACCTGGTGGCTGAACCGGTACGGACTGAATTCGTGCCGGGACGCGTGGTGGATGCTTGGGGATACAACGGCAGCATGCCAGGCCCCACGATCGAAGCCAACGAGGGCGACCGCGTCAGGGTCATCTTCGACAACCATCTCCCCGAAATGACCACGGTTCATTGGCACGGTTTCGAAGTCCCGATGAACATGGATGGCGTTCCGGGCCTGGGCCAGGACCCGGTGATGCCTGGCGGCCGGTATGTTTACGAGTTCACGCTCCATCAGCACGGGACTTTCTTCTATCACTCCCACTTCGCCATGCAGGAGATGGCCGGAATGATCGGTCTGTTCATCATGCATCCTAAAGAAACATACCAGCCGAAGGCTCACAGAGACTTTGGTCTCATCTTGCAGGAATGGGCACTTCTGCCCAACAACACAGTGCCCAACACACTGGCAATGGAGTTCAACTGGCTGACCATCAATGGGAAGGCAGGTCCGGCTTGCACACCTATGCTGGTGCGGTTGGGAGAGCGAGTGCGCCTTCGAATCGTCAACCTAGGCATGGACCATCATCCCATGCACCTGCACGGAAACACGTGGGTGGTTACAGGAACGGAAGGCGGTCGAGTGCCCGGGGCGGCCTGGATTCCGGGCAACACTGAGCTAGTGGGTGTAGCGCAAGCGCGCACGATGGAGTTTGAAGCCAAATACGTGGGTGACTGGATGCTGCACTGCCATTTGCCTCATCACATGATGAACCAGATGGTCTCGATGGTGGGTCCGATCTCCCATCTCGGGCACGGCATGCATACTGGGATGAGCATGGAAAACGGAATGGGGATGCTCCGAGATGGCAACGCTCTGTCTGAGGACTTTGGACCTTCGTTTGGCCGCGATATTGGTGAGAGCGCCCGTATGGAAAGAGCGGTGACCCACCTGGTTGGCTCACCGCTCGCAGCGCAAAAGCCCCGGCAGGAATCGCCGTCTCAGCCGCCCCAAGCACAAGGGCACCAGGGGCACAAAACGCAGGGTCATGCAGGCCATGGTGGCGATGTCATGTACCCGGTGGACGATCCAGTCAAAAAGCAGGTGCCAGGCTATCCCCAAGACATGTGGATGGACACGTCGCACTGGGTACCGAACAAGCCCGAGTTCTATGGTCTTCGTCCCACCTGGGACCGAGCGATGATGGGAATGATGACGTTGGTTCGAGTTTTGCCTCCTGATCTCTACGACAAGATCATGGAACTGAAACAGCAAGAACCTCAAGAAGGCCAAATGCCTACCAAGGCGAAGCCACCGCACCCGCATAAACACTGAGCACCACGAAGGATGAAAATAATCGTCCCCCTTGTCCAAGGTGTCCAGGGGGAGACTTCAGGGGCGTGGGGCGATCACAGCCCCCCAAACCTTCCCCTAAACCCCCTCCTTGTGCTCCTTGTGCAAGGAGGGGAACGTTGTTTTCGACAGGAGATGAGGATGAGATTTCAGAGACAAGCAATCCGGGCGGCTATCGCACTCATGGTGATTCTCGGTCTGCCATCAGTCCTTGCAGGGCAATCCACCAGTAAGGGTCACGATGCGAAACCTGCGCACCAGCACCCGCATCAACATGCCCCAGCCACTCAAGGCGAAACCGCGAAGCCTCCCGCTCAAGAAGGCGAAACGCGCCTCCGGCTTGAGGATCTGGAAAAGATTGCTCTGGAGAGCAATCCGACGCTGGCGCAGGCCGCAGCTAGCGTAAGGGCGGCTGAAGGGAGAAAGCTTCAGTCGGGACTCTACCCGAACCCGACGATTGGAGCGACTGGAGACGAGAACACGCCAGGTCCAATCATTCGAGGGGGTGAATTTGGTTTCTTCGTAGAGCAGCAATTCGTGACTGCCGGCAAACTAGGAAAAAGCCGGGACGTTGCCGAACAAGAGCGCCTTCTGGCTGAAGCTACGGCTCAAGCCCAGAAGCAGCGGGTTCTGAATGCCGTTCGCAGTTTTTATTACGAAGCGTTGGGTGCCGAGCGCCGGGTTCAAGTGCAGACACAGTTGGCAACCCTTTCCCAGCAGGCTGTGAAGATCTCAAAGGAGTTGACCAACGTGGGAGCGGCCGATCAGCCGGATCTTTTGGAATCGGAGATTGAGGCAGATCGGGCCGAGGTCAATCTGGCCATGGCCAAGACAGCTCAGGCGCGGGTATGGCGAGAATTGGCAGCGGTCGTTGGCAGTCCCTCACTCCAACCCACTCCGCTGGAAGGCAATCTCGAAGACATTCCAAGGCTGGAACTGGAAAGCGCCATTGGAAAACTTTTCAGTGAAAGCCCCGAAATAAGAAGCTCCGAAGTAACCGTTGCGCGAGACGAAGCGGCCCTCAGGCGGGCGAAAGTGGAGAAGGTTCCCGACATCGTTGCCCGCGGCGGGTTACGGAACAACCGCGAGCTTCTTGAGGCTGGAGGGAAACCGGTGGGGCTAGAAGGCTTCTTCGACGTGGGAATCGAGATTCCCTTCTTCAACAGAAACCAGGGAAATGTGGCAGCCGCACGAGCTAACCTGGAGCGGGCACGGGGCGAGGTTGAGCGCGTGAAATTGTCCCTCCGCATGAGGATGGCCCGAGCCCACAAGGAGTATCAGGACTCGCTGATTACCGCTGAAAAATACCAAACCCAGATGATCCCTCGCGCCCAGAAAGCCTATGGCCTTTACCTAAATAATTTCCGGCAAATGGCCGCTGCTTATCCCCAGGTGCTGATTGCTCAGCGAAACCTTTTTCAATTGCAGGAAGACTATATTACGGCCCTCGTCAACACTTGGCGAAGTGCCGTCGAGATTCAAGGGTTACTCCTCGCAGGCGGATTGGAAGCTCCCTGGATTATAGGGACAGAGACGTCCTCTGCCGACAAAACTGAGCCTGCACGTCAAATGAAGGAACGATAACTCAAGGTTTAGGCTCTTAAGAATTCAGAAACTTCATCAAACTCGTTTAGGAAATTACCTGTAGCAATGCTGTTTCTTGCACTGCTTGTCGCGTCTAC
>JAKEER010000579.1 GCA_022616615.1 Acidobacteriota bacterium
CACATGGCCACATCCAGGCCCCCGGCGCCAATGGCAATCATCCCTACCGCGCCTGAGGTGGTGGTATGGCTGTCGGCCCCGATCAGGAGGTCGCCCGGCCTAGCGAAGCGCTCGACATGCACGTAATGGCAAATGCCGTTGCCCGGCCGGGAATAGTGAATGCCGTAGCGGGCGTCAAACATCTGGAGAAAGCGGTGGTCATCGGGGTTCTTAAAGTCCAACTGGATCATGTTGTGATCCACGTACTGGACCGCCAACGGCACCGCCACGCGCTGTAGGCCGAGCTCTTCGAACTGGAGCGCGGCCATGGTCCCGGTGGCATCCTGCAGCAGGGTCTGATCCACGCGGACGGCAATCTCCTGGCCCGGCTGGGGTGTGCCGCGCTCCAGGTGCGATCGGAGAATCTTCAGGGTCACGTTGTCAGGCATTGCTTTTCCTTCCTGGGTCTGATTCACTTCTTCATCGATTGGGCAATCTCAACGGCCGCGCGGATCAGCTGATGGGTATAACCCCATTCATTGTCGTACCAGCTCATCACTTTCACCAGGTCGCCATCCACCACGCGGGTCAATTCAAGGTCGACAATGGCCGCATGCGAATCCTGCACAATGTCGGCCGATACGATCGGATCGCGAGTGACCGCCAGAATACCGGCATAGCGGTCACTGGCTGCTTCTTCGCTGAAGATCCGGTTGACTTCATCGACACTTGTTTTACGTGTGGTGAGCATGGTAATGTCTGAAATTGAACCTACCGGCACCGGTACGCGCACGGCAACCCCATCAAACAAGCCTTTATATTGGGGCAAGGCTTTAGTGGTCGCAACGGCCGCACCCGTCGAAGCCGGCACCAGGCTGGCGGCGGCGGCCCGACCGCGCCGGAATTTCTTGTTCGGCGCATCCACCAGCGATTGGGAGGCGGTGTAGGCGTGGACCGTGGTCATGAGGGCCTTATTGATCCCGATCCGGCGCCCGATGATTTCAATCACGGGCGTGATGGAATTGGTCGTGCAGCTCGCGCACGACGTGATTCGTGGAAAGCCACCCGCCGGCCGGTTGACGCCATGGATGAGGGTATCCACGTCTTCACCGGTGGCCGGCGCGGAAAGAATGACGTATCCCGCCCCAGCCTGGATGTGTTTCGACAGGTCCTCCCGTTTGGTGAAGACGCCGGTGCACTCCAGCACGACGTCCACGCCCAGGTCGGCCCAGGGGAGGTGCGCAGGATCCTTTTCATGATAGGCGGGGAAGCGTTTCCCGCCGATGATCAACCAGTTACCCTCGGTTTCAATCGCCTGGCCATACCGGCCATAGACCGTATCGTATCGCAACAGATAGGCGATATTATCAATGGGAGCAATGTCATTTACAGCAACCAGCTCTAATTGGGGCGTATCGAGAACGATTTTTAGCGCGGCCCTGCCAATACGTCCGAGTCCGTTGATCGCAATCTTCGTCATGGCTCACCTTTCCTTACCTTTTCCAGCCCCTTACGAATGCGGCGTTTTGAGGTAACTATCGATATCTCTAGCTTCCGCTAGAGCGTTCAAGTAGCTCATGCACGGCGGCCTGTTTCTCTTTTAGAGAAACCATCAATCGATCGAGGGCCGCGATGAAAGTTTCCACGCCCTTATCCTCCAGTTGCTGTGTGACTTCATCCAGGTCAATTCCAATTGATGAAAGATCCCTCAGCGCTTGATAAGCGCCGGATACATCAAGATCCAAACTCTGTTTCGGATGCCCGTGGTCTCGATAGGCAGTCAGTGTTTCAATGGGCAACGTATTGATGGTGTTTGGGCCGATGAGCGCTTCCACATATTGGGTATCGCTGTAAGCCGGATTTTTCGTACTCGTGCTGGCCCACAACAATCGTTGCGTGTGTGCGCCTATGCTTGCCAGCCTCTTGAAACGCTCACTGCCGAAAACTTCGTGGTAAATCTGGTAAGCCACCTTGGCGCTGGCAATGGCTATTTGTCCGTGCAAGCGTGCAGCCAGGCCGGCCTGTGGGCTATCGGTCTTCATCTTCACTTCAAGCACAGGGTCGATGAGAACGTCGATCCGGCTGAGAAAGAAACTGGCAACCGAGGCCACCTGTGTGAGGGGCTTCCCCTGGGCCGCCAGGATTTCCAACCCGGCGATATACGCCTCCGCCACTTCTCGGTAGCGAGGCAGGCCAAAGAGCAACGTGATGTTGACGTTGATCCCCTCTCCGATAAGCTGCCGGATCGCCGGAAGACCTTCTAGGGTGGCCGGTACTTTAATCATCGCGTTGGGGCGATCCACCAGGGACCAAAGTCGGCGGGCTTCCGCAATCGTTCCGGCGGTATCGTGTGCAAGCCCCGGGGACACCTCCAGGCTCACAAAACCATCCCGGTTATCCTGGTTGTAAGTAGGGCGCAAAAGGTCGGCCACACTTTGGATATCTTCCACTGTGAGCAACTGATAAATCTCGTCGCTGGCCTTCCCTTTCAGGATAAGCGCACGGATAGACTCGTCATAGTCGTGACTTTTCGCAATGGCTTTTTCGAAAATCGAGGGGTTTGAAGTCACGCCGCTGACACCGTCCGCCTCAATCAAATGCTGGAGCTCGCCTGAGGCGATTGTTCCCCGACGGATGAAATCCATCCAGATGCTTTGTCCGAAAGCCTCTATATCCAATAAGGGATTCCTTTTCAAAGTATTTGCTTTTGGCACAACATTAGACATGGCATTCTCATCCTTGCTATAACCGGTCTCTGGGTCCAGCTCGCCAACGATCACCGCCGCTCAGGACTATAGATCGTAGTTCTCGGCTGCTTCCGGCTGATACAAGACAGCCTTCACCTTGAATCGGCGCAGGCCGGCTGGAACCTCCCATTCAAAAACGTCACCTATGCGATACCCAAACATTGCCATCCCGACGGGAGCCAAGATGGAAATCTTATGCAGTCGAATATCGGCCGCATGAGGGAAGACGAGGGTATACGTCAGCTCCTCTCCTGTATCCAGGTCAATCAACTGCGCCTGAGAATTCATCGTAATGGCATCTCCGGGCGCATCTTGTGGCGCCACGCGCCGACCGCGATTCAACTCGGCATCGAGGCGGGCCAAGTTGTCCCGTCCCTCGTAATCGGGTCGGTGGTGACAATTCACATCTCCTGCTCCCGCCGGATTCGCAATCCGCCGCGAGCGCAACTGGCAGGTAGTAAATGCGCGGCATAGCTCACCGGGTAGAGGCCGTCCGCCTGCTCTCAACTTCGGGCTGCATGTTGTCAGAGAGTGGTCAGAAGGCGGTCTGCCCTTGAACACGAGGGAGACTGCCTTCTGGCGACACATCGAAGGCGAAACAACAATGACTTGGAGCGGATACCCTCGCTGATTTCTTTACTTGAACGCCTTCGGGAATTGGCGGATGATGCCCGCGCTGAGCATGTCGGCCATCTCCAGAATCTGCCCATGGATTTGGTCGTAAGCCGCGATGTCTGCGGCCCAATCACCGTTCAGGCGGGCTCCGGCCTCTTCCAGCGTGAGATCCAGGTGTTCGCGCATCATCGCCTTCATCTCGTCGAGCGGCCAGCTCTCCGGGTTCGCGCTGTGCAGGAACGCGGCAATCTCATCGGCATTGGCGTACCAGCGCGCCTGGGCGTCTTCAAAGGCTGCCGTGTCGCCCGCTTTCGCCGCGGAAACCAGGTCGGCAGCGATGAGGATGTGGTCGCGCAACAGCGTGGTTAGCTGTTCGCCAGCGGCATCCCCATAGAAAGGTTTGATAGCTTCGCCGATGTCACTCTGGTTCTGTAGCAACCGCTGCGCAGTCGGGCCAGTGTCGGGCAGGTCAGCCACGGCGCTGACGATGAACAGGCGGGTCCAGGTGACGTGGTCCTCCCACAACTTGCGCATGGCGTCGTGGAAGGCGAGTTGCTTCAAGACTCCTGGCGGAAGGTTGTCGGAGGGGTCAGTGTGGAGGTGCGTGGTGCTTTCACCGACTCCAGGGCTACGGTTAGCGGCCAGGGCGCTATTGCTGGCGATACTAACGACGGTCAACGCCAGGATCGCGATCAATACTACAGCTGCTATGCGCGTCAGGTTGAAACGTAAAGACTTCATGGTATTTGCTCCTTGTGCCCGGCCGCATTTCATACCTACCGCGCAAGGCGCGGTATCATCAACATGTGGCCGGGCCGACTTTTCTTGCAGATGGGCTTTGGCCCTCCGTCAGGCGCGGTAATGTGACAGCATTACTGCGCTATCTTGTTGGTCCGGTTCGTCCTTTGGGGTCTACGTCATCAGGCGCCTCCTTGATGAATTGGTGTTCAGAGTTCTATCTGTATGTTTCAGATGCACGCCGATTCTTACCCAATGAAAATAAAAGCGACACCCCTGCGCCGCAGGGATGTCGCTCTGCTTGACTGCCAAACGTCGCCCGTTTGGTTACAAGGATTTCCGCAGTTCGTCTAATGTGGGAGCCCGGCCTTCGGCCTCTAGCCGCGCCAGGTCACGAAGCACCTCGTATTCCTCGTGGCAGACACGGCATTGATCCAGGTGCTGCTTCAGGCTCGGCAGTTTTTCCTGGGCCGCCTCGCCCGCGATTTCCAGGTCAACATAGTGCGAAACCAAATCCAAGCACTCTGAGCAGGAGATTTCGTCCTCCTCGGTCTGATAGATTTGGTGCAGCCAGTGTTGGAGATTCGAAAGTTTCACATTACCGACTCCCGTTCCATTACTATTTGTTGCACGACCACGTCGAATCTTACCCCTCCACGCTGAACAGACCCGTCATTTCTTGCATACTAAACCCGCGCGCCTCCATACGTGACTTGAGTTTCCGACGGGCATCGTGCACCAACTTGTAAATCGCGTTCCGGTTCGCTCCGAAGTGGCGCACGACCTCATCCAGCGGCACTTCGTCAAACACCATGGCTTTCAACGCCTGGCGCTGCCGATCCGTTAGCTCTTGGTTGATCACCTCGCGCAAGGTCGCCCAGACCTCCGCCTGCAGTGCCGCACGATCCGGGTTAACTGCCGTATCCTTATCTTGGAGCGACCAATTAGGCAGACGGGCATCCTCGAGGAACTGATCGAGGGAGACACCTTTCCAACGCTCACGCCGGGCGGCGACAAGGGCGAAGTTGATCGCGAACTTGTAGGCCCAGGTGGTGAACTTGCTATCGGAGCGGAACTCGTGCAAATGCTTCAAAATTGCCAGCAGGGCCTCCTGTGCGCTATCTTCGGCGAATTGCTCAATCTCGTGGCGACTGAGCCAGGCGAGGTCACCGCGGCTGAAAGCATAGAGTGCGGCGCGCAGGAGATAAAGGCGCAGATCGGCAATCGCGGCAGCCTGCTCGTCGCCCTGCGCGGTTAATTCGCGCACCCATTCGGCATTGGTTCGGGGCTTCATGGCCAAATCACAATCGTAGAAGCGAATATATCACGAGTTCTACTTTTCTGCTTTCTAAGCGAGCGCAAGTACATCTCAGATTTGGAGGCGGACCTCCTCCTAGCTCCTTCCCACGCTGGGGAGGGGCCAGGGAATAGCATAAAGCTCGCCTTTGGCGACCAAGATATTGAGGAGTTGCTGGCGCCCATGCTTTGCACGGGGACTGGTCACACCCATGCGAGCGGCGAGGGTCTGCATCTGGTGCCCACAGATAGGACGGTCTTAATGTGGCTATGATGCACTCTGGGCGCGGGGTGAGGGTGGACAGGCTCGGCTTATGGGCTAAAATGTTGTTAGGCGTCGCGTGCTCTGGATTTCAGACTTGCATTCCTTCTTCAGTCAGTGGGCAGGCGTATATACACCCGCGAGGTTAACGGTATCCGGCGGGCCGACGATCGCATTTGTTCGGAATGAAAATTGCCTTCAAGAGCGGGGCGCTGGGCTCTTGAGGAAGGAGGCCAAAGATGGAAATTGGAATTGTGCTTCCCCTGGCTGAAAACCGGAGCCTTGGCCGGGCACCCCGTTACACAGAGATTCGTGAGATGGCCCTGCAGGCGGAAG
>JAKEER010000077.1 GCA_022616615.1 Acidobacteriota bacterium
TCTTCGAACGCAAGATCGACAAATCCTTCCAGAAGTACGTCGTTCTCAAAGAGCGTCACCGGCGCTTCGCGGCGGCAGCGACCGAGCCGATCGCACTCGGCTGCGCGTTGTAGGATATCGTGCTTCAGCACAACCCCGACTGCGGATGTCGCGTGGGCTATTTCATCCAAATTCGCGCCTAGTATTCTTCCGTGGAGGGCCGTGACCTTCTCGATGGTGGCGGAATCAGCGTTGAGGGGTACAGTTGCTAGGATTGCGTGCACGAGTGATCCGTACCGTGCTCCGCCTGGGCCTCGGGTCCCAGACCCGATCTTGATCACTTTCACTTCCGCAGGACGGGTTGTTTCCGATTTGTGCGTGGCATGCTGCGTGATTGTCTGTACTCGTAGGGACGGCACGGAAGCAGCTTCGACAACAGCTTCCTTCTTCGCGTGCCACACCCTGAATGCTGCAAGGCTCTGCTCTAGTGTGGACTTGTCGACTTCCTTTAGAAGAGCTTCCTGCCGCAAGGCGTATGAGGGTCGTGCTCCCAGAGCAAGCTGGTCTGGGTCCCACCACACGACTCCATAAGGCTGCGAGGCTGTGAAAGTATATAAGCCTGGACGGACTGTGCCGTTTGTGGGCCCGACCCCAAGCGGTCGCTCTTTGATGGTGTCAGCTGCGAACTTCGGGCAGCCGGTGGCCTGCCGCGGATGTTTCCGTACTTCTAAAAGAGGATATACCGCGCGCCCGAGCGGCCCTATCCAGAATTCTTGAATTCGTGGCCAAGGATCGCCGACCGCTGGAACTACAAGAAGGTCGCGGGCTCGGGTTGCTGCAACATAAGCAAGCCGTATCCCCTCGGCCTTGTCTCGAGCAATTTCTTCTGCCTCGTGGCTAGTAAGCTCCAATGGTGACCAACCCCCGATTCGGACAGCACACAGCGAGCGGTCGGTCTCAATGTACCGACCGGCCTGGGCCAGCTGAAGCTTGGCCGTCAGGTCGGCCAGGATGACAATCGGAAATTCAAGGCCCTTCGCTTTGTGTACAGTCATCATCCGAACCCCCTCACTTCCATCCTCCATGATCGGGGCTTCCGGAGCTTCTCCGCGTTCCGCTTCTCTGCGCAATTGGTCTACAAACGCACGGAATGAAAGCCGGCCCGCCTGTTCCCATGCCCTGGCCATCTCCGCGACGTGCAGAACATTGGCTAATACCTGTTCGCCGGATGGGCGCAGTGCGAACGCAGCGTGGGCTCGCGTGGCCTCCATCAAAGCAGCAATTGTATCCGCCACTTGGCGGGAGTTCCGTCCGCGGTGCAACTCAGCCAAGAGCGCCAACGCTTTGACGACAGGCTCAAACTCAGGCGTCAGCGTCTCGCGCGGTAGGCGCATGGGGTGCAGGCGCCTAAACTGATGACGGTATGCAAAGAGCGATTCGTCAGTGAGAGCAAAGAACGAGCCACGAAGCGTCGCATACACAGAAAGCTGATCGTCCGGATACTCGATGGCAGTCAAGGCGGTTCTCAGAGCCTCGACTTCCTCGCGGGTATGAAACGATTTTCCTCCCACCACCATATGCAGGATGCGACGCGCTTCCAAAGCCTGCACATAAGGACGCGTTACATCTTCTCCGAAGTCTTGGAAGCGCCGGAACAGAAGGCAAACATGTCTACCCGATATGGGAACGCGCTCATTTGGATTCCCAGACTCCGTGACGGTCCATCCGCTCTCGCGAATAAGCCAGCCGACAAAAGCGCCAACCGCGTCAGGCAGCGAGCGGTCCACCGCGTATGCCGTTAACTCTTTCTTGCCGTACGGCTCAGGAACTGGGAGCGCGATCACCGTGGGCTGGGACGCAAGCTCGGCGCGATGAGGCGACAGAGGGACATAACCTGCTTGCAGAGTCTGATGATCTTCTACCATGATGGATGCAAACGCCGAGTTAACACAACTCTGAATGGAGGGCACGCTTCGAAAAGAAGTCGTAAGCTGAAGCTCAATCGCACCGCCGGCGAGCAGCAATTTCTTTACCTCTTGATAGGTACCGACGTCAGCCCGGCGAAAGCGGTAGATTGATTGTTTGGGATCGCCGACGATGAAGAGCTTGCCCGGTGTCGGAACAGCCTGTTTCCAGGATTGGACTGCGGGGTCGCGGGCGGCAAGCAAAAGAATAATTTCAGCCTGAACAGGATCAGTGTCCTGGAATTCATCCACCAAGATGTGCGTGAACCTGCGCTGAAAATCTGCTCGTACGATCTGAGAATCCCGCAGCATGTTCCGAGCGCGCAGGAGAAGATCCACGAAATCCAGTCGACTGCTTCGGGCTTTCAGTTCTTCATAGACATCGATGGATGCATGCAGTTCATGCTGCAACAGCGCCGCTAGGTCAGAGTTAGCGGTTCTGACGAAGTCCTGCACGTCGGCTAGCAGGGTTTTGTGAACCGACTCAACCGCTTCTCGGCTCACGCCCGGAGAATATTGGGGGCCGGGCGCAACTCCAGGAGTGCGGAAATCACGATCCTCAGCGAGTGTCGCCAGAAGCGCCTCGGCGAGGTCGTAATCGCGAACCCCTATGGTCTCCAGCGCCCCCAATTTTTCGCTGACCATCCGGGCAATCTCCGTTTTGCGGTGGAAAGCGCGATCTGGTCGAGCAGGATTGGAGGTTAGCTTATGGAATTCGCGCAGTTGCTCGGCGATCTTGTCAACCGACGCCGTTCGGTCATACTGCGGTCGGGACCAAGAAGCTGAGAAGTCTCTCCAGTTCAGGAGCTCCCATCCAGCCCCTTTAAGCCGCTCGGTTGGCCCGTCTTTTGAGTGCCTGCGCAGCGAGCGACGCAATCCCTCACCCGGTTCTTGTAAGGCTCTCTGGAGCCACGAATCGAATGCTTCCTCGTAGAGTTCCCGAGCCTCAGTTTCCGACAGGGGCTCGAACGCGGGATCGACACGCCCTTCAACAGGCCGTTCCCGCAGCAAGTCAGCACAGAACCCGTGAATAGTGTTGATCCGCGCTTCCTCCAATCGTTCGATAGCATCCTCGATATTTCGACAGCGGGTTGAGTCCGCTGCTGAGTTGGCTCGTGCCTTTTCCAACTCAGTACGAAGACGAAGCTTCAGCTCACCTGCCGCCTTCTCGGTGAAAGTGATTGCGACAATTTGCCCGACTTGGGCCCGACCTTGCGCGAGAACTTCAACGATTCGGCAGACGAGTTCCGTGGTCTTGCCAGTACCCGCAGCCGCCTCAACGACTATCGTTGTGTCGAGCAAAGTGCGGATTTGGCAGCGCTCTTCGTGATCAACGAGCGATTTCATGGCAGTTCCCTGAGCCGCATCAATTCGGAAAGGGACTTTTGGTCCTTCGTTGTCACACGAATCTCCTCGTAAGGGCCACAGACCACCTGAAAGTCACACCACCCACAAGCTTTTTCCCGCGGCGCCGGCGGGAAGAAGGGTCGTTCGACAGCGCTTTCGATGATCTTAAGGACTTCTTCGGCCCTGTGACGTGTTTGAGCACCCATCGAGGCGATGCGTTCCGCGAATCCGCCAGCCGCGGTGCA
>JAKEER010000580.1 GCA_022616615.1 Acidobacteriota bacterium
ACTGGTTGAGCGTTCGTTCATATATCAATCCTCGCCTTTATTTCGCTCAGCCTTGGAATATTCACACTGCGGCTTCGCTCAGGGAGTTTGGTTTGCTCATCGGCCCGGTTCACATGTTGCTCCTCGCCGCCGGCCTGGGCATGGTCTTGCGGCTGTACAAACGCCTGGGAATCCTGGCCAAACTGAAGCCAGTCGACTATTTCCTTCTAGCACTGGTGCTAGGGTTCACGCTCCGACAGGGCCACCAGATCTATCACCTGGTTGCTCAAGAGAGCAATCCACTGATGTTGACGGCAATTCTGAATTGGGTTACCGATCCGTTGTTGAGCTGCTTGCTGGTCGAAGCGGTGCTCATCCGCCGAGCGGTAGTCAATATGGGGTGGGGTCTGATTTCGAAATCCTGGGGCGCATACACCGTCGCAATCTTTCTGACCTCCCTTGCCCACATGGGCACGTGGGCCGACCGTTACGGATACATCCCTTGGCAGGTTGGTGCGGTCACGTGGTACATCTGGTTTGTCGTGACCGCCGCTTATGCCCTGGGACCAGCCTATCAACTCCAGGCTTCGATTCGGGCCAAGCAGCAATTGAGGCCCTGATCTTCGCACGGCCACCGCGTGAGCAGCCTACCTTGCCCTAAGTCATCTCCTTGTAAGCCAACTTCAGAAAGCCCATGTTGGTGAACATCTGGTTCACGAGGTTGCTGTTGTAGCGAACACCGTTGCCGCCACCACCGTTCCAGTTCAGGCTGGGGTTGCCGAGGCTGCCCAGGATGCTGCCGACCACATCACGCGTTTTTGCCACAATGATGCCGCCATTGATGGAGCCATTGCCGCCGCCGTTAAAGCTCATTGTTCCCTGGCCCACTACGAGGATGAGCCCATGGAACTCGCCGTTGCCTTGCATGTGAAAGTTGCCGCGCACGATCAGAATTCCATAACCCGTCCCGTTTCCCAAGTCGCAATCACCGTTAAACACATTGATCTTGGGACTGCCGGCCGTGCCCCAGCAGCCTGCTCCCGAACAAGTCGTAGTGCCGGAAGCATAGGTTCCGTTTGCATAGGGACTGATGGTGTTCACGAGGTCTTCCAAACCCTGCGGCGTTGTGAGGTTGGACGACAGACCGGAAGAGACGTCCTGTATATCCGGCCAGCCTCCACTTCCAGTGTAATGGTCCAGCCGGTTCCCGGGAATCGCACCTGTCACAGCCGCATCGGCCACGGCATTCAGCACCGCTATTGCAGGTTTCGCAGGTCCTCCGCCCTGATCGTTTCCGTCGACGACAAAGTTGTTGCTGTTCGGTGCGCCGTAGATGGGAGCCGGGCCGGGAAGATAGACCGCACCCGGCATCCCTGGAAACCCAGCAGTACTGATCTCCCGGCGTAGTTTGTAAGCTGCGCCTGAAGATGTTTGCGCGAAGGCCGTGATCTGATACACCTTATATCCCGTCTTTGTCGGGTTGATCGTTGGAGGAGAATACAGATACTCCGCGCCGTCATAGTACACGGGCACATCCTGATTGGTCGTGAGCCCGGTGTTGTCCACGTCATGCCCCGACACTCGCTTGGTCTTCATGGAAATCTTCACCCATTGATAGGGCATGAGATTCGTGGACTGGTTCGTGGTCGCATAGGTGACCGTGGAAAAATTCGAACCGGAGTATTCGGTATCGTAGTAAGGGCTGGAACTATCGGTCGGAACGATGCTGCTGCTTTGGCGGATATACACCACTTTGGTGGGAGCATCCACCAAGCTCAGAGCGATTGGATTGACCGCATTACCGATCAGGCGGTAGGTCCCTTCTTCCAGTCCCGCCTCGGCTGCATAGAAAGCTGGATAGGACGAGCGGCTGTTGGAGTTGATTCTAGTCTCCAAGGTTGAACTCGTCATGTAAGTCATTCCAACCAGGCTCAAAATCGCCAGCACAAACAAAGCCATGATCAGAGCGATGCCGCGCTGGTCCTTGTGCCGACTGTCAATGAAGCCGTGAAGTTGGTCCATGGTGATTTCTACCTCCTGTCAGAGCCTTCAAACTTCATCGAGATCTTTCGAATCCTGACCACTTGTTCGACATCCTGCCGCTTATTCCAGATTCCGTGCGACTACGCTGGTCTGAAAAGTCGTGTTCCGGTACTGCTTCGACTGCGGATCTTGCCTAGGTGTCTGCAGAGTGAGCGCGGCATCCACTCGCGCCGTATTGGCTGCGGTCACTCCCGCAGTCGCCCAGACTCCGCTGTTCAATCGGTTGTAGGTAAACGTCAACCCAGTCACGTTTTCAGCAAAAATCTGATAGTCGGCCGAAGGCACCGTCCCGTCGTTGTTCTTTTCCACTTCGCTTCTTCGCAGCGTGGTTCCACTCAGGTTATATTCGACCACTTCAACCACTCCGTCGTTGTCAATGTCGCCTTGGAAAGTCAAACCATTCGCGTTGATCGTTGTAAATCCCGAAGCGACTTTGTTGCTGGTGGCTGCCGTCCAGTTCAAACTGGCCGCGAAGAGTTTCTGCTGCGGAAAACCTGCCAGGCGAATGTCGCGGTAAATCTGGTCTGCCACTTCCCGTCCCGACTGGTTCAGGGCTACCAGGTCTTGCTCAAATTCTGAGCGCGCCTGGCTTTGGTTTGAAAGCGCCAGAAGCGAACCCATCACGATCGTCATTACCAGTGTGGTCACAAGTAACTCAATGAGTGAAAAACCCTGCTCTGAACTTCGGGCCGTTGGAGAATCCTTCGAGGCTGTCCGTATGCATTGAAGAGAAATCTCTTGCCCGTCTGAATCGGGCAAGGGCGCGCAACCGATTCCCGGTCTCCGCTGACAATGCCCTCCATGGCTGATCGGCGTTTTCTTGGATCCGAGTGTTTTCATGGGATCGTCTCCTCAAGACTGCTTAAAACAGCGGGCGTTGACCGGTCTGCAAACATCTTGCGAGCAAGGCATCATCGTCCACCAACAACACTCTTTTTGGGTTCAACATGAAAGTTCGTATCCTTTTACGCAGCTCTCGATTGGGGCCTGACAGCTTTAGTGAGGGAGACGCAAGCAAGAGCCTCGTCCACCGAAGGCGAATCGCTCAGCTGTCACCTGTTTGGACGATCCGGAGAGGTAAATTCTTTACAACGCCCAGCTTCTTTTCATCGGTCGCGGTGAAATCATGAGGCGTCCGGCATGGACACATGGCTGATGGGAAAAGGGTTGGGCCGTTCAAGACCTGGCCTCACCTGGTGCGTTCTTGTTGGAACAGCACCGGCCCGTACTCCCTGGAAAATCCGCCTTAGAAGGGGGAAATCTCCCTGAGAAAAGTCTGAGAAAAGGGGGGCGAAGGCGAAGCTTTCGGGGGGTTGTCTTGATGGGGCTGGCAAGCCGAACGGACAACCCCCGGGCGCTTCGCGCCGCCGCTTTGTTAAAGGGGAATATTTTCACCAGTCGTGGCGCCGCCAGCGGCATGAAAAACTCTCTCTCTGTCGAAAATTTCCTTGCTCGTAGCTTCGAAAATACATACTTTTTGTCGCTTGTTGCCTCGACAGAAGCCCATGCCGCCAAAAGCTCCACCCGCGGAAAAAATCGAACAGTTGCGCGCGCTCATTCGCCACCACGAACATCGCTACTACGTCCTGGACAATCCGGAGATTTCCGATGCTGAGTTCGACAAGCTCTTCCGGGCGCTGAAGGCTGTGGAAGCGGAGCACCCCGAGCTAGTCTTGCCCGACTCGCCTACGCAGCGGGTGGGCGGCAAGCCGGCCGAAGGCTTTGCCGCAGTGGAACACGCTAGGCCGATGCTCAGTCTCGACAACGCCTATTCCGAAGGCGAGCTTCTAGACCTCGACCGACGGGTGAAAGAACTCTCCGGGGTTGCTCCAGATTATGTCTGCGAACTAAAAATCGACGGTTTGAGCCTCAGCCTGATTTATGAAGAAGGAATGCTGACGCGCGGTGTGACGCGCGGCGACGGCACACGCGGGGAAGATGTCACGGCCAATGTCAAAACCATCCGCTCGCTTCCTTTGAAGCTGCGCGATGAAGCAGCTCAAAAGTATCGCCGCCTTGAGATTCGCGGCGAGGTGTTTTTGCCGCTGGCGTCTTTTCATAAGGTGAATGAAGAGCGTGAGGACAACGACGAGCCGCGCTTTGCGAATCCACGTAACGCTGCCGCCGGAACCCTGCGCACACTCAACCCGGATGTGGTCGCCTCCCGAAAGCTCGACCTGTTTGTCTACCAATGCTTCGCGGATGGGCAAATCCCCTGTCCCCGGCACTCGGAGACCCTGGGCTGGCTGAAAGAGGCTGGATTGAAAGTGAACCCGCACTGGAAGCAGTGCGAATCCATCCAAGCAGTCATCGACTATTGCCGCGCGTGGGAAGAAAAGAGAGACAGCCTGAGCTACGAGATTGACGGTGTCGTGGTGAAGGTGAACTCCGTCCGCCTGCAGCAAGACATGGGCGCCACGTCAAAGTTTCCGCGTTGGGCAGTGGCTTACAAGTTTGCCGCGCGACAAGCCACGACGCAGGTGAAGAACATCTTGGTTCAGGTGGGCCGCACGGGAGCTCTGACCCCGGTTGCCGAACTCGACCCTGTGGAACTCGCCGGAAGCACCATCAGCCGCGCCACGCTGCACAATGAAGATGAAATCCGCCGCCTGGGCCTGAAGATTGGTGACCTTGTGCTCATCGAGAAAGGCGGCGACGTCATTCCCAAAGTGGTCAAGGTTCTGGAGGACCGCCGGCCCGAAGATGCACAAACTTTCGTCATGCCCAGCCGCTGCCCCGTCTGTTCGGGCGAGGTCTATCGTCCTGAAGGCGAAGCCGTCCGGCGCTGTGCCAACGTGGGCTGCCCGGCGAAGGTGAAGGAGTCGCTGTTGCATTTCTCAGCGCGCAAGGCCATGAAGATTGAAGGGCTGGGTGAAGCGCTGGCCGACCAACTAGTAGATAAGGGAATGGTGAAGGATCCGGCTGATCTCTACCAGCTTTCTCTCGACGATCTTGTTCGACTTGACCGCATGGGCAAGAAATCTTCTCTGAATCTGCTGGCACAGGTCGAAGAAAGCAAACGCAATGATCTAGCTCGCATCATCTTTGGCTTGGGGATCCGGCATGTGGGGGAGCGGACCGCTCAAATCCTCGCCCAGCGTTTTGGTTCGATGGACGCTCTGAGTCGCGCGGCTCAGGATGAACTCGAAAGCGTCTTTGAAGTCGGCCCCGTGGTGGCCGAATCGATCTACCGCTTCTTTGCCCAGCCTGAGAACCTGGCAGTTATCGCCAAGCTGAAAGCGGCCGGCGTCAACCTGACTGCCAAGACAGCCGCTCGAAAGTCTGCCCAGCTTCAAGGCAAGCAATTCGTCCTCACCGGCAAGCTCCCCAGCCTGTCGCGAGAGCAGGCGGGAGCTCTCATCGAGCAGCACGGCGGGCGCATCACCGTCTCGGTCAGCCAAAAGACCGATTTTGTGTTGGCTGGAGAAGATGCCGGCTCCAAGCTAGACAAAGCCCGAGCCTTGGGGGTTCCCGTGATCGAGGAAACGGAGTTTCTCAAAATGGTGGGCGGCGAGTGAGTTCCCCTTTAGTACCCTTAGGGCATTTCTGAAAACCCGCTGGGCCAGTGCGGCCTGGGACCTACATCCGGTGTGCTTCGGTGCGTCATTCCCGCGAAAGCGGGAATCTGCAGATTGGACGTTTTTGCCCCGGATGGGGCAATGGACGGTAGCCTGGGGCAGAGCGAAGCGACGCCCCAGGGATCAGGGCCATCGTGAACCTCTGCTGCCCCGGCAGGGGCGTGGGATCAGCGTCCAGCCGACATTCCGGCGCCCCTGCTGGGGCGCAGCCAAATTGGATGGACGCCAACCTGGGGCGTCGCTGACGCTTTGCCCCAGGCTACCCTCCCGTGCCCCTCCAGGG
>JAKEER010000581.1 GCA_022616615.1 Acidobacteriota bacterium
CTCAGCATCTGAAAATGTCTTTGGAACTCAATGAGAATTCTCCTCCCGCGCGCGCAGCCTACGGACGCTGTTTGCTCGAGCTCAACCAGGTGCAGGAGGCTGTTGTTCAACTCCGTAAGGCCGTGGAATTGGATCCAAGCAATGCCACGGCATATTACCAGTTGGCGCGGGCCTACCAGAGGTCAGGAGACGCAGCCGCTGCCCAGGAGGCCCTAAAGATGTATGAAAAGCTAAAGGACATCTAAGTCGCGCCAAGCGCACTCTGTGCGCCTGATCGCCTTCGCGCACTGCGGCTTTGAACTGCAATCCAGGCACAGTCATGGAGCCCTCACTCGCCCAGGCAAACAAGGGATACGCGGGCTGGTTGAGTATCGAGAGTTATTTTGGGCACGTGCCAGAGTTCTGCGATGGAGTCTTGAATACTTGATACGGCTGGGCGCTAAGCGGATTCCCTCAGGAAGGGACCAAGACCATGGGCTGCACAGTCTTCTATATGAACCGGAGGGCCACAGAAGAGCTGTGCCTGATCATCCGGGCACACTTGCCTCAGGGCTGGAATCTGACTACACCAACTGGAAATGGGGATTATTCGGCTGGTCTGGCCTCCTGCGATTTTATTCTGGTAGCTGACGAGGCCATTCTGGCCGAGCATATAGCTGCCGCTCCTCGACTGCGAATGATTCAACATCAAGGAGTGGGATATGAACGAATCGATTTGGAGGCGTGCCGCTCTAGAGGCATTCCAGTGGCATTAACTCCGGAAGGCACGAGGGTTGGGGTTGCCGAACACACGCTGCTCCTGATTCTAGCTGTTTACAAGCATCTCCTTCGAGCAGCAACCGGCGTTCGGGAAGGCCGCTGGATGCAGTGGAAGTTGCGAAACACTTCTTTCGAGCTTTACGGGAAGAACCTGGGCCTGGTGGGACTGGGGGGCATCGGTCGAGAAGTGGCCAAGCGGGCGCAGGCTTTTGACGCCCGCATCACTTACTACGACCCGCAAGTTTCACCTCCTGCCGATCTGCTCGTGACCCGCAGGGAGAGCCTGGAGTCGCTTCTGGGCGAAGCCGATCTCGTCAGCCTCCATGTTCCCCTCAGCCCTAGGAATCGCCAGCTAATCAACTCTCGCACGCTGGGGCTGATGAAGCCAGGAGCGGTGCTGATCAACACCTCGCGGGGCGGCTTGGTGGACGAAGCTGCGCTAGTGGAGGCCCTGGCTGCCGGCCGAATCGCCGCTGCTGCACTGGATGTCCTGAATCAGGAGCCGCCTGATCCAGCCAATCCTTTGCTGCACCTGGAAAACGTCCTGATCACTCCCCACATTGCCGCCGGCACCCGTGACGCTCTGGAAAACAAGATGCAGGCGGCCTTTGCCAACTTGCTCCGGTATTCACGAGGGGAGGCGCCAGTGAACGTCGTGCCGGAGTTAAGAGACCTGATCGGAGAGGAACAACCATGCCACTCGACCGTGAAGAATTGATCCGTCGCTACAGAGCCCTGCCCACGCCAACCGTCTATGATGTGCTCGACAAGATGTGAGAGTGTGGACAAGCGCATCGATCGTTGGGCGCTGCTGAGGGAAGGAAAGAACCTCAAAAACTCTTATCGTCTGACTCGACCATGAACTTACTCCGAGGCGTAATCGATACCCACGTACATAGCTTCCCCGACGTCATCCCGCGCAAGCTCGATGACCTCGAGCTGGTTGAGCAGGCCAGGGCCGCCGGCATGCGCGCTCTCGTTCTGAAGTCACATGTCAGCTCCACTTGCGAACGGGCCTACCTGCTGAATCGGGTCTTTCCAGACTTTCGAGTGTTTGGCGGCATTGTCCTGAACGACACGGTGGGTGGATTCAATCCGCATGCAGTCAATGCGGCTCTTCGAATGGGAGCCGTCCAAGTTTGCATGCCCACGCAGTCAGCGGCCAATCACAAGCAGTACTTCGGAGGCCGAGACGGCCTCACGATTCTTAACGGCACGAAACTCCGCGACCAAGTTGTGACGATTCTCCGGCTGGTGTCGGATTCCAACGCGATTCTGGCCACAGGTCATCTTTCGCCGGAGGAATCCTGCGTACTCATCGAAGAGGCGCTGTCGGCCGGTGTGCAGCGCATCAGTGTCACCCACCCTGAATGGGGCGTCACCGCAATGCCAGTCGAAGTTCAACAAAGACTTGCGCCCCTTGGCGTGGTTTACTTCGAGCGTTGCCTGGTCTCCACTCAGCCTGATCTAGTGGGACATGTTACTTTTGAAACAATGGTTCAGCAAATCCGCGCCGTAGGCGCGGAAACCACCGTTATCGCGAGCGATTATGGCATGCCGCAGTACCCCACGCCGCTAGAGGGAATGCGCGATTTCATCAAGCGGCTCTTAGAAGCGGGCTTCAGCCAAGAAGAAGTCAGATGCATGGCGCGCGAAAATCCCGCCAAACTCCTCCGAATGGTGTGATCCACCGATGCCCGAACCAATCGCCGAAGCATGTGCACCTAAGGATTCGAGACCTGGCTTAGCTGGGCTTGGAAACGGCTATGTACCGTGGTTTATCTGCAGCCTGTTGTTCCTGGCGACTGTGCTGAACTACCTGGACCGGCAGACGATTTCGGTTTCCGCCTCGAAGATCGCCGACGAGATCGGGCTGAACGATGCGGACCTGGGCAAGATCTTCTTTGGCTTCTTGTTTTCCTACGGAATTTCTCAATTGTTGGTGGGGACCGTTCTCGACAGGATACCGGTGCGATGGACCTACGCGGTTGCCGTCAGCGCGTGGTCGCTGGCAGGCGCGTTGACGGCCCTGGCAAAGGGGTTTTGGAGCCTATTCTTCTTCCGGGTGCTGTTGGGGATGTGTGAATCCCCGAACTGGCCGCTGGCGTTGCGGGTGGTCTCGCGGATGTTTCCACCCAGCCAGCGTTCTTTGGCCACCGGCATTTTTCAAAGCGGCACCAGTATTGGGGCATTGATTGCGCCGCCAGTCATCATTTACCTGACACTGGCCTACAACTGGCGGATGGCTTTCGTGGTGGTCGGCGCCGTGGGTTTCGTCTGGGTAGCCCTTTGGCTGGGATGGTTGTCGTCCCGCCCTCAGCCGCGCATCGACAGCGATACCCCGCTCCAGGAACAAGCCGGCACTGGTCTTGCCAGGTCCGGAAGTCCGGTCGCTTCGCTTGCGGAGATCCTCCGCTCGCGCACGTTTTGGGGCTTGTTCATCGCGACCACGTTTCTCAATCCGCTGCAATATTTCTACACCACCTGGTTGCCACGTTACTTCGAGAAATATGCCGATGTCGGTTTTGGCAAGGAACTCGCCGGACGACTGGTGCTGGTCTACCTGGCGCTGGACGTGGGTCTGTGGAGTGGAGGGGTCGTGGTGGCGCTGCTGTCGCGGCGATTCAGCGTGCCGGGCGCCCGACTATTGGTAACCGTTGTCGGGACGCTGTGTATGATGAGTGTCCCAATCATCTCGCAGACCCAACGTGTGGATGCCATTACCGGGGTCCTTTGCCTAGCGACCTTTGGTTTGGGGTGGTTCATGGTGAACTATCTGGCCTTTACGTCGGAAGTCTCGGCCCAAAAGGTATCCACGGTTGCCGGGCTGCTCGGCGGAGCCGGTTCGCTTTCTGGCGCCATCTTCATGCTGCTGGTGGGCCATGCTGTCGAGGAAACGCGCAGCTTCGCCCTGGCGTTCAGCATGGCGGGAGTCATGCCGATCATATCGTTGGGTGGTATCTGCCTTAGTACGGGTCCACTGAGACGCCACTTTACGTCGAAAGAGCCGTGATGCTGCTTGGCAAAAAAGAAACGCCAAGAACACCAAGGGCCAGATGATATTTTGCGGATTGCCTGTACCCGACGATTAGCAATGAACAAATTACGTGGAGCAATCATTGGCTGTGGGACGATCTCGGAGTTTCACTTGTGGCTCTGTTGGTTGAGAGCGATGAGGGAACCCATCGTAGAATGCGGAAGAGAACTTAAAGGCACTGGCTGCCACCTTTGCCACTTATGCATCGGCGCAGGATGATCGCCTGCTGGAGTTGGTCGAGTTGGCAGGATTAGCAGCGGGTGGGGGAATTCAATGCGATGGGCCTTTGCCACGATCGCTCTCATACCTCGATGGAAATGGAGTGCTATGCCATCGCTTGCGGAACGTGGCCGCTTGCTTGAGTGGGCGGCGGCCACCGGATTTGAAGGCATCGAACTTTCACCTCGTTGGTTTGATTTCCGGAATCTGAGCTTCCCGGAGTTGAAGGCTTTTTCCGAGGAGGTCACAGATGCGGGGCTGTGCATTTCCGGCATCAACATCAACCGCTGTATTTTCACGCGCACTCCGAAGGCAAGCCTTCATTTCGCTGAAGTGGAGCCGGCGATCGAGGTGGTGGAAATTCTTCGGGTCGAAATTGTAAATATTTCTCTGTCTATGCCAACGCTGCCGGGTTCGGAGAGAGCGCCTATGCGCGGCTGTGAGGCACCGGACTCTGAACATGAGCGTGCAGCCGAGCTGGTCGCACACCTGGGGAACCGGGCAGCCAAGGGGGGAGTCACCATCGCCATCGATATTCATGACGATGGTTTGCTCGACACGCCGGAGTTATGCGTGCGGCTTTTGGAGCGCGTCGGTCTGTCCAACGTGGGAATCAATCCTGACATCCGGAACCTGTGCCGGGAACCTGGCCAGTTGCCCAATTGGCGGGCAGTCCTGGTGCGGCTTGCCCCACACGCCAAGAACTGGCATGTGAAGAATTATCGAAATGCTCAGCCCGCTCCGCTATGGGACGGGGACATAGATTACACCATTGCGTTCGACATGAATGTACCGCGCGGGCTGGGACCAAATGCGGGCAGACGTCCTGCAACGCAGGGTCTGCGTGTTGAGCGATCCGGCGACCAGCTTGCGCGGCGCAGCCTTGTTGGCGTGGAGTGCTCTGGGAGTGATCAGTCTCAAAAATC
>JAKEER010000582.1 GCA_022616615.1 Acidobacteriota bacterium
GTGGTCTGAGGGATCCACCGAGAACCGTCATTCAAGCGTTTCGTATCGAGGAAGAGCCTTTGCGGCACGAAACGTCCGATTGGAGGTTTCCGCAAGGGCCGGCCGCACCACCCCGGCGCAGGCTGCGCCAGCGCCCGCCCCTCCTCAGCCGAGGAGGGGAATCAAAATGTCCAATCTCCAGCTGGCCTGGAAAGTCTCCGACTTTCCGCTGAACTCTCATTTCATCGGCGCTGCGCCCCCGTTTCGCTGGGCACAGCCCCGATCCACTAAAGGGCCCCTGCGGAAAGCACAGCCGTTCCGCACATCGGGCGGCGGAGCCGCTCCGGACCGATGCATCGCATTTCGAAAAGCAGTATTAGGCGATGTTCCATAAGAGGTAGCCTGCTAGAGCAGTGCCAGCAATGGCCCCGCCATAGCAGAAAAAACTAATCACTTCATTGAGATGTTTGATCTGTAAGCCATCGTAAAGGGTGAAGCGAAACCGATGGGCCCAGTGGAAAAGCGGAAGGGAGCAGACTACAAATAAGAGAAGTCGCGTCATGGGGTGTTTCACCAGAGCAAGAGTTTTTTCATAGCCAGAAGGCTTTAGCCATCCCAACGGAAAAGCCAGACCGTGCAAGAACAGCAGGACAGGCATCAGAAAAGCCGCGACAACACCGCCAGCACTAAAGAGGAACCAAAGGAACGGTTCATTGGATCTCTTGATCATTTATCCTCCCGCGAGCAGCCAGACTAAACCCCCTGATACCGCCAGCCACGCAGCATAGTTGGATGCCGTGATCAACACGTCGGGAATTCGTTTCCCACGGTACCGAGCAGCGATCGCCTTGGGCGCCAGGTTGAACCAAGTAATAGCGTGATACAACACAAAGAACAAACTGATCACGTTCAGCGTGATCAGGAGCGGCCTCCTCAACCACTCCTGAAATTCGGCATACACTTCAGCCCCCTGTCGCAAGGCATGGAGCTGCATTAAAGTGAGCACCACAAAATAAGCGACAGAGATGCTGCTCAGTTCTCTCACAATGAATCGGAAATAGGCCCATTTGCGACTCCACCAGTAGGTCGAAACGCGGGTGCGATACCACCTGGGATGATGGGCGGTGTAAGCCGGCGGCTGATTCATCTGGCACTCCATGGAAGGAGAAAGGACTTAAACCAGTCCTTGGTAGCTGCTAACTTGTATTGCTGAATTGCTCCGGCCGGGTCCACGTGCTTGGGACAAACTTTCGTGCACTCGCCCACAAACGTGCACCCCCAAATGCCATCATGCTGGGAAAGAATGTCGAGACGTTCCTGTGACCCCTGGTCGCGGGAATCTTGATTGTAGCGCTGCGCCAGGGCGATTGCGGCCGGCCCGAGGAAGTGTGGGTCGAGCCCGTAGACGGGGCAAGCAGCATAGCAGATCATGCAGTTGATACACATGCTGAATTGCTTGTAGACGTCCAACTGCTCTGGGGTCTGGAGGTACTCCCCTTCAGACAACGGTTTTTCCTGCTCTCGGATGAGCCAGGGCTTCACGCGTTGCAGTTTCACCATGAAATCGGTCATTGCAATGACGAGGTCTCGAACAACCGGAAAATTCCGCAATGGTTCAACCCGCACAGGTCCTGGCGTGTAGTCAGACAGGAAGGTGGCACACGTGAGCTTGGGCTCGTCGTTCACCATCATTCCGCAACTCCCGCAAACTCCCATACGGCAGGACCAGCGGTACGAGAGCGACGTGTCGAGCTTGTCCTTGATGTAATTGAGTGCGTCGAGCACAACCCAGTCTTTTCGAAAAGGCGCCTCGAAGCGTTGGAAGGTGGGTTCCGTCTCCTGTTCGGGACGATAACGTGTCACCTCAAGAGTGATGGTTTCAGCCATGTTCCCCCTACTTTCCGTAGACGCGCTCTGCGGGAGGCCAGCGAGTGATGGTTACCGGAAGGTACTGCACCTGGGGTGTACCGTCTTTCTTGTGGAAAACCAGCGAGTGAGCCAGAAACTGGCCGTCATCTCTCTTGGGGAAGTCAGTGCGCTGATGAGACCCGCGCGATTCTGTTCGATTTAACGCACTCTGGACGATGGCTTCAGCCACGTCCAGCATAAAGGAGAGTTCCAGCGCCGCAGTCAATTCGGTGTTGAAGGTGCGGCTGTGATCAGACATGGCAACGTCTCGAAAGCGCTCCTGCAGTCTTCGCAGAGTTGCTGCGGCTTCGGCGAGCCACGCGCCTGTCCTGTAAATTCCCGCGCTCTTCTCCATAGTCTTTTGCATTTCCTCCCTGAGAGTCGCGATGCTCTCGCGCCCTCCAGTCTTCCGAAGAAATTGCTCTTCCAATCTCCGCTTCTCATCCTCAGCTTGGGCGAGGACGCGCCCATTGGGTGTCGGAGGCTCCAATGCGAAAGCTGCTGCGGACCTGCCGGCTCGAGCGCCAAAGACCAGAAGTTCGGTCAGGGAATTGGAGCCCAGGCGATTGGCGCCGTTGATGCTGACGCAGGCAACCTCACCTGCGGCAAACAATCCCCGGAGCGGTGTGGCCCCGTTGATATCGGTATGGACACCACCCATCATGTAGTGAACAACGGGCCTAACCGGAATTAGCTCTTTGACAGGATCGATATTCTCGTACTTAAGACATAGCTCACGAACAAAGGGAAGCTTGGTGTTGATGACCTTCTCGCCCAGATGACGAAGATCCAGATGGACAACCGAACCATAGGGGCCCTCAATGGTGCGGCCTTTCTCCTGTTCTTTCACGAAGGCTTGAGACAAACGGTCGCGTGGTCCCAGCTCCATCGAACGCAGCACTGGTTTGGGTTGCGGCTTTCCCAAGTCGTAATCCTGCAAGTACCGGTATCCGTCCTTGTTGAGAAGGAAGCCGCCTTCGGCGCGAGCGGCTTCGGTAATCAGGATGCCGGTGAAGGGCAGACCCGTGGGATGGTACTGCACGAACTCCATATCTTTTAAGGGCCCGCCCGCCCTGTAAGCCAGCGCCATGCCATCACCGTTCTTGATGTTGGCATTGGTAGTGAAAGGAAAGACCCGGCCGCAACCCCCGGTGCAAAGAATCACCGCCTTGGCAGTGATAGCCTGAATCTTGCCAGACATCAGGTCGATGGCGACCGCCCCCTGAACTCGCCCGTCATCTTCCAGCAACCGGCTGACAAACCATTCGTCATATCGGGTAATGGCGCCGTACTTGAGGGAGGTCTGAAAAAGGGCGTGAAGCATGTGGAAGCCAGTCTTGTCGGCGGCGAACCAAGTGCGCTCCTTCTTCATCCCACCGAACGGCCGAACAGCAATATGTCCGTCCGGCTCTCGGCTCCAAGGGCAACCCCAATGTTCCAGCCGCAACATCTCCTCGGGAGCTTCCTTGACGAAAGCCTCCACCGCATCCTGATCACTCAGCCAGTCGCCGCCGGAAATCGTGTCATAGGCATGATCTTCCAGGCTGTCGCCTGGCTTGATCACGGCAGCGGCTCCCCCTTCAGCAGAGACCGTGTGACTTCGCATTGGATAGACCTTGGAAACCACAGCCACGCTGAGTTTGGGGTTCAACTCGGCAACGGCGATGGCCGCGCGCAGACCCGCACCCCCGCCACCCACCAGAAGAACATCGTGGGAAGAAACATCCATGAGTTTCGGCAGCCTCCTGGTCTCCTGAAAATGGGTCTAGAAAGTGGGAGCCGCTGTCCCCAGCGGCGATCTCAGGGCCTCGGTTAAGACGACCAATCGCCGCTCAGGCGTCAGCGGACGCACGAGCGGCTCCCACATTTTCATCCGTCGTGGCACCGCCCAGCAGCATCAGTGGCTCCTCTACACACTGCTCTGAACCGGGATGCCGAGAGACTACCTGCAAATCGGCCCGGAATCAAGACTCAAGCGAAACAAGATTCAGCCGGCATCGCAATAGGCCGGCGCGATACGCGCAACACTAAACGATTCGCTTTGGACACGCGGCTGAAGTAAGATTATCTCTGACCTTTTGTCCGGCTTCGAAAGGAAGTTCCAGGAGGTTGACATGCGCCAATCACACCGGCGTGAATTCATCAAGAACTCCGCAAAAGCGGCGATACTGACGGGACCTGCTCTGAGAACAGGCTTTGCCAGGTCGAGCCCGAACGAGACCGTGAATGTGGCCGTCATGGGCATTCGAGGGCAGGGCGCTTTTCACCTCAAGAACTACCCAAAGGTGCCGAACGTCAGTGTGGCAGCCGTTTGCGATATTGATGAAAGGCTCTTCCCGAAGGCCCTGGCTGGTGTTGAAGCCGCCACCGGGCATCGCCCCAAGGCATACACCGACATCCGGCGGCTGTTGGAGGATAAGAATATCGATGCCATTTCCATCGCTGCGCCCAATCACTGGCATGCGCTGGCGACGATCTGGGCTTGTCAGGCGGGCAAGGATGTCTACGTCGAGAAGCCTGCTTGTTACAGCGTTGCCGAGGGCCGCAAGATGGTGGAGGCTGCCAGCAAGAATCAGCGCATTGTGCAAGTGGGAACGCACCATCGCAGCCGTCCGCTTATGCTCTCGGCTGTAGACTATCTCCACTCCGGCAAGCTGGGCAAGATCTACATGATCAAGTGCGTCTGCTTTCGGCCGCGCGAGGATATTGGCCGCAAGCCCGACTCAGCGCCGCCCGCCGAAGTGCATTACGACCTTTTCCGCGGACCGGCGCCCATGGCTCCATTCAACGAGAACCGCTTTCACTATAACTGGCACTGGTTCTGGGATACGGGCAACGGCGAGACTGGAAACAACGGCCCGCACATGACCGATCTGGCGCGCCATATCCTCCGGAAGCGTGAGCATCCCAGACGTATCATGAGCATGGGAGGCGTGGATGTCTATGCGGGCACCCAGGAAACGCCGAACACGCAGCTTTCATCAATGGAGTATGCCGACGGGACACGCGTGCAACTGGAAGTCCGCGGCCTTTATACCAATGCCGAGGACAGGATCACGATGGGGTTGCTCGTCTACGGTTCGGAAGGCTGGATGCACCTGGGCTTTGATGAGTGGGCCACGTTCTTTGGCCGGAAGAATGAGGCGGGGGAGCGTTGCAGCGAAGCGGAAGAGAATGCGCGTTCCGACGAGTTTCAAAAATTCGCTAGCAACGGCCCGATCCACTATGCGAACTTCATTGACGCGGTGCGCTCCCGGAAGGTGGAAGGGCTCCGCACCAACGTCGAGGAAGGACACTGGTCAGCAGCGATGTGTCATTTGAGCAATATCGCCTATCGCACCGGCCGGACACTGGTGTTTGACAGCAAGGGCGAAAAGTTTGTGGGTGACGAAGATGCCGACCGCCTGCTGACTCGAGAGTATCGGGCGCCATTTGTAGTGCCAGAGAAGGTGTGAAGCAGGCGATTCGCGACGGTCTTTCTAAATGATTTGCACGCGGACAGGAGGAAGCTTGATTCATACTTACACAGCCAAATACACGAAGATCCGCTCGGGGTACATGGGGCAGCTTGTTGAGTGGCCTGAAGTCATAACGGAAGGCAAGTCTTTGGAGAAATGCAGAGAACTGCTGGAAGATGCCGTGCGGGAAATGGTGGCTGCGTATAGAGAACAGAGGAAGGAAATTCCTGCGGGAAGGGCTCTGCTGGAGCAGATTCCCGTCGAGGTCTGAAATGCCGGTTAAGCGCCGGGACCTCGTCCGATACTTCGAGGAGATTGGGTTTTCTCTGCTTCGGGAGGGAGGAAAGCACTCGATCTACACGAATCAGGTGAAGACGGTTCCCATTAAACGGCATGGCGCCACTGATCGAATCACTGCCAACGAGCTTTGCAAGCAAGCCGGACTGAAGCCCAAGTTCTAGCGAACGGCTTGCACGGCTCGGCAAGAACGGCCTCGGCTGTTGAAAGTTGAGTATGGTAGCAAGGACTGAAGAACCCAGCACTCTACGCGACGTGCTGTCGGAGCGCACTGTAGAGGGCATCCTTTACGAGAAGCTTCACGACAACCGGGTGCGATGCTTCGCCTGCGGGCACCGCTGCGTCATCCTGGAAGGATTGCCCGGCATCTGTAAAGTTCGCTTCAACCACGCAGGTACGCTCTACGTTCCTCAGGGTTACGTGGGAGCGCTGCAGTGTGATCCGGTCGAAAAGAAACCCTTCTTTCATGCGCTGCCCGGCTCGCTGGCCATGAGTTTCGGGATGCTCGGCTGCGACTTCCATTGCGCCTATTGTCAGAATTGGTTTACTTCGCAGGCCCTACGCGATCCCAATTCCACTGCGCCTCCGCGCGATGTCACGGCAGACGATCTGGTTCAACTGACCCGGCGTTATCAAGCAAGAATCCTCGCCAGCACCTACAACGAACCTTTAATCACGAGCGAATGGGCTGTTGAGGTCTTTCGCGAAGCCAAACAGCAGGGCCTCAAGACGGCCTACATCTCGAACGGAAATGGAACGCCCGAGGTGATCGACTACCTGCGCCCCTGGGTCGATCTGTACAAGGTGGACCTCAAGAGCTTCCGCGACCGAAACTATCGCAAACTCGGGGGCCGCCTCGACGGCGTGCTTGAGACGATTCGGCAGCTTTATGAAAAGGGCTTCTGGCTGGAAATTGTCACGCTGATCATTCCCGGCTTCAACGACTCCAGCGAAGAGCTCAGCGAGATAGCCCGCTTTCTCGCTGGCATTTCATCGGACATCCCCTGGCACGTGACGGCATTCCACAAAGACTACAAGATGACTGGCCCGGACAACACTCCCGTCAGCGCGCTCATTCGGGCTGCTGAAATCGGAAGAGCGGCAGGTCTTCGCTACGTCTACGCAGGGAACCTGCCGGGCCATGTCGGCGCTTGGGAAAACACCTGCTGCCCTGACTGCAACGCTCTCCTCATCGAGCGCCGCGGCTTCCGAGTGCTGCAGAACCTCCTCACCGAAGGGGCCTGTCCTTCCTGCCATGCCGCCATCCCGGGCGTCTGGAACTAGCCTAATTCCAGGGTTGTGCGATTTCCTGTCGTCCCTCGGGCTAGAAGAGTCTTTAGTGAACGGCTTCTACTCTTGCTGACGTCTCGATCGCCTCTTCACCATAAAATGCCCGCCTCAGGCTGAACACCGGAACTCGGTGTGCCGGGAAAGTCTTAGCCTCACGGGACCGCCAGCTAGCACCCTGAGGTTTCAGCTTGCCGAAAGATTGCGCCGATTCCCTCCAAGCATCCTCCTACGGACCATCGAGATTTCCTCTGTTTTGGCTCGGTTCAGAGCTTGAAATTCTTTTTGACATCTGCCGCAGCTTTGGAGTAGATTCGGCCCAATTTTTCTCTAGTCACTCGGTTTCTATGTCTGACGACAGCAGCAGGCCGGCTTTCGGCGCGGTGTCGCGGTGCCTGGCATTCGCAGCGCGAAGCTCTCCGGAGAGTTTTCCCGGAGCGTTGTGTGCCTATGCTCGCGAATCCATCGGGGTTCCGAACCACTGGCCGGCCGGGCCTTTCAGTGTTTTGAGCGGCCTTCTATCCTGCAGTGAACGGATTCACCTGGCTTCGCTCCTTAGAAATTCCGACAGAGAAAAGATTCCTTTTCGGCATCTCAAACTCTTCATTGCATTCCGACTGGATGGCTCAGCTCTGGCGGAAAAGTAAGGAGACTTATGTCTTACCGAATCTACGTTGGGAATCTGTCCTATCGCGCCTCAGAACAGGAACTGCAGGATCTCTTTGGCAGCGAGGGCAGCCGTGTTGAGGCCGTGAAAATTGTCAACGACTTCAATACCGGCAAGTCGCGCGGCTTTGGTTTTGTCGAAGTTTCTACGCGCGAAGAGATGGAAAGGGAAACCAAACGCCTGAATGGATTTCTATTCAAGGGCCGCAACCTGGTGGTGGGCGAGGCCAAAGCCAACTTTGAGAAGGCCGAAAAGCGCCGGGCGACCCACCCGTAGCGCTCTTTGCTAGAGCTGTTTCAGCTCCTGGAGAATGGAACTCCTTCGACTAGGCGGGCGTCCTCAGCGAGCAATTGGTTTCAGGAGTCACTCGAAACAGCCCGAAAACGCGCAGCCCAAATCCACGTTGCGCTCGCTGGGGAAGTAATCTACAATCCGACGCGCTTGACAGTCGGGGCGTAGCGCAGCTTGGTAGCGCACCTGCCTTGGGCGCAGGGGGTCGTAGGTTCAAATCCTATCGCCCCGACCAAAA
>JAKEER010000583.1 GCA_022616615.1 Acidobacteriota bacterium
AACAGAATTCTTCATCTTTTCTCTGAGCAAGCTGCTGCCTCCGCCCATGCTGGTCGCCCACGCTCAGACGGCTCAGCGGCCCAACGTTGTGTTTATTCTGTCAGACGATCACCGCCACGATGCTCTCGGAATCGCAGGACACCCTCTTCTCAAGACACCGAACCTGGATCGTATAGCCAATGAGGGAATCTGGCTGAGACAAGCTACTGTCGTAACCCCGCTTTGCGCACCTAGCCGGGCGGCCTTTCTCAGCGGACTCTATGGCCACACCTCCGGCTTCCGCACCAATAACGGGCCGTGGCCCGAAAAGTTCCCTCCCAGCTTCCTGAGTGTCGCCCGGGATGCCGCTTACCGTACTGCCTTCATTGGCAAGAAGCATGTCTACAACACAGATGAGCCGCTGCCCGGTGTGGATCGATGGGTGAGCTTCGTGAACCAGGGGTTATTCGTGGACCCTGACGTCAACATCGATGGACAGAGAAGGAAGCTGACTGGCGCGAACGGCGATCTCTTGACCGGCTTCGCCACCGATTTCATCCGCCAGAACCGCGAACGTCCGTTTGCGATGGTCGTAGCTTACAAAGAAGCCCATAGCCAGCAGACAGCTCCGCCTCGATTCGACGCGTTATTCGAAACGGATGAAATCACGCTTCCGGCAACTTTTAACGAAGATAAGACAAAGAAGCCGGTCTTCTTCAGGGCCACCGCCGACATCCCCGACAGTGGTTTTGACCAGCCGCGGCCGCCAGGCACTCCGCCTCCAGCTGGCATGGCAAGGGAACAACTCGCCATCAAGAAAATTAGGAACTACTATCGCTGTATCGCGGCGCTTGACGACTACGTGGGACGCATTATGCAGGCCTTGGCAGAGATCGGCCAATTGGATCGCACGATTCTGGTTTTTGCCGGGGACAATGGCTACTTCCTGGGTGACCACGGCCGCTTCGAAAAGATGACGCCGCACGAGGAATCGGTGCGAATTCCCTTCCTGATGCGCTATCCGCCAGCAATTCGCCCGCGCACCGTTAGCGACGAGTTGGTCCGGAATATTGACCTGGCGCCGACCCTCTACGACCTAGCTGGACTTAAAGGTCCGGAGAAGCTCGACGGCCGTAGCCTGCGTCCCCTATTCAGCGGGAGTGGTCGGGCCGCGGGAGGCTTGAAGGCCTGGCGCTCCGAGGTGTACATCGAATGGCAGGGAGCGGAAGGCGCGGTACCAGGGGATACGCCGGGCTATCGCGTTGCGCCTCCACCGCAGCAACCGGCCGCCGTGCCGTCCGCAACACCGCCCGCGCCAATCCCAACCTGGCGTGCCCTCCGAACTCCCACGCACAAATACGCCGTTTACTTCAACGGCGATTTATCGGAACTGTATGATTTACGCGCTGATCCCAAGGAGACTCGGAATCTTATCCAGGAATCTTCTCAGAAGAACCAGATCGAGAAGATGCATCGGCGGCTGCTACAACTGGCCAAGGAGACCAAGGACCCCTTGCGGTCGATGCTGCCTGCGAATGCGCGGACGACGCGGAAGGATCAGTGATCGGACAATTGTTTGTTTCGACGTATTGAGGATCGCACGCTCAGTCGCACTGGGCGTTTCAGCCGGTCTAACCGCAGAAACCACCAGCCGTGAAAGCGGTCTCCTGGGTCAAAAACCCCATTGACCGATGCATCCTGGCCGGGCTGGAACAAAACGGACTGGAACCAGCTCGGCCCGCTTCCAAAGCCACCCTGTTGCGGCGCGTCAGATTCTACCCCACCGGCCTGCCGCCTTGCGGGCAAACGTTTCCCGCTGGTTCTGGAGGAGAGTCATCCGCCCGAGGTGAAACTGGGCACCGGCCGTCTGGAATTGGCACGGTGGCTTACCGGGCCCGAAAACCTTTGATCGCCAGAGTGATGCTCAACCGGATCTGGCAGTGGCGCTTCGACCAGGGTCGCAGGATGAACAACTGAAGGCACAGAGTATCATGTGGATGAGCGCTCGTTGGGGCGGCGCGTTGGCGCCGATGGCGCGAGCCTGTGGGCCGGCTACGTCACCGGTTGGACGGCCCGGAACCACGGCGGACGGCCCTTGCGGCGGCGGCATCGCTCACCATTGCGCTCTCTTTACCATGAGGTTGCTTGTTTTCGGATCAATGGGTGGCACCAGTCCCGCGGCAGGCTGGAGCGCCTGGTTGGGCACGTCTTCATGGCTTGTGTGTGAGTTCAGGGAAAAGCCGTGGAAGTCCCTCCGTTTTCTCCCAGGCTGAGCCCTCCTTAACGGGCGTGACATTCAGTTCATCGAAGAATTCATCCAAGGCCGCTGCTCTTTCCTCTGCCAAGGGAGGTGAGCAGTAGTCTTCCTCCTCCCAGGTGGCGTAGCCATCTTCACGAAGCCGGGCGTTCTGCAGCGAGTAAGTCAAATCAGGCCTGAAAAAGAGGCGCCGACCTGGCGTCAAAACCGAGTGTACGGTTTGCAGAAAAAATCATGATTGGTCAGAATCCCGATGATGAGAATTGGAATCTGCATCGCATGGAGGCCCACAAGATCGTACCGAACATGACCCCCGCGGCACCGCGTGATTGGTCTGCCGCAGGTGTCAGCGATAGCCGGCCACGTCGGCGGGTTTGCCTGCGTCCTGCACTTCAGTGACGTACCCCCAGCAATCCGGTTGGCTGCCGTCGAGATCGGTGAAGCCATAGATTTTCGCCAGCTGCCCGCTGGACAGCGACTTTCCGTTCCAGCGCGACACGTTGGGATCTTGCGCGAGCGCCGCTACGGCCCGGCCGACGAACGCTGGACTCTCGGAAATGGCAAAGTGGGGCGAGCGCGTTGTCGCATCACGCCAGTTGTCTTCGGTAACGCCATAAGCCTCGAGCCTGGCCTCTGATCGCAGCCAACCCGGAGTGAGTGACACAGCTGTCGCGCTGTAGGGCCGCAACTCGTGCGCCAGCGCGAACGCCATTCGATTCACTGACGCCTTGGCCAGGTCGTAGAAGAAGGAGACCCGGTAGTTGGTTGCGTTGTACTCATCAGTTCCGTCAGTAATCTCGACAACCAGTCCGCCTGGCGTCTTGATGAGCAGCGGTATCGCGAAGTGGCTAGTGATGGCGTGCGTATCCGCGGCCAGATGCAGGGTGCGCAGTCCAGTATCCAAAGAAGATTCCCAAACTGATTTACTCCACTCGATCTTTGTTGCTCCCCAGATATCCGACGGTGCGTCATCGCCTACTGGGTACCACCGTGCTCATTGCCACTGCGTGCGTGGTGGGAGGAATTTTGGGGCATCCTGCGACTAGAAGGGCCGGGCACTTTTCTTAAGTCCGCAACTTACGTGTGTCCGGTTTCGACTTTCCCATTCGTCGTATAAGTGGAGGCCGTAAAATCAGGTCGGAAAAAGAGGCGCCAAACCGACTTGGCGTCAAACTCGAATGAAATAGGAAAAGGAGAAGCGAAATGGCGAAATTTATGTTTTTATTCCGGAGCAATCCGGCAGCCTATCGGTCCATGTCCCCCGAACAGATGCAACACACCATGAACAAGTGGATGGACTGGAAAGATAGCCTGGAAAAGAACGGCCATATCAAGCAGCTCGGAGAGCGGTTGGATGGAACGGGCAAGGTTGTCCGGGGCAAGGCCAAGGCCGTCACCGATGGTCCCTACGTCGAGGTCAAGGACTCCATCCAGGGCTATATGCTCGTCGAGGCCAAGGACATGGACCAGGCGGTAGAATTGTCCAAGGACTGTCCGATCCTGGAAGGCGACGGAACGGTGGAGATCCGCCCCTTCGTTTCCATATAGGATTCTTCGCCCAGGAGGCCTTTACGGAAGACGTACCGGGATTAGTCGATCATCTTTTCCGCCGGGAGGCGGGAAAAATAGTCTCTTATTTAACCAGGATTTTCGGGTTGGGCCGCCTCGACCTGGCCGAGGACGTGGTCCAGGACACCCTTTGCCGGGCCCTGGAAACGTGGTCTATTCACGGCCTTCCCGACAGTCCCTCCGCCTGGCTCATGCGGGTGGCCCGCAACCGGGCCATCGATCTCCTGAGGCGGGACGATCAATTCCGCTACTTCGCCCCGGAGCTCGCTTACCTATTGAGGCTCCGGGAGGATCTGCCCGGGGAAACGCCGGCCTTTGAAAAGGAGATCCAGGACGATCAGCTCCGCATGATGTTTTCCTGCTGTCATCCGGAGCTTTCAACCGAAGCCCAGGTGACGCTCATCCTTAAAACACTTTGCGGTTTCAGCGTTTCCGAGATCGCCCACGCCCTCCTGGCCAGCGAGGATTCCATCGAAAGAAGACTGAGCCGGGCGCGGAAACTGTTCCGGCTTTCGGGGACTTTCGTGGAAATCACCAACGCTTCGGAAATACCCCAGCGCCTGGAGGCGGTTTACCAGGCCATCTACCTTCTCTTCAACGAGGGCTACCACGGCAGCCGATCCGAACAGACGGTGCGGGAGGACCTTTGTTTCGAGGCTATCCGCCTGGCGCTTCTTTTAAGCGAGCATCCGGAAGGAGAAAAGCCCAAGACCCATGCCCTGCTAGCGCTCCTTTGTTTCCACGCGGCCCGTCTTTCCGGCCGGATGGACGACGATGGCGGTCTGATCCAACTGGAAATACAAGACCGTTCCAAATGGGATCGGGATTTGATGGGGAGGGGATTCCATTACCTGGAAAAAGCCTTGATGGGAAACGAATTGAGCGAGTACCACCTGGAAGCGGGAATCGCCTCTTTGCATTGCGCGGCCCTGACCTACGAGAAAACCGAATGGGCCAAAATCCTGGAACTTTACGACATTCTTTACCGGTTGAAACCCTCGCCCATCGTAGCCTTGAACCGGGCCATTGCTTTGGGCAAAGCTCTGGGGCCGGAAGAAGGTTTGGCCGAATTAAAGAAGATTCCCGATCCTGCCAAGCTCAAGGACTATCCCTTTTATCCGGCGGCCCAGGGGGAATTTCACCTTCTTGCAGGCCGCCCGGCGGAGGCGGCGAAGCACTTTGAAGAAGCCATGAAGCTGGCCCGGAGCCGGTCCGAGACGAATTTTTTCGAGCGCAGGTTAAAGGCTTGCCGGCCAGGTGCCGCAATGATCGTTGATGATTGGAGGTAGTGTGTGAAGACTTTCTCCATTGAGCCTATCGGAGTGATTCGATCTGAAATCAAAAACAGAGAAGACGCTCCTTTGTTTTACACGGAGGGTGCGCCCAATGCCTTTCTGGAGATGATTCCAGCATACACAGATGGCCTGGATCGAATGCAGGTCGGTGACGAAATCATTGTCATCACCTGGTTTCATCGGGCTCGCAGGGAGGTGCTTAAGGTTCACCCTAGAGGGGACGTATCTAATCCTCTTACAGGAGTATTTTCGACTCGGTCACCCGATCGTCCGAACCCCTTAGCGCTTCATCGTGTGAAGGTTCTGGAAATCAATCCAGGTCGTTTGCATATCGGTCCAATCGAAGCGATCGACGGAACCCCGGTGATCGACATAAAACCGGTGGTTGAATCAAAGGATTACTGAGAACGCATCTCCTTTTGTATCGTGTCGCGCACAATTTCGTTCACGTATTCCCGCGATATTCGAGACGATGTATCTGTCCGTCTCGTGCCTAAAAATAAAATTCGTTCGTCATCCTAGACAAAAACCTATCGCTCCACTATTTGCACCTCCACAATATTTGCGCGGAGCCAATCATAGGCGGCGTGCTGGTCCAGTTCCAATGATTCATTTTTGATCGCTCGTGCATGCGGGAGTGCACCCTCACATTCTTTTTGTACTGGGCGGGAGAAGTCTCGTTAGAAGAGGTAGGCACAATCACGCCGCTGTAATCGGCCTTGCGAAACACTCTTGGCTTGAATGGAACCAGCTACGGGCAGATAGACCATATGGGAGCAAGAACGTCATCAACTGCTAACGAGCAGCGTGCATCGCCTGGCAGTTTACCCCCTAGCTCCTCGGTCCGCCTCCGCTACCCAGAGTGCCTCAACTCCGGTCTCAATCTCATCGTCAAGGCTAGAAACCAAGCGTTGAGCAAGCCGAACTCGATCCCTTAGCGGAAGTTTCATAGCATCCGCCGCGATTTCGTCAAAAGCATATATCCATTTCTAGGTCCTCCAATCCATCTCTCAAAGCAAAGAATAGCAGAAGTGCCAAGGCCGTCCAATGCTCCCAGTACCTCTGCTTTCCTTGGACCTCTTCACGCCTAACGATCACAGCATAACCCGCCGCCTGTTTTGCGGGCGGTCGGGTTGACGCTGCTGTCAGGCAGAACTCGTTTCACCGTTCGTTTCAAAGACAACCTGACTCTGAGCGTTTTTCAGAATCCCGTCGTCAGTGGTGTGTAGGCTAATCGCCCGAGACCTCGCCTTCAAGAACAAAAGAACTTCATGGTACGGCCAGAACATTTCGTCAATGATGGTTCGGAACTGTCGACCCGCCTTGAAAGCCTCGTCGATTCTTTGCTTATTTGCGACTTGGCGTTTCTCCGGGTTACACTCGCGGTGCACCAACTCAACCGCGACATCAATATCATTTATTTTCCCCCGGTCGTCCTGAAGATAACTTCCAAAGACGAGGACTCTTTTGACCTTGTAAAGAAAGTATTCGCTTTCATTAACCTCACGAACGCGCTGCAAGAACCCCTCAAGCTTCTGGCGTGCAGTTTCACGCTTCAGTGGCCGTGCGGCTGAAGCCTCTGAAAACGTGGAGCCTGCCAGAGTGCGCGAATAGGACTTGCCCTTCCGCATGTTTGTATGGGCCTCGATGTAGCCAAGTTTCAGGAGCTCAGACACCAGCCGCTTAGCTCTGACTTCGGAGAGGCCAAGAAGTTGACTGGCGTATTTGATATCCCAGTGAAAGTCGCCAGACCGACGCAAGAAGTCGCGGACTATCAAGGTGTGCACACCAGCAATTTGGCCCTTCGGATCTACGTACACTTGAGAATGCTCACCTCCATTTCCCCGCTCGTTTGGCACTCTTCTCGCGGCCTAACGGCTGCAGCGTAACCCGCCGCCCGTCTTGTGGGCGGTCGGGTTGACGCTGGGGTTAGGTGTTCTTCTTTAGGGCCCTTTCGATGATCTCCTTTATGAAGTCTGGTATCTTTCGCTGACTAACCATGGCGTCTCTCTTTAACCTTTCATATTGAGGTATCTCTTCTGCCTGCCAAATCAATGCGTCTAACTTGACGCATTGCAACGTGGGTGTAGTTCTCGGGATATGCCCAGTAGCAGGAAAGGCAAATCTCCTTCTTTCGAAGGCTCTTCCAATTCTCACAATGTTCGCATGACCAAGATTTTGCACGATTGGCTGAACCGCAAAGCAACATGAAATCATCAGGGCTCAGGTCCGGAGAATCGCCCGCAACTTCATATGGAATACGGTGGTCAATCTGCAGTTCAGATTTATTCATCTCTTCAAGATAAATAAAACACTTGCAGCCGTACTTCTCAATCAGGGTTTCCCTGATCTGCCTCGACAAGCCCGTTCTTCCCGCGAAGCGGCGAAACCGGAGTTTGTCGGGATCGGAAAATCTGTAGGCTGCTATCTTTCGCCCGTCCGACCCCAATACCGTGAACCGCTCCAGGGGTATGCCGTGCTCCTTTACGTCACGAGCGGCGCGGGGTGGGTGATTGTAGCCGTAGGTGTTCTTCAACTCTTCCGTCGAAATATGACTGTGCTTGAGAATGTGATCAATTACCGTGCGCGGGCGCTTTGCTGTGACTGATCGGCACAACTCAAGAAATTCTTTTGGATACTTTGCCATATCGTGACTTGGGCTCCAGAAGAAGCATCTGTTCAGCTGGGTTCCATTTGTGCAAGTAAGGAATCGCACCAACCTCCCTTGCAAGCGCAGCCGAGAGATAGAGAGACTCTACAG
>JAKEER010000584.1 GCA_022616615.1 Acidobacteriota bacterium
CCTCTTCTTCACAAAGCCGAAAGGGAACTGCGTGCTGATTTCCAGACAATTCAGCCGGTATCGTCCTCGCTGTGGCAACTGCAGCCAGAAACTTTGCCGGGAACCATTGCGCCCCTCCAGGAAAGGAAAGTACGCCAACGGCGTGGGCACCTCTCCAGCCGCCCCGCCCCGCTGTGTCGAAGCCGCCTCTGGCTCCAGGACCGGGTCCAGCGGGCCTGCAACGGAGCAGGAGAAGGCCGGGGTCCAAACTCTGGGATTGTGCAGCCTGAGAACTGAAACGAACGCCTGGCGAGCTGGAACACAATCCGGCAGATGGATCCCGGCTTCGAGCCGCCGCAAGTTCAAGTTCGACAGAAGCTCCGAAACAGCCGAGAGCGCCAGCGCGGCGGCGAGAATAATAAAGATCAGATTGTTTCCGGTGTTAAAGGCGGCAATGGCAACAACAAGGAGGGCAAGAAGAAAGATCCGCCCCTCGCGCGTGATCTGGAATGAGAGCCGCAGCCATTCGCGGCGCGCCCGCTGGAACAGTCGAGGCACGACGGTCAGCGCCACAACCAACGCCAGCAGAAGCGAGAAGACAGCCAGCGAGATGGCAGCGGCCGAGTTGCCTTCGCCTGCAGCCAGGGATGAGGCGAGCGCCGCCCCCAAGGCCAGTCCCAAAGCCAGCGTGGCTGCCAGGCTGGCACGGAGCTGGCGCCAGTTGAAATGGCCGGACTCGGAGTGATGCGTGAGCATGGCGGAGTTCTCAACGTTCTTCCGGCAACGTCCCGGTTCCTCTACAGTGGGACTTCCATGGCGCTAATGATCTCTTGCAGAACCCTTTCGGCTTCTTCGTTTCGTCGCAGCGTAGAAGCGGTCCGCTGGTTCACCACGACGCGATGGGCCAAGACAGAGGCGGCCAAGCTCTTCACGTCATCGGGCAAACAGTAGTCGCGGCCTTGTACGAAGGCTCGCGACTGGCACGCTCGCAACAATGCCAGCGAACCCCTGGGACTGACCCCCAGGCTCAAGAATTCCGAGTGGCGGGTCTTCTCCGCGATTCGTAGAGCATAGTCGATGATAGCCTCGTCTATGTGGATCGCGCGCACAGTTTCCTGAATCTGGAGCACATCGCCGGCGCTAATCACTGACTGTAAGCTTTCCAGAGGATGAGCCCGACGTTGGCTGCGAAAGATCTCTTTCTCATCCTCCAAGGACGGATAGCCCATCTTGATACGCATCAGAAATCGATCCAACTGCGACTCGGGCAGAGGATAGGTTCCGTGATGCTCCACCGGATTCTGGGTTGCCAAGACGAGGAAGGGTTTCGGCAACTCGAACGTCTGATTGTCTACGGTCACTTGTCCTTCGCTCATGGCCTCCAACAGGGCGCTTTGTGTCTTCGGCGTGGTGCGGTTGATTTCGTCGGCCAGGATGACGTTGGCAAAGATGGGCCCGGGCTTGAACTCGAACGCTTGCCGAGGTTGGTTGTAGATGGAAATGCCGATAATGTCGGACGGCAGCAAGTCGCTGGTGAACTGAATCCGGTGAAAACGGCATTCGAGAATCAACGCCAGGGCATGCGCCAGCGTCGTTTTGCCGACACCCGGCACATCCTCCACCAACAAGTGGCCGCCGGCAAAGAGCGCAATCAACGCCTGCTCAATCGCCTCGCGCTTGCCTTTGATGACCGTTTCGACGGCTCCAATAAGCCGTTCGATCTCTTGTGGCTGAACCTGTAGCAAAGGAGTCTTAGGGGCAGTAGAAGGGCCGCTGCCAAGCCTTGACGGCAGGCCGCGACAGGCGGCGCACTTGATTTTTGGTCTTGTCAAACCGGTTTGCTGCGTGTTACAAAAGGCGCCTTGATTCTACCACGGCGGGCGTTTAACTCAGCGGTAGAGTGCCACCTTCACACGGTGGAAGTCACAGGTTCAAATCCTGTAGCGCCCACCATTTCGCTTCCTTCTTCCAAGACCGGTAACCCACTCAGCTGTTCAGCACTGAGAGCCTGATCAGGATCAGCCTCCAACGAAGCCGTCCTCCATGGAGCTGCGAAAAAATCGACTGAGCTCGGCTGCACTCACCTTCAGAGAGGTAGGGGGAAGGCATGAAAAAATTAAAAATTTCAGCTCCTCTCGCTCCAACGCACCCAACACACGGGGAGTGAGGGGGCAGCCACGCTGTGACTGGCTGCTCCGTCGGCGCGAGTTAGAGACAGGACATTCCCTTTCACTCCGTCGTCGAGGCGGGCACGATCTTCACCTGCGTTTCAAACTTCCGGTAGTTGCTGAAGTCGCTCACGAATTTCAGGGTGAAGCCTTTGAAGACGACAATCCTGCCGTTCGCCACAACTTCACTGTGACAAGGGAACCAGGCCTCGTCGTCGACCTTTGCTCGGGACTCATTCTTGGCGTTCTTCGGGTTCGCTTTTCGTCGAGGATATGAGATGGCTCGCTATGGCCAAGCGCCCGCCGGTCCTGTGGATGTCCATGGCGTGTCAATTCTGCTCTTCGGCCCCTCAAACGTATGCGCGCTCGGCCCTACGCAGGACTCGATACCGCTCAAAGACCTGCTGCTGGTCTTCCATCCCAAGCAACGACTTCCAGCTGCTTCCGCGGTATGTATGAGCGAGCATCTTGAGAGCGTTGCGCAAAACGAAGGCGGGGCTGTGAAAGAGAGCGGCGGGCATATGCTTGGTTTTCATCTGACGCTCGGCCTGCCAGCGCATGAACTCAATTTCCTCGGCGGACAGGTGTTCGCTTCGAACTACGGCCGTCGTGCCATCGTATTCTTCCAGGCGCTCGTTGACAATCAGTCCGCGCTCCTGGAAGTCCTTGGTCATGGGAGTGCGTGGATACGGTGTTGGATGCTGAATGTACGGCCAATCAATGTGCCGCCGCGCGAACTCCAAGTTCGCCTGAATCGATTCACGGGTGTCATCGGGATTGCCAACAATCAAGCCGCCCACGACGTACATGTTGCTTCGGTGAATGTACTCAATCGCCTTCAGCGTCGCATTCCCCACAACGCGGCCGTGCGCGCGCTCTTCGTTTTTCGATTTGGCGCGCAGGAATTTCAGGTCGTCTTCTAGAATGTTCTCGATGCCGAGAAAGACATAGCGGAAGCCGGCGTGGCGCATAAGGGGCGCCAACGTCTTTCCATGGTTCGCCATGGCTGACGTCATGGCCTGCACCGTGTAGTCAATCTTGTTGAGCCCGGCGTCGACGATAGCCTGGCAGAGAGACTCGAAGCGGCGGACGTCCAAAGTGATGTTGTCGTCAATGATGAAAATGGCGCGGGCGCCATAGTCGTAAGCGTCGCGGATGTCGTCGATGACGCGATCCAAATTGTAGGTGTAGAAGTTGCGGCCCCGCATTTCGATGATTGAGCAGAAGCTGCAATCGTAGGTGCAGCCACGCGAAGTTTCAATCACATCCACGGGTCGCCCGATGAGCGTGTATCCCTTCAGCACCCGCGCGCCGCGCTTGGGAGGACGGATCTCGTCGCGCTCTATCCGGCTGACATGGCGGTCTGGGTTATGAACAAACTCCCGGCCGTTGCGGAAAGACAGTCCTTCAATCGAACTGTAGCCCCTGCCGTTCTCGATGGCACGAAGCAGCTCTGAGAAGGTAAATTCGCCTTCTCCACGCACAACAAAGTCGGCGCTGCTATCTTGTCTCGCATAGGCCTCTACCGCCAGGCTCGGGTCGTACCCCCCCACGGCGATGTGAACATCCGCCTTCAGAAAGCGCACCAGTTCGATAATCTTCAGTGCCGTGTTGCGCTGGAAGGTCATGATCGACAGACCGACCACATCCGGCTGCGTCTCGCGAACGAGTCGTGTGACGGTTTCCCGAACGCGCTTCGGCACGAGGATCAAATCGGCAACGACAACTTGGTGGTGAGGATCGATATTTCCGGCCAGCGAAGTAAGTGCTCCGTTGGGCATGCGAATGCCCACGGTAGGCATGTGTTCGAACGAATCTGGCATTGAAAGGAGAAGGATGTTCATAGCGTCTCCTCAAGTCACTTGGCTGGAAAGACGATAGGCGCAAAGTACGCTGGGAACGCCTGCGTGTCAAGGACTGCCGCCGTGGGCAGCGCACGAGAACCAGTGAGCTATGCTGGCGTCGCGCCGGGGTTATAGGCTGAAAATGCACCTCCGAGGGCCCCATTAGTTCATGACAGCTTGTGACAGTATCCCGAAGCGCTCAGCAGGTGAATCGGGTAGAATACCGGAACTTGCCAGCTAGGATCTTCGTAGTCACGAAGGCTGAGCATGCCATTGCAGGCGTCTCTGCAAACTTTCAGTTCTGACTCTAAGCGTTCATAGGAGAAACATTCATGAGCTATTGGTACTTGGCCATCAACAATAAATCGGAAGGTCCTTTCACGGCCGACGAAGTCGGAACGCGCATCCGTGGGAACCAAGTGACGCCCCAGACACTGGCGTTTACGCAAGGTATGGCCGACTGGACACCGCTCAATCAGGTTCCGCAGTTTCACTCGATGTTCCGCAGCGAAACGCTCTCGATGCCGCCTGTTCCCACCCGAACGACGGGCCTCCTGCGCAGCCACGAGATTGACTACGAGGTCTTTGGCGACGATATGCAATTTGTAGAGATCACGCTCGACCCCCAGGAGGCCGTGATTGCCGAAGCCGGCGGCATGATGTACATGACTCAGGGCGTTCAAATGGCGACCCAATTTGGCGATGGCAGCCAACCCAGCAGCGGTTTCTTCGACAAAGTGTTGAGCGCCGGCAAGCGCGTGCTGACGGGGGAAAGCCTGTTCATGACCGTGTTTTCCTGCCTCTCTTCCAGGAGAGAGAAGGTCGCTTTTGCCGCGCCTTATCCCGGCAAGATCGTGCCGATAGATCTCGCTCAGATCGGCGGTACCATGATCTGCCAGAAGGATGCCTTCCTTTGCGCGGCCAAAGGCACGGCCATCGGCATTTCCTTCAGCCGCAAAATCGGGCGGGGGCTGTTCGGCGGCGAGGGGTTCATCTTGCAAAAACTTGAGGGTGATGGCATGGCCTTCATGCACGCCGGCGGAACGATCACAAGCATGGAGCTCGCTGCGGGTGAAACGCTGCGGGTCGACACCGGCTGTCTGGTAGCCTTCCAGCCGAGCGTGAGCTATGACATTCAGTTTACCGGAGGCATTAAGAATACCTTGTTCGGCGGAGAAGGATTGTTCCTGGCCACGCTAACCGGACCGGGCAAAGTCTTCTTGCAGTCTCTGCCCTTCAGCCGGCTGGCTGACCGCATCTACGCCGCTTCGCCCCGTGCCGGCGGAGGCCGCCGTGAAGAGGGCTCCTTGCTGGGTGGCCTGTTGGATGGAGACAACTCTTGAGAAGTTTCGTTGAACCGAGATCGTCGGCGAAAGACGATTGGCCAATAGCGCCAACTTGACGCACCCGTCATTCCCGCGAAAGCGGGAATCCAGACCGTCGGGAGACATTCCTGCTTTCGCGGGAATGACGCGACTCCGCTCGAATGACGGTTGACCGGTTCCTTTTGGTTTCGGCTTGCCCAGCTTTAGGATTTAGGTTCCTGTGCTGTGCTCGCCTTCGTTGCAGGAGTTTTGATCGAGTCGGGGCTGATGGAAAGAAACTGGCGCTTCTTGCGCCGGTCCAGGTGCCAGGCCAGTAGCGGCAAGAGCAGCATGCCACCCGGAAGCGTGAAGACGGCAAGCAACGGGAGGGAGGCTGCTACGCTTTTCAGGTGCATGCGAATGGCGGCTTTATCTTCGGCAGTCCAGGGCTTACCGTTTCGCGGCTTCATTAGCAGAAGCATGAACCCCTGGATGTGGTAGAGATCCCTCAAGCCCATCGCTTTGAGTTCAGCCAGAAACGCTGGAGTCGTCATTGGGGCCTCGCAAGACCGCGATCAGAACAGAAGGAAAGAGGAGCAGGTACTTCAATCGTGATTATCGGCAGATTCATAATGTTCAATAGCAACCAAGGGCGGACCTTTAGAGATTTCTTCAAGAAGCTAGTATCGCGTCTTACAAATAGCGATACCGTCGAACCTTCCACCGCACGCTCAACCCCGCTTCCCGCTGCGGCGAGAGAAACCCATATCTCCTAATTCAAAGAATGACTCAGCAGAAAATCACACTGCAGGTGCCACCCGACTTCAGCTTTTGGAGGACGGTCTTCAGTCATGGCTGGTGCGCTTTGCGGCCATTTGTGCTGGACCAGACCCGGCGCCGCTTGACGCGGGTTTTGCGGAGCAGCGAGGGGCCAGTGCTGGTTGAAATGACCGGTGTACCCAGCGCTGCTGTCCAATTGGTACTTCGTTCGCACCACCCACTGAGCAAACCAGACTTCTCAGCTCTAAAGAAGCAGATCGCCTGTATGCTGCGGCTGGATGAGTCGCTTGAAGCTTTCTACGCTGCGCTGGCGAGTGTCTCCGCAAACGGCGAATTCGACTGGATTCCCAAGGAACGTGCGGGCCGGCTGTTGCGCAGTCCGGAGATCTTTGAAGACGTCGTCAAAATGATCTGCACCACCAACTGCGCCTGGAGCGCCACGGAACGCATGGTGGAGAATCTGGTGAACAAGCTGGGAACACGTTTCGACGAACACTACGCCGATTTTCCAACGGCCCAACAGCTTGCCGCAGCCAGCGAAAAGTTTCTCGTCGAGGAGATACGAACCGGCTACCGCAGTAGCTATCTGCTGGAGGTTGCTCGCAAAGTTGCCAGCGGAAACCTCGACTTCAGCCGATGGCGGTTTCTCAATGAGGACGAACTCTACAAAGAGATTGTGTCTATCAAAGGCGTTGGGCCTTACGCAGCTGGCAATCTCCTGCGGTTGCTAGGCCATTACCAACATCTGGCCCTGGACAGTTGGTGCCGTCCCCAATACTCAAAAATCCATCGGCAGGGTCGGAAGGTAAGCGACAAGACCATCGCCCGGCACTACGGCAAGTATGGCCGATGGAGCGGTCTGGTGCTGTGGCTGGACTTGACGCGAGAGTGGTTTGGTGAGACCTCAAACCGGCCATCTTGACGGGAACTCGGATTAGATCCTGAGCACTGCGCTCTGTAAATACGCTCACTGAAGACCGTTTGAACTTGGAAAGCGCTCTCTGTGCGGGGACTGGGAATTCCTGGGGTGCTGGCGTCCCGTTCTTATTTTGGCGTCTGTCGGCGCGCCGTGGAGTTTGTACATTTTCGAACGGTTCCGACTGGAAGCAAGCGGCGCAGCCGGTTGGAGGCAGGCGCCGCCCAAGTTGTGTCCATCTGTAGTGACGCATACAACCTTTGGTCTGGCTGCCAGCCGCGTTCACGCGGCTTGTTCCTAATTTCGGGCCAGCCGTTATACGGCTGGTTAGCCAAGTCCACCGATCTCCGGGCAGCCCGCTTCAGCGGGCGTCAGGGTCCGAATTCAGCCGCAATCCATTTCATCTGCAATCATTGGCCTTCGTGGCTCAAGACTGAAGAAAAGCCCGTTAGAAAACGGGCTTGAGTTTTGTCATTGCTCCCATCGACAAACCAGCCGTAAAACGGCTGGCCTTTAATCTCGAAGCAAGCCGCGTAAACGCGGCTCTTGGGGCAGACCTTAGTTCCACGTTCCCAGATTCCAACTTGTGCTGCCGAGAACCTTTATTCCCGCTCTTTTTCGGCCGCAAAATGTAGAATAGAAACTCCAGTGGCGGGCGGGAGGCCCCCGAGTCGACCGCTGGGCGACGACCGGAGGCGCAGTAACACACCATCGCCGCCTCGGAGGCCGGCTTCCACTCTCAAACTGCCGTTTCGGCGCTCATCTTTTTCAAATCGGTAGGGCCTGCCACTTCCTAACGGTGCCTGCCTGAGGCAGTTCGACACGGGGAAAGTTCAAAGCGCCAACCGAGAAACAAAAATAGTCCTTGCCATTTACGGGCTTGCGGCTATACTCCCCCGTCGGGGTTGCATCAGCGTAGTCAGTTTCCTTCGGGCTCTCACGATCCCGCTTCCTTCGCCGAATGTGCCGCCGTTTGAATGTGCTTGCTCTCTGGCATGAGCAATCTCTCCTCAGCCGCGCTTGGCCGCTAACCTCACTTAAACAAAACTACCAGATGACCGGTCGTCGTGCCGCGCTCTTGATTTCGCGGCAGCTTCGCATTAAGCGGTTCCAGGAAAGGCCGCTTCGGTGAACTTCAGCCGGCGGTTGTCTGAACTTCGGGCGGATTGCACGCCCACTCAAGGAGCATTCATGTCTTTTGATCAACTGGGACTTACGGAAGAACTGGCGCGCGCGGTGGAGAGGCTGGGTTTTGAGACTCCCACACCCATCCAAGCTCAGGCCATTCCTTCCATTCTGGAGGGACGCGACGTCGTGGGTACAGCCCAGACCGGAACAGGCAAGACGGCCGCGTTCACTTTGCCTCTGTTGCAACGGCTGGGGCAGCCCACCGGCAGAGTGCGCGCTTTAATTCTCACACCAACCCGGGAGCTGGCACAGCAGGTGGAATCTTCTTTGCGAGAGTTCGGACGCTTTGCAAAGCTGCGTTCCTGCGCGATCTTTGGCGGCGTTTCGCAGCGCGGACAGGAAGAAGCACTGCGGCGGGGCGCTGACATCGTCGTGGCCACTCCAGGCCGGCTGCTGGATCTGCTCGAACAGAAAATCATTTCTCTCTCCTCCATTGAAGTGCTGGTGCTGGACGAGGCCGACCGCATGATGGATATGGGATTCTTGCCAGACATCCGCCGTGTGGTGCGGCTGTTGCCCGCTGAACGTCAAACACTGTTGTTTTCTGCCACCCTGCCACCGGAGATCCGCGAGCTGACGAGAACACTGCAACACGATCCAAAAATGGTGGAAGTGGGCGGCAGCGGCACGCCTGTAACAGGAGTCGAGCAGCGGCTCTTTCCTGTGCCGCCGCATCTGAAGTGCGATCTGCTACTGCATCTGCTGGGGCGGGAAACGATGCGTCCACTGCTAGTGTTTACGCGCACCAAGCATGGCGCCGACCGTCTTCACCGGATGCTGGAGAAGAAGCGGCACAAGGTGGCTCGCATCCATTCCGGCCGCACGCAGGGTCAGCGCCAGGAAGCTTTAGAAGGGTTCAAGCGGGACCAGTACCAGATTTTGATCGCCACCGACATTGCTGCCCGCGGCATAGACGTACGGAACATCTCACACGTGATCAACTACGATATTCCCAATAGTCCGGACGACTACATTCACCGCATCGGCCGCACGGCTCGCGCCTCTGCCACCGGCCTGGCCTACAGCTTCATTACGCCGGAGGATGAGGATCAAGTGCGTTCGATTGAGCGGAGTCTGCGCCGCAAGCTCAACCGCATCCGCCTGAAGGACTTCGCTTACGACGCACCGCCCCAGCCGAAGGCCGAGTTCCAGACTGAACACAATCCGATGCTGGAGCGCAGGTCCTTTCGCCCGGCGGCGTCACCGGCCAGAGTATTCGATCGTTTTGCACATTCACGTACACCGCGCTGTTCCGCCTCAGGACAGACGCCCCGAGCAGGACTGGGCCAGGGAAAGCTCCGGTCGTTCAGAGGAGACCGCCTGGAATTTCGGGGCAAAGCCACATCGCGCCCTGAAGGCTCGATCGGTGAGCCGTCTCCGGAAGAACAAGCCGAGCTGAAACGCCTGCAGCGCAAGCTCTTCGGGACCGGCCGGACTCGGCACCGGCACTTGCTTTCGTAAGGAACTGCCAGCCAAAGCGGGTAGGGCGCGGTGTCCTCACCGCGACATTGATGTCAACTTAAGGCGGGATCGGGCCCACGATTGGCGAAAAGCACGCCAATCGTGGCTACCTGTGCCCGAGTCAGTCGTTTTGGTAGCCACGATTGACGCGCTTTCTGCGTCTATCGTGAACGAACCCGCCTTAAGTTGACATCAATCTCTCACCGCGCCGCCGCTGTCGTAACTTCTAGAGTATCGGCGGGCTGAGGACAGCCCGCCGTACCCTTCCATCGAACATTTCCCAATCTTGCGTCCTGTCTGAGAGGCTCGCCGGAACCATGCTATGGTAACGGCCCCATGTTATGCTTCTATCTGCCTGTCATTGAATCGACGTTTCAGTTGAATCGGTGCTTCGACTGCAGGTGATCAAACAGCCCGCACGTTCATCCCTCGTCTGCGTTCATGACCCAACATCACGAGGAAGAAGTTCTCGACAAAGCCTACGATGCG
>JAKEER010000585.1 GCA_022616615.1 Acidobacteriota bacterium
CGACATTTGCCTTCCGCACTTCGACATTCGTATTTACACAACGACGTTGACCAGCTTCCCTGGAACGTAGATCACCTTTCGCGGCGCCTTGCCATCCAGGTGACGCAGCACAGATTCGTTCTCGAGAGCCACACCACGCGCCTGCTCCTCGGTCAGACCAGCCGGCATCGTGATGCGGCCCCGAACTTTTCCATTAACCTGCAGCACCAGGGTGATGAATTCATCGGCAGCCAAAGCAACGTCGAACGCGGGCCAGGTCTGCTGGTGAATCGAATACGGGCGACCCTTAAGCGCCCAGATCTCTTCGGCCATGAAGGGGGCCACCGGCGCCAGCATCAGCAGTAGGGCATCTGTCGCTTCCTGAAAGGCCGCATCGCTTACAGGATGCCGCTGTGCTTCAAAGAGCGTGTTGGTAAACTCCATCAGCGACGAAATGACCGTGTTGAAGCGAAACCCTTCGATATCCTGCGAGACCTTCCGGATCGTCTTGTGGGTCCAACGCCGCAGATCCCGGTCGGCTTGTTCGGTTATCGCATCGGCAGGCGGGCGCAGCGCCGGGTTGAGGATGACGTCCCAAGCACGCCGCAGCCACTTATGCGTTCCCGCCAGTCCATTCGAGTTCCAAGGTGTCGCCATTTCAAAATCGCTGATAAACATTTCATAGGCACGCAGCGCGTCGGCCCCCCACTCGGCCACGGTCTCATCGGGAGTGATCACATTGCCTTTGCTCTTCGACATCTTCTCCTTGCCGTCCGGCGCCAGAATCATGCCTTGGTTTCTCAGCCGCTTGAACGGTTCGACAAATGGCACATAACCCAAATCGTGGAGGGCTTTGGTCCAGAACCGCGCATAAAGGAGGTGCATCACCGCATGCTCAGCGCCGCCTACATACATGTCCACGGGCAGCCAATACGCCACCTGGTCCTTATCAAACGCGGCGTGGCTGTTGTGCGGATCGGCAAACCGCAGGTAATACCATGCCGAACAGGCAAACGTGCCCATCGTGTCGGTTTCGCGCTTGCCAACCGGCGTGTTGACGAATTCCGGAATCGCGGCCAGCGGCGATTCGCCCGTGCCGGTGGGCTCATAATGCTGAACGTCGGGCAGTGTGACCGGAAGGTCCGCAGGCTCTTCGCCTTTGGCAGTGTGGATGATGGGAATAGGCGTGCCCCAATAGCGCTGGCGGCTGATGCCCCAGTCGCGCAGCTTGTAGTTGATGCGCCGTCGGCCTTTGCCCGATCCGTCCAGCCACTCGGTGACCTTTGGCGCGGAAATATCCGTGGGCGTGCCGTCAAACGAGCCGGAGTTCACCATCCGGCCTTCGCCGGGCCAGGCTTCGCTCATGGCTTCAGCACTCAGTGATTCTTGGGATGCCGGCTGAATCACCACGCGGATGGGAAGGCTGAATTTGCGGGCAAACTCAAAGTCGCGCTGGTCGTGTGCTGGAACTGCCATAATGGCGCCGGTGCCGTAGCCCATCAGGACGTAATCCGCCACCCAGATCGGAACCTTCTCACCATTGACAGGGTTCTCCGCGTAGGCGCCGGTGAACACGCCGCTCTTCTCTTTTCCTTCGGCCGTGCGGTCGATGTCGCTCTTCTTCCTCGCCTCGGCCACATAGGCCCGCACTTCGGCTTGCCTTTCTGGAGATGTCAGTTGAGAAACGAAGGGATGCTCCGGCGCGAGAACCATGAACGTGGCTCCCCACAACGTATCCGGACGCGTCGTGAAAACGCGCAAGCCACCTGCCTGCGTGTCAAAGATCACCTCGGCGCCTTCGCTGCGCCCAATCCAGTTGGCCTGCATCAGCTTGATATTCTCCGGCCAGTCGAGTCCTTCCAGATCGGCCAGCAATTGGTCTGCATAGGCGGTGATGCGGAAGAACCACTGCATCAAAGTCTTCTTCTCCACCAGCTCGCCGCTCCGCCAACCCCGCCCGTCAATAACCTCTTCGTTCGCCAGCACAGTTTTTTCCACCGGGTCCCAGTTCACTGTCGAAGCGGCGCGGTAGGCCAAGCGAAAGTTGCTGAGAAACTCTTTGCACTTGAGAGGCTCGTGCAGTTCCCAGTGCTTCCAGTTGTCACTCGAGAAGTCGCTGGGCGCACCGGGGATTCCAAAAGTTCCCTTCGTTTGAAGTTCGGATATCAACTCTTCAATGGGGCGGGCGCATTTCTTTCGTGGGTCGTGCCAGGAGTTGTAAAGCTGCAGGAAGATCCACTGTGTCCACCGGTAGTACTCGGGTGTCGACGAGTTGATCTCCCGCGTCCAGTCAAAGGAAATGCCAATCAGGCGGAATTGTCGTTTGTAGTTTGCTGAAAACTGAGCGATCAGTTTCGCTGGGTTGGTCTTTCTCTCAATCGCCGCATTCTCCGCCGGCAGGCCGAAGGCGTCCCATCCCATCGGATGCAACACGTTGTAACCGTGCATGCGATAGTAACGGCTCAACACGTCGGTGGGCACATAGTTGCGGCAATGCCCCACGCTGAGGCCATCTCCGGATGGATAGGGAAAGAAGTCGAGGATGTACGCCTTGGGACGCTGGTCGGCTGGCTCCGTCCGATAAAGCTCGTCGGCTTCCCAACGCTCGGCCCACTTCGCTTCAAACTGCTTCGGATCGTAACGCTCAGCCATTGGATCGCAGGTTCCTTGGAAGGCCGCTGAATCATGGGAAGGGGTCACAACCACGGAAACCCTCATCCTGCAAGGGTTTCCAGCTCTTCAGCAAGGGCAGCATGTTACAGGGGATTCCGTGAAGCGTCAAGCCGATTTAGCCTGAATTCCGAAGTTGAGGACCTGTGATTCCGCGCCAATCCATGTGGGGCAGGCCTTCTGGCCTGCCGGTTCGCCGGACTTTCCAGTCCGGCCTCGGGGCGACTGGAAAGTCGCCCCGACTGGCAGGCAAGAATGTCTGCCCCACGCAAGCAGCTTTGCAATGCCGCTGCCCAACTTCGGAATTCAGGTTTAGGACAGACGATTTAGGACACGCCGGAGAAACCCCGGACCGAGTGGGTTTGCAACCGCACTCGATGTGCTAGGATAATCGCGTTATCTCCGATTTTGTTTGGAGGACATCATGTCGCCGCCCCAGATTGAAGAGCCGCAAGTTCACCTGTGGACCCGTGAGGAAACGTACCGGATGGAAGATGTCGGTCTGTTTCAAGACAAGCGTGTGGAATTACTGGAAGGACGGATATTCGAAATGCCGCCAATGAAAACTCCTCATGCCACGAGTCTGCTGACTACCGAGGAGCAGCTTCGGGCCGTGTTGCCACCGAACTGCCATCTTCGGAGTCAAATGCCTCTCACTCTTAGTGCGTTTGACGAGCCTTTTCCAGATCTGGCGGTAGTACCGGGAAGCTGGCGTGATTATCCGGATCAACACCCTTCCTTTGCCTACTTGGTTGTTGAGGTGGCAGACACGAGCCTTGCCTTTGATCGCACCAAAAAGGCGCTTGCGTATGCTTCGGCTGGCATTCCGGAATATTGGATCATCAATTTGCTACACCGCGTGCTTGAGGTGCACCGCGTCCCCTCGGAGAATGAATATTCCTCCAAGCAATCTATTCCTGAGTCAGGCACTATCACGCCGTTATTCGCACCGGCGACTTCAATCTCGGTTAAGGACCTCCTACCGTAAGATCTCAAGAAAAGCGGAGAGTTGTGAAGCTTGCATTTGGAGGCGCCACTCGAAGGAACCTTGTCGGGATCAGGCCTTGAATATCCGGCGAGCTGCTGAATGGCAAACCGATCGTAAGGCATGTTCGAGTTGAACGCCTCGATCACCCAATCTCTATAGCGCCAGGCATTGCCGATAAGACCGTCTCCCTCCAGCCCTGTCGTATCGCCATAGCGAGCTAGATCCTACCAATGGCGGCCCCAGCGCTCGCCATAGCGGCGGTCGACCAGCAACCGGTCGACGAGACTCTCAAGACCCGGCAGGTTGTCCAACTCACTTCGCAAGAATGGACACCGAATACAGCCGCTGCCGACCGCGGATTCGCGATAGTGCTGGAGCGACTCAGGCTTCCTTGATGAACCAGCCGATTACTAAGGGTCCAAGCTTTTTCCCTGAGAGTTCCCATGCCGCGACCGATGAAAATTACCGGTCGATTTTCAAGAGCATTAATCGGTGGAAGACACGCAGCTACTTGAACGTGACGCTCTTTGGCGGACTTTGCGAGCAGGCAATGCTGTCGGTCACGCCTGAAGAGATCTGAGCGCAGGCCGTGTCGCTAGCGGTGCGCTGCGCTTCCTCGCGGGTAGTTCCGGCAGCTGTGGCACAAGCGGTTTGTCCGCGGAACTCCATGCAGACTTCACATCGGAATTGGTCAAGGCCCATTGAGGAGTAGATCACGTAGCCGAAAAAGAGAGCTGTTCCCAGTCCTATCAGTATCTTGGTTGTCTTGTTCATGGCCGGGATTATAGGACAGGCTTGGCGTTCGCGAATACAAGATTTCCCGATCTTGCCCGACGAGGAATGAGTATTCGGCTTTTTCCGCCAGCAGAAGGGCGAACACTTGGGTGTGCCCGGGTTTCAGACGATTCAGGCGGCCCCCCACCTCTATGCTTTTGTGCGTCATTCCCGCGGGAGCGGGAATCCACAGGGAAACACTGGATTCCCGCGTTATCGGCCACCTGGCTACCCATCAGGCAACATAAAGGCTTTTTATCAAACTCATAAAAAATATAAATTTAGCTGGCAGGGCCAATTTCAACTAAAATCTCATTTGTCCTTTTCCCGGATCAAGCCTCTAGAGCCTTTTGAGTTAGCGTCACCTGGTAACGATAACCAACGAAGTCCTGAGCCTTCTGAACTGAGTTCTCCCAAACAGATCCATCAGCCAGGCCAGTGCCGGCCAGGCAACGGGGCTTCCGGATTGAAAATTTTGCAAGCCCGTGGGTGATGTTTACCCATTCGATATCGCTCCGAGACGAGGATGTTCATCATGAGTTCTCCACATTATCCCCTCAAGCAGGGTCTGTACGACCCACAGTTTGAGAAAGATAGTTGCGGCGTCGGATTCGTAGCCAACATGGACGGCACACGGTCAAACCACATCGTGCGCCAGGCGCTGGAAGTGCTGTCAAACCTGCGCCACCGTGGCGCCTGCGGCTGCGACCCGGAGTCGGGGGACGGAGCGGGGATCGCGTTACAGGTACCGCACGAGTTCTTGAGCGAGAAGTGCGGAGAGGTTGGCGTTGAGTTGCCGGCCGCAGGCCAGTATGGCGTGGGAATGGTTTTCCTGCCACCCAATCCGGAACATCGGCAGTTCTGTGAGCAGATGCTGGAACGCATTATTGAGGAAGAAGGCCAGCGTTCTCTCGGCTGGCGGGACGTACCGGTGGACAGTTCTGCCATTGGCCGGGTGGCACATGAAGCAGAGCCGGTCATCCGCCAGATCTTCATTGCCAAGAGCCCATTTCTCGACGCACAGCAGTTTGAGCGCAAGTTGTACGTCATTCGCCGGCGCGCGACCACCACCATTGAAGCTTCGGTGATGGGAGATGTCGGTTACTTCTATATTGTCAGCCTGTCGAGCCGGACTCTGATCTACAAGGGCCAGTTGATGGCCCGGCAGATGGCCACATTTTATCTGGACCTGAACGACACATCGATCAAGACCGCTCTGGCGCTCGTGCATTCGCGGTTCAGCACGAACACATTTCCTTCCTGGCGGCTCGCGCATCCGTTCCGGTATTTGGCGCACAACGGTGAAATCAATACGCTGCGCGGGAATCGCAACTGGATGCGGGCCCGCACGGCCACGCTGGCTTCGGATGTTTTCGGCAGCGACCTCAAAAAGCTGTTTCCCATTGTCACCGAAACCGGCAGCGACAGCGCCACGTTGGATAACGCGCTGGAATTCCTCATTCAGGGCGGCCGCTCCTTGCCCCATGCGGTGATGATCCTGGTTCCTGAGGCCTGGAGCAAGAATATCGGCATGGACGCCGACAAGAAGGGCTTCTATGAGTACCATGCCTGCCTGATGGAGCCGTGGGACGGTCCAGCGGCCGTAGCCTTCACCGATGGCGTCAGTATTGGCGCGTTCCTCGACCGCAACGGTTTGCGGCCGGCGCGTTATCTGGTCACCAAGAGTAACTTGGTGGTGATGGCCTCTGAGGTCGGCGTGCTGGATATTCCTGCCGAGGAGGTGCTCTACAAAGGACGGCTGCAGCCCGGAAAGCTGTTTCTGGTAGACACCGAGCAGGGCCGCATCGTGGACGACAGCGAGCTGAAAGCCTGCATTTCCCGCCAGAAACCCTACCGCGAGTGGGTCGAGGCGAACAAGATCGACTTTGGAGCATTGCCCGAACCGAAGCAGGTTCCGCAAACTGATCCGCGCGCGCTGCTGCAGCGCCAGCAGTTCTTTGGTTACACGGTGGAGGACCTGCGCATCCTCATGGCGCCGATGGCAAAGGATGGCGAAGAAGCCATCGGCTCGATGGGCACCGACACTCCCTTGGCGGTGCTATCGAACCAATCCCAACTGCTTTACAACTATTTCAAACAGCTTTTTGCTCAGGTGACGAATCCACCCATCGACTCAATTCGCGAGGAGATGGTGATGTCGGTGGAAAGCTACATCGGCAGCGAAGGCAACCTGCTGGCTGAAACGCCTGAACATTGCCGGATGCTGAAGCTGGAGTGTCCCATCCTGACGGATTTCGAGCTGGCCAAGATTCGTGAGATTTCCATCGGCAACTTTCGGGCGGTGACGTTGTCCATGACTTTTTCAGCCAGCCAGGGTGAAGCCGGGCTGGAAATGTCGCTGCAAACCCTCTGCCAGCAAGCTTCGGAAGCCGTTGCGAGCGGCGCAAGCATTCTCATTCTTTCGGACCGCGCCGCTGGTCGGGACGAGGTGCCTATGCCTAGCCTGCTGGCCACTTCGGCAGTACATCACCATCTGATTCGCGAAGGCACGCGAACCAAGGCAGGCCTGGTCGTGGAGTCGGGCGAAGCGCGTGAAGTGATGCACTTCGCGCTGCTCATCGGCTACGGCGCGGGCGCCATCAACCCATATCTGGCTTTCGAAACAATGGCGGACATGGTGCAGCAGAACCTGTTCGCCGCAGAAGTGACGGTGGAAAAGGCTTACAAGAACTACGTCAAGTCCATCAATAAGGCGCTGTTGAAGATCATCGCCAAGATGGGCATATCGACCATCCAGAGTTACCGGGGCGCCCAGATCTTCGAAGCCATCGGGCTCAACACCCCGCTCGTGGAGAAGTACTTCACGGGAACGCCGTCGCGCGTCGAAGGCATCGGGATTGAGATCCTCGCCCGCGAGTGTCTTTCACGCCACTGCAAGGCTTACCCTGAGGAGCGCGTGAACAACCCGTTGCTCGAGGTGGGCGGGCAGTATCAGTGGCGACGTGAAGGAGAGTATCACCTCTTCAATCCTGAAACGGTGGCCAAGCTGCAGGTGGCCGTACGGCAGGACAGTTTCAAGACCTTTCGAGAATATTCTGAGCTCATCAACAACCAGAGCAAAAATCTCTGTACCCTGCGTGGGCTGCTGAAATTCAGAAAAGGGAATCCAATCCCGATCGAAGACGTCGAGCCCGCCAAGGAAATCGTCAGGCGTTTTGCCACCGGCGCCATGTCGTTCGGCTCCATCAGCAAAGAGGCGCACGAGAATCTGGCCATTGCGATGAATCGCATTGGCGGCAAGAGCAACACCGGCGAGGGTGGCGAAGATTCGGCGCGCTACCAGCGCGACGCCAACGGTGACTGGCGGCGCAGTGCGATCAAGCAAGTGGCCTCAGCCCGTTTCGGCGTCACGACCGAGTACCTGGTGAATGCTGACGACCTGCAGATCAAAATGGCCCAGGGCGCCAAGCCGGGCGAAGGCGGCCAGTTGCCCGGCCACAAGGTGGACAAGTTCATCGCCAAGGTGCGGTACTCGACGCCGGGCGTGGGGTTGATCTCACCGCCGCCGCATCACGACATCTATTCGATTGAAGACCTGGCTCAGTTGATCTCCGACCTCAAGAACGCCAATTCGCAGGCGCGCATCTCAGTCAAGCTGGTTGCCGAGGTCGGTGTGGGGACAGTGGCCGCAGGGGTGGCCAAGGCTCATGCGGACGTTGTCTTGATCAGCGGCCACGATGGCGGCACCGGCGCTTCGCCGCTGACTTCTATCAAGCATGCAGGCATTCCTTGGGAGTTGGGTCTGGCCGAGACACAACAGGTTCTGGTGCTGAACGACCTGCGCGGGCGCATTGTGGTGCAGACCGACGGCCAGTTGAAAACCGGGCGTGACGTGGCCATCGCTGCCTTGCTGGGCGCCGAAGAGTTTGGCTTCTCCAGTGCGCCGTTGGTCGCTTCCGGCTGCATCATGATGCGCAAGTGCCACCTCAATACCTGCCCGGTGGGCGTCGCCACGCAGGACCCGGTGCTCCGCAAGAAGTTTAGCGGCAAGCCCGAGCATGTCATCAACTTCTTCTTTTACGTTGCGGAAGAGTTGCGTGAGATCATGGCAGAACTGGGTTTTCGCACGCTACCCAACATGGTCGGTCATTCTGAAATGCTTGACATGCAAGACGCCATCGACCATTGGAAGGCGCGCGGGCTGGATCTTTCGAGCATCCTGTACAAACCCGATGTCCCCAAGCGCATCGCCACGCACTGCGTCACGACTCAGGATCATGGCTTGGAGAATGTGCTCGACGTTCAGTTGATCGAATCGTGCCGCGGCGCCATCGGACACCAGGCACCGGTCGAGCTGTATCTGCCCATTCACAACACCGACCGCACCGTGGGCGCAATGCTCAGCGGAGAAATCGCCAGACGCTACGGTAACGAGGGCTTGCCGGAAGACACGATCCGCATCAAGTTTACGGGTTCCGCCGGCCAAAGCTTTGGCGCCTTCCTGGCCAAAGGTGTGACATTGACGCTGGAAGGCGATGCCAACGATTATGTTGGCAAGGGGCTTTCAGGCGGGCGCTTGGTGATTTATCCTCCACGGAACGCGACGTTCGTTCCCGAAGACAACATCCTCATTGGCAACACGGTGCTTTATGGGGCTACCGGCGGCGAGGCTTACTTCCGGGGTGTAGCCGGAGAGCGTTTTGCTGTGCGCAACAGCGGCGCCCACGCGGTGGTTGAGGGTGTTGGTGATCATGGCTGCGAGTACATGACCGGGGGCGTGGCCGTCGTGCTGGGCAAGACCGGGCGGAACTTCGCTGCCGGCATGAGTGGCGGCATCGCCTTTGTGCTCGACGAGGAGGGAGTCTTCCCTTCCCTCTGCAACCGGAGCATGGTCGACCTGGAGCCTGTTGTGAAGCTTCACGACATTGATTTGTTGCAAGCGCTGGTGGAGAATCACCGGCGTCTCACGGACAGCACGCCCGCAGAGTACGTCCTCGAAAACTGGGACGACCTCCTGCCAAAGTTTGTGAAGGTGATGCCTATTGACTACCGCCGGGTGCTGGAGCAGATGGAAAGAGAGCAGGCACAGGCAGCCCAGGCCCAGCAGGAGTTGGCCGCAGCTCAGCTGTAACTTCGAAGCCGCGATCGTGAGTTGGTCTTGAGGATTGAGGATCGAAGATCGAGGATTGCAGAAGCTATTGGTATCCTCTATCTTCTATCCTCGATCATCGGCGAGTCTTATCGTACTCGTCCTCGTACTCGTCGTCCTCGGCTCTTGGGTCGAGGACGAGCACGAGTATGACGACGAGTACGATTGCTATTGGAGACTGAATGGGAAAGGTAACGGGATTTCTGGAAATTCAGCGGGAGATGGCGGCTCGCCGTCCCGTGGAAGAGCGGCTCAAAGACTGGTTTCAGGTCTATCGCGATCCGGACGACCAGCTCGTTCAATCGCAGGGCGCGCGCTGCATGGACTGCGGCATCCCGTTTTGCCACACCGGCTGTCCCCTCGGCAATATCATCCCCGACTGGAACGATCTCGTTTATCGCGACCGCTGGCAGGAAGCCATTGTCATTCTTCACAAGACCAACAACTTTCCGGAATTCACCGGCTGGGTTTGTCCCGCTCCGTGCGAAGCGGCCTGCGTTCTGGGAATCAACGACAATCCCGTCACCATCAAACAGATTGAGTTGAGCGTCATCAGCCATGCTTTTCGCGAGGGCTGGATCAAGCCTGAGCCTCCCAAACTCCGCACTGGGAAGAAGGTCGCCGTCATTGGATCTGGCCCAGCGGGCTTGGCCTGTGCAGCGCAGCTGAACAAAGTGGGCCACACCGTCACCGTTTTCGAGCGTGCCGACCGCATCGGCGGCTTGCTCACCTATGGAATTCCCGATTTCAAGCTCGAGAAGCCGATTGTGAAGCGGCGGCTCGACGTGATGGCGGAGGAAGGCATCATCTTCAAGACCAACGCCAACGTAGGTTTTAACCTGTCTGTCGAAGAGTTGCGGCAAAATTTCGACGCGCTTGTCCTGGCTGGCGGCGCCACGCAGGCACGCGACCTGCCCGTGCCGGGTCGTGAGCTTGACGGTATTCACTTCGCCATGGACTATCTGCCCCAGCAGAACCGGCGCGTCGCCGGCGACGCCATTACGGACAAAGAAATCACCGCCACGGGCAAGCATGTGATTATTCTTGGCGGCGGTGACACCGGCTCAGACTGCCACGGAACGGCGCTGCGGCAAGGCGCCGTTTCAGTCAGCTCCTGGGAACTACTGCCGAAACCCCCGGACGAGCGCACCGACTCCATGCCCTGGCCCTATTGGCCCATGATTCTGCGGACCTCAAGCTCGCACGAAGAAGGCGGCTTCCGCGATTGGAGTGTCAATACCAAACGTTTCTCCGGCGCTAATGGCAAGGTCGAGACGTTGCACGCCGTGCGCGTTGAGTTCAGCGCGCCCGATGCCAGCGGACGGCGCCAGATGTCGGAAGTACCCGGCTCCGAATTTGAGGTGAAGGCCGATCTGGTGCTGCTGGCGCTCGGCTTCCTCGGCCCGGAAAAGAACGGCATGATCGAGCAGCTTGGCGCGAAACTGGATGCCCGCAGCAACGTTGTTGCAGACAAGGACTACATGACCAGCGTCCCCGGCATCTTTGCCGCGGGCGACATGCGCCGCGGCCAATCACTGGTCGTCTGGGCCATCATGGAAGGCCGTCAGGCCGCCCGAGGCGTGGACAAGTACTTAATGGGCTCTTCCGATTTGCCGTAACCCATATGCCTTCCGAGTGCCAGTCGGTGCTTCTCCCAAGTAGCGTCGGCGATGCGTAGAGCCTTAGCACAGTCGGTCGTTCGTAGAAATTTCTACCTTCTGGCCAGAGCCCTTCGCCAAAGTCGCCCAAAGTCCGTACCAGACAAGCCTTGGCATAAACCGCTTGACAGTGGTCTATTCCGGCGATAGCTTTTTCACAACACAATTAAGAAGAAAATTAGCAACCCAGTGGTCCCTATGCTCCCTAGTCGCCGGGAAGTTCAGGAACAAATGTTTGGATCACCTAGAGTGAGAACATGAGCCTCCCTCACACAGTAGCAAAACTCATCGATACTTCTTCCTGTATTGGCTGCAAGGCCTGCGAGGTGGCCTGCCAGGAATGGAACGATCAGGAGTTTACCCTCGGGGCGGGCGGTTCTTATCAAACCATGCCCGACTTGACCCACAATTTCTGGAACCTGATCAAGTTCAATGAGTCCGAGCACAACGGACGGCTCACCTGGAACATGGCCAAGTACCAGTGCATGCACTGCGTCGATCCCGGCTGTCTGCGTGCCTGCCCAGCTCCTGGTGCTATTGTGGTTCTGGCGAATGGCACCGTTGACTTCAATCACGATAACTGCATAGGCTGTGGTTATTGCATCACAGGATGTCCGTTTGATGTGCCTCGCTTGAGCCCCAAGACGTCTAAGGTCTATAAATGCACACTGTGTTCAGATCGGACCGCAGTTGGTCTGGAACCGGCTTGCATCAAGGCTTGCCCAACGCACTGCTTGAGCTTCGGGCGTCGTGAGGACATGCTCCATAAAGCAGAGGGTAGGGCCGAGCAGTTGCGCGGCGATGGGTTTCTCCAATCCGGCGTCTACAATCCTGGCGGTGTGGGCGGGACAAACGTGATCTACGTCCTCGCTCGCGCCGACCGTCCAGAAGCCTATGGGCTTCCGCGAGACCCGCGGATTCCTTGGACCGTGTGGTTCTGGAAAGGTCCGTTGAAGTGGATAGGCAACCTCGTGCTGTTGGGAGGAATTCTGGGCACGTTCCTTCATTACGTTCGCTATGGTCCCCGGAGAGTTCATGATGATCAGGAATGAAGAGCGGGTGGCACGCTTCAGCTTCGAGGAGCGTGCCATCCATTGGCTGGCCGCGCTTAGTTTTCTCTACGCTGCGTTGACGGGCTTGGCGCTCTGGTCGCCGCGGTTGTTCTGGCTGGCTTCGATCTTTGGAGGAGGTAACACCGTACGTGGCTGGCATCCGTGGGGTGGGGTTATCTTCTCGCTGACTCTCGGTTTCATGTTTCGAAACTGGGCAAGACAAATGCGGCTGGACGCCGAGGACCGCGCATGGCTCCGGCAGGCGCATCGCTATGCCATGCATGATGAGGAGGGACTACCCGAGGCAGGCCGCTTTAATGCCGGGCAGAAGATGCTTTTCTGGACTCAGTCCACCTCCGCGCTGATTCTGTTTTTCAGTGGCATCATTCTCTGGTTTCCCGAAACGATGCCCCGCTCGCTGCGGCTGTCGGCCGTCTTGATTCATCCTATCGCTGCCATCATCTCGATCGGCGGCATCATTGTCCATATCTACATGGGCACAGCCGCAGTTCCAGAGGCATTTCGCGGCATGATTCAGGGATGGGTGCGGCCAGGCTGGGCAGCCTCACACCACCCCAAGTGGTATCGCGAGATCAAGAGACGATGAGTCTGAAACCCAGGATTCGGCGCCAGGTTCCAGGTGCCAGGAGTGCTCCGTAACTCAAACGAACTCCTCCAACCCCATTGAACGAAGACCTCTGGATACTCACCACGAAAAGCCGCAGACCCGCAAACCACGCGGGTCTGCGCTACAGGTTAGGGTTCAGCACAGCCTTCACGTACTCCCCCGACTGCATCTTCTCAAAACAATTCTCCCAATCAGGCAGGCCAGCAACTCGGCTGATGATGCGGTCGAGGTTGATCTGGCCGGTCGCGATCATTTGAATCACTCTTTCCCAGATCGGCCAGTTGTGAGAGAAGCTTCCCTGCACGGTGACCGCTTTCTGCACCATGGGATCGAGATTGTAGCCCAAAGGCTGAGGTCCCCAGCCCACCTTGATGATCTGGCCAGCCGGCCTGACCACCTGCATCGCCATCTGAAACGTTGCCGAAACGCCCGCCGCATCGATCACGACATCGACACCGTAACCATCACCCAGACTCTTCACGTATTCGACCACGCGGCCGTCCAACGCGGCATCAGCACCGAGTTGCTTGGCGACAGCCAGTCTTCCAGCGTCAGCGGGCAAGCCTGCAACCATCAGATGGCCAGCCCCGTCCAGCTTGGCCATCAAAGCGCACAACAACCCGATCGGGCCAGGCCCGATGACCAGCACCGAGTCCCCCGGCCGGATGTGGGCATTCATGCAAACGGCGTTATAGGCCACGCAACAGGGCTCGGTAAGCGCCGCTTTTTCGAAGGTGAGTTGAGCGGGCATTGCGTGCAGGCATCGCTCCGGAACCCTGGCGTAGTGCGTCATGGCGCCGTTGACGCCGTAACCGAAACCGAGTCGATTGGGATCCAGGTTGTAGAGTCCGCGCCGAGTGTAAGGTGAGAACTCATCAATGACTGCGGCGGTTTCGCTCACGACGCGATCGCCTTCCTTGAAATTCTTCACTCGACCTCCGGCCTGGGTGATCGTGCCACAAAACTCGTGTCCCAGAATACAGGGGTAGTTCACTTTCCAACTGTGCGTGCCGTGCCATTGATGCAGGTCGCTGCCGCAGATGCTGACGGCTTCTACTTTCAGCAAGACATCCTGTTCGCCGATTTTCGGCGGCAGGACCTCCCGCAATTCTACGCTTCCTGGTTCAGGCGCGTAGTTGACCAACCCTGGCATGGTCTTTGCCATCCTCAATGCCCCTTTCCTGTTGGCACATCACCGTAGGCGTGCACACGTTCACAGATCCGCCGCAATACATCCTCAACATCGCCGCCGGCATTGCGAAATGCCTTGGCGTCGATCGCCAGCGGTGCTCCAATCACGACCAAGGGCGCGCCGTATTTGGGCGTTTCAATAGCCTGTTCGATCGTGAGACCACCCACCGCCTGGACGGGCACCTTCACCGCATGAACAACGTCGCGCAACTGGTCCAGCGGACTGGGGAACGGCTTTCCTTGTTCCTTCAGCACGGTGCGCAAATCATAAGCGATGTGGTGGATGACATAATCGCAGCCGGCATCCTCGAGCAGGCGCGCGCCTGCGACCATATCGGACATGCCGAGATTGTCGCCCATCACTTTGATCCCCAGATCTCTTCCCGCCCGCGCCACCAGCTCGACGGTCTCGCGGTGTGCCTGACCCATCACCACAACGAGATTCGCTCCGGCCTTGGCCATCAACTCGGCTTCGAGCCACCCGCCGTCCATCGTTTTGAGATCCGCTACAATCGGCGTCGTCGGAAACTCGGCGCGCAACGCTCTGACACCGTTCATTCCCTCCGCAATGATGAGGGGTGTTCCAGCCTCGAGCCAATCCACACCGGCACGCATGGCCATGTGGGCGGTTTCAAGAGCTTCGGGGACGCTAGTGAGGTCAAGGGAAACCTGGACGATGGGTGTCATGCGGGCACAAGAAAAGGGTGAGAGGCGTCACAATCAGATCAGGCGCTCCCGATGATCGGGATTAGAGATCCACTAAGTGGATATGTCCTGACGCCCCGGCACGCGGATCTGTAAAGCCGGTACTTGGACCAGTGCTCACCTCTCACCCATGATGAGAGACTAGCAAATTCGCGGCGAGTGTGAAAATAGAAAAATCATCAAGCCGGAGTGTCGGAACCGAGGATTTCTGTCAATCCAGCGAAAGCGGGAATTCAGGCTTTCCCGACTGATGGCTGGATTCCCGCTTCCGCGGGAATGACACACAAGGGTTCTCAGAAGTCACCAGTTTTCCATGACCCCAGCTCGGGGGAGCTTGGTTAACGTGGCATGCTTCACTTCATCGCCTTCAGAATCTCCAGACACTCGATCATCGCCCGGCCGTTGTGATAGCCGGCCTCCCACATCTGCGCCTTGTCGCCCAGTGCGTTTTCCGTCTGGCGTAAGGACAGGCCTTCGCTCGAATGACGCTTTGCCGGCACGCTTGGTTCTGAAGCCTCTAGGTTAGGCATTCGTCATTCCTTCGTCATTAGAGCCTTGTCATTCGTCATTTGTTCACGGGTGCAGGGTCAGGATCAGGTTTTTCCTGCTCGTGCTTTTTCCCGTCCTTCGTGGACACGCTCATCGCTGGCTCATCTCGTGCACGGCATCCACCAGTGCCAGCACATGATCCACCGGTGTCTCTGGAAGAATCCCGTGCCCCAGGTTGAAGATGTAGCCTGGCCGCCGCGCCGCCTTCTCCAGGAGTTGTCTGGCCTTCTCGCGGATCGTGGCAGGATCTGCAAAAAGGATCAGCGGATCGAGATTCCCCTGAATGCCTTTGTCAAAGCCGATCCGCGACCAGGCATCACCCAAGTCCACCCGCCAATCGACACCGATCACGTCTCCGCCCGCCTCGCGCACGAGTTCCAGGTAACTGCTCGTCCCCGTAGAAAAGTTGATCACCGGAACTCCCGGCTTCACTCCTTCGATCACCTGCCGCGTATGAGGGAGCACAAACTCTCGATAGTCGTCAGGACTCAGGCAGCCCACCCAACTATCGAAGAGTTGCAGTGCCTGGGCGCCTGCGGCAATCTGGCCGTTGAGATACTTCACCAGGCTGCGTGCAATGCTGGCCATCATGTCATGCCACGCACTCGGTTCTCGATACATGAGCGCCTTCGTGTGCCGGTAATTTTTCGAAGCGCCGCCTTCAACAATGTACGACGCGAGCGTGAAGGGCGCTCCAGCAAAGCCAATCAAAGGAATATCCGGCCGCAGCCCGGCACGGGTCTTTCGAACGGCATCAAACACGTAGCTCAGCGACTCTTCGGGTTCGACTTCGCGCAGGCGGCCGACGTCTGCGTGGGTTCGAATCATTCCCTCGATCGACGGCCCGTCTCCCTTTTCGAAGCGCAGCCCCAGCCCCATGGGCTCCACAATCAGGAGAATGTCAGCAAAGATGATTGCCGCATCCACTCCCAACCGATGTGCCGCCGTCACAGCGACCTCTGCCGCAAGGTCTGAATTCTTGCAGAGATCCAAAAAGGAGTTCTTTGCGCGAATCTCTCGATACTCGGGCATGTAGCGTCCGGCTTGGCGCATCAGCCAGATGGGTGTGTAGTCTGCCGGCAACCGCCGGCAGGCGCGCATAAAGGCGCTCGATTCGAGCTTGTCCAGAAACTTTTCGTCAGCCTCAACACCAGACGCCTGCACGGACAGAGAGACTTCTACCCGGTGTCTGGCTCCAGACGTCCTCTTTCGGGCGAGCAACGCCTGTGCTTGATCGGCAGCTTCGGCGACAAGTTGTCCCATCTTGGGGTGCTGCGGCTCCAGATCAACGGAAACACCTAGTTCGCGCAGGGCCTGGCTGGAGAGCGGTCCCACCGAGGCCACCACGACACGCGACAAGGCTTCTCTGAGCCGCTCGGAAACACCCATCTGCACGGCTATCTGAAACAGATGGGACGCTTGCATCGCATTCGTAAACAGCGCCACTTCGCAGTTGCCCAGGATCACATTCTCAATCGCTTGCTTCAAAGGAGAGGTGTCTTCAGGCAGTGTCCAGCGGTAAACGGGAACCTGCAAGACCTCGGCGCCGCGTTTCCTGAGCCCCTGGATGAGTTCGCTATTGGGCACGCCATACTCCTGCACGGCCACAGTCAACCTATTCAAGGCAGGACATTGCTCACTCGCATCCAGCGTCTCCAGGAGCTCTCGCCACGTGTTCGGCTCAGGCACGGCCAATGAAATAGGCACGCCGAAACTCCGCAGCGCGGCCACTGGTTTGGGTCCTCGCGCCACCACGGTCGAACCGCTCAGCGCGGCCACGATCTGCTCGCGGGGGTGGCGCGTTTCCATGACCTTGAAAAGCGCCCGGGTTCCCACGCCGGTGAGGAATATCACTACCCTCAGCTCGCCTCGCAGCAAACGATCCGCAAACTCGAAAGCGCTGACGTTTTGCTCTAGTGGCACTTCCGCCATCGAAGGGGCTACGAAGGGTTGGCCGCCATGGTTTGAAATGAGTCTTGCCATCTCATTAGCAAAACGAGCCTCAAAGGCGGCGACGCGTAATCCACCAAAACCTTTGGTGCTTGAAACGGCTTCGGTGCTCTGATCGCCTGAAGATGCTGTGTTCATCCAAGCCCCCTGTCGTGATGGCTGAAGATAACAGAAGGCGAAATCGGCAAGCAAGCTTGGTCCTTGGCTGGCTTACTGAGCATTGCGAATTATAGTGACACGACTGCGCGCTTTGTCTGATTGCGCTCAAAGTTCTCTAGAACCGGCTCCCCTCGCCCCAACGCGGGAGAGGGGTTGGGGGTGAGGGGAGGGTGAGGGGGGGTGAGGGGGATCCTCGTCGGCGGATTCAGCGTCCGAACCCAGTGCTGGATGCTTGTCTCAGAACTCTTGCGAGAGCGTTCAACGGTGTGCTTGCCCCCTTACCCCTGGCCCCTCTCCCACGTTGGGGCGAGGGGAACCAAAGTTTGTTTAGCCGGTTATGTACGTTACAACGAGAATTTTGTTCTCGTTTCCGCGATGTCTGAAAGCCCGAAGCGCCAGCGAGGGCCAGTTGCCATTACCCTCGCTGGCGCTTCGGGCTTTCAAGGTCACTGCCATGGGGATATCAAGGGCGAAGCCTTTGGCTTTGTATTGGACGAAGAGTGTCGTCACTATATTCTGTCATCCTCAATAGTTGTGAGACGCAGCCTCACAAGTTTGCCGCCAACGTGTCGCGTTGCCAACTAACACCGGCCACGTTCTTCTGCTACAATCCGTCAACCACTGCATAGCTTAGAGGAGGAACTCGATGATGAAATGGATTTCCTGGTGCCTGGGTTTGTTTCTCTGCGCAATGGCCATCCCGGAGATGCTGGCGCAGTCGAAGCCAAATGCCCTGACCCCAAAAGAAGTTGCCGAAGGCTGGATACTTTTGTGGGACGGAGAAACGATGTTTGGCTGTGAATCACTCGGAAGAGCTGAGTGGAAGATTGCAGATGGCGTGATCTCTGCCTCTTCCGGCGACAGCGGCTGGCTCTCCACCAATACGCAATTTGCCAACTTCGTCCTGAAGGCCGACTATCGAACAGGCGCCGACGGCAACAGCGGTCTGTTCTTGCGATCCACAAAAGACGGGCAGCCACACCAGACGGGCTATGAGCTGCAAATCTTCGACGCCCACAAGGAGTACACTACGGGCAGTCTGGTAAACCATCTCAAAGCCAAGAAAGTGAAACCCACTCCTAACCAGTGGCACAGCTATGAAGTCCGAGCCGAAGGTGGCCTGTTCCTTGTCAAGCTCGATGGGAAGACACTGGTCAAAGGCAAAGACAATACCCATGCGGTCGGTCACATCGGCTTGCAGTACAACAAGGACAAGAAAATTGAGTTTCGCAATCTCAAACTGAAGCCGCTCGGACTGCAGCCAATCTTCAACGGCAAGGATCTCAGCGGTTGGAGCAAGGTGAACAGCCCTGATCTGAGCCGCGGAACCCCGGAGTGGTCTGTGCGGCAAGGAACCCTGCACGTAGAGCGCGGCCCCGGGCAGCTCGAGACCGAAAACAGCTACCAGGATTTCATTCTCCAGCTCGATATTCGCACGAACCCCCGCGACAGCAAGCACCACCCGAACAGTGGCGTCTTCTTTCGGGGAGACAAGAACGGCTACTGGACAGGCTATGAGTCGCAGATTCGGAACGAGTTCAAGGGAGAGGATCGGACTCAGCCGGTGGACTTCGGAACGGGCGGAGTTTACCACTACCAGCCCACCCGGCGAGTGATTCCAAGCGACGGGGAATTTTTCACGAAGACGATCGTTGCGAACGGCCGTCACATCGCCATCTGGATCAATGGCATTCAAGTGAGCGACTACACCGATGATCGTCCCGAAGGAACCAATGCACGCAGGGAAGCAAGACTCACCGCAGGCACGTTGAGCTTGCAAGCGCATGATCCATCAACCAACTTGGATTTTCGAAACTTGAGCATCGTGTCACTTCCGAAGCGGTGAACTCTAGAAAGCCAACCGCAGAGACGCAGAGGCATGGAGAGTGAATCGGAGCCCCAAAGACAATTCAACGATAGCATGGTGCGTTGTCAGCTCACTTCACCGATTGCTGGCCTTCCAAACTTTGAAAAAAACCGCCTGAAGAAGATGGCGTAAAGAATAAGAAATGAATCGGGTACCACCTGCTCCTCTAGCACGAATCGCGGTCTCTCTGCTTCTAGGCCTTGCTGTCATTGCTGAGTCTCGCGAGGAAGGTCAGCAGCCCGAGAACAATGAGCCTCGTGCCCCGACCCAGGTAAGAAAGATTGAGAAAGACCTCTTTGAGCGGACCAAGCATCCAATAAAACAGCTCGACCTCGACCTCATCATGCTGGGGCCGGACTTTTCCGGAACTGCTCCGAGTGAAGTCAGCTGGGCCGGGGACAACTCGAGGTTGTGGTTTCGCTGGAAGAAACCTGGCGAGAAGGAACCAGGCATCTTCGAAGTTCCTCGAACGGGAGGCGCCCCCCGGCGATTGACCAAAGACGAGGAAGCCGCTGCGCCGCCATCCGCAGCCGATCGCGAGCTTGCAGGCCGCTGGGCGGTTTATGCCTTCGAAGGCGACATCTACCTGCTTGACACTCATTCGGGAAAATTCAGAAAGATTACCGAGACACCAGAATCCGAAAGCGATCCTGCTTTTACTGGCGATGAAAAGAAGATTGTTTTCCGAAGGGGCGACAACCTCTTTCTCATCTCTCTTGCCGGAGAGTCATCGCTTCGGCAGTTGACGGACATCCGTCCAGGCAAAGACCCCGAGCTTGAAAAGGAGAAAAAAGAGAAGGAGGGCCAGCGCCGGTTCCTAAAAGACCAGCAAGAGGAGTTGTTTGCTGTCCTGGAAAAAAAGGCCCGGAAGCAGAAGGAAGAGGAGGAGCGCAAGAAGGCGAGTCGTCCCCAGCCACTGTTCATTGGTGATAAGAAGGTCGAGAGGCTGTCCTTGTCGGCTGACGAGCAATTTGCCGCTGTCGAGCTCGCTGAAGAACCCAAAGATCAGCAGGTCCCTCGGGTACCTGACTACGTGACGCTTTCCGGATTCACTGCCGAGCTGAAAGCCCGGGTCAAAGTAGGCGATCTTCCGAAACGCTACGCGTTGACCCTTTTGAATCTGGCGACGAGCCAGGCGATCGAGTTGAAGCTCCCAAATTCCGAACCTTCTCAGCAGCCTTCCGATCCCCAGCCGGACGATGATGCGAAGAAGGCAAAATCCCCAGACGTTTTCAACCCCGTTTGGTCGAAGAAGGGTCATCGTCTTCTCGTCACGATGCGGGCTCCCAATAACAAAGATCAGTGGTTGGCGGGTATTGACGCGGAAACAAGCGAGACGCGAATACTGAATCACGAACACGATGACGCATGGGTTCTCAACGACGACGATGCTCCATCGCTGAGCCTGTTGGAATCCGGTTTCCTCGAAGAGAGCCGTCAGGTATGGTTTCTCTCGGAGCGCACCGGCTTTCGCCACCTCTATAAGATGCCGTGGGACGGCGGACCCGCCAAGGCCCAAACGGAGGGAAAGTTTGAAGTTTGGAATACCAGGCTGTCGAAAGATGAGGGCACGTTTTATTTCCAATCAAACCAGGACGGGCCCGAGGTCATGCAGTTCTACGCCCTGGCTGCAGCCGGCGGAGCACCGCAGAAGCTAACCTCCGAGATTGGAAACCATCAGGTGACGCTCTCACCAGACGAAAGCTTCCTTGCAGATGTTTATTCTTTCAGCAATAAACCCTGGGAACTCTATGTCCAGCCGCGCCAAGCGCCTGGGCAACGCCTGGCGCTGACAGACAGTCCCGCGGCTGCGTTCAAAACTTACTCATGGATCGAACCCAAACTGATCAAAGTTCGCGCCCGCGACGGCGTGGACGTACCTGCCCGGCTTTACGTTCCTCCCAAACCGCACCTTTCCAAACCAGCGGTCATCTTCGTTCATGGAGCCGGCTATTTGCAGAATGTTCATCGCTGGTGGTCGGAGTACTTTCGCGAGTACATGTTCCATCACTTTCTACTGGAGCATGGTTACACCATTCTCGACTTGGACTATCGGGGCAGCGCCGGCTATGGGCGGAACTGGAGGACAGCCATCTACCGGCACATGGGAGGCAAGGATCTCACGGATCAGATCGACGCAGCGGATTACCTCATTAAACAGCATGGCGCCAAAGCGGAGCGCATTGGTATTTACGGCGGCAGTTATGGCGGCTTTGTTACGCTGATGGCGCTATTCACGGCGCCCAAGAGTTTCGGCGCCGGCGCTGCCCTGCGCCCGGTGGCCGACTGGGCGCATTACAATCATCCTTACACTTCCAATATCCTGAACCAGCCGCAAGAAGACGAAGAAGCGTTTCGACGCAGTTCTCCAATCTATTTTGCCGAAGGGCTGGAAGACCCGCTGCTGATCTGCCACGGCATCGTTGATGTTAATGTCCACGTCCAGGACACGATCCGGCTCGCGCAGCGCCTGATTGAATTGCGCAAGCCAAACTTTGAACTGATGCTCTATCCAGTGGAGGATCACGCCTTCAAAGAAGCCAGCAGTTGGGCGGACGCGTACAAGCGGATCTTCAGGCTGTTCGAACAAAGCTTGAAAAGCAGGTAGGAGGAGGGGCCAAAGGTCAGAGAACTGGCGGAATTCGCCAGAATTCCGGCGGAGCCAAATCCCGCGGGATGGCCGGAATTCTGGCGAATTCCGCTACCCTAGGCGCGGAGGCCAAGTCAGTAACCCGCGCGTCAGCAAGAGCTAAATTGCGATTCAATCACTTTCGGGACTTTGACGGGCGCCTGCACCAATCGTGGCTACCTCTTGAGTCCGATGATACAATCCTGTTGCCTCTCGAAGGTCGATTCTGATCATGTCCAGCCATCCCAAGTTTCGCGTAACACCCGAGCAGTACCTTGCGCTCGACCGGAAGGCCGAAGGCAAGAGTGAGTACTATGACGGTGAGCTGTTTCTGATGACCGGCGCCAGCCGCCGACATAACCTCATTGTGTTGAACGTCGGGAGTGAGCTTCGCGCCCAGCTTAAGTCCCGGCAGTGTGAAGTGTATCCAAGCGACATGCGGGTCCGAATTCCCAATCACACTCGGTATGTCTATCCAGATATCTCTGTGGTGTGTGCAACACCGAACTTTGAAGACGATCAGGATGACATTCTGCTGAATCCAACCGTGGTGATCGAAGTGCTCTCGGCCTCGACCGAAGCCTACGATCGAGGCCGGAAGTTCGACGATTACCGCCGCATCCCGTCCCTGCAGGAGTATCTGCTCATTGCGCAAGACGAACGCCGAGCGCTTCTGAACAGCCGCCGTCTTGACGGACAATGGCTGCTTTCCGAAGCATCCCAGCCAGACGATATCATTGATCTTGTCTCGATCTCTTGCCGCCTTTCCTTCACCGAAATTTACAGCAAAGTAAATGTGAATCAGCCATCGCCGGACAATGAGTAGCCTCTGCCGTGGTGCTTACATCTTCTTGAAGGTAATCCCCGGCCTGATCATTTCTGCGGTCGTGAGTCCCATCCAGGCCGTCGAGATGGGATGAAGAAGCACGCCGAAGGATTGGGCATGGACTGGGTTTGACAGGTTCTGCCAAAACTTGTCGAGCGATTGCGGAATGGTTTCGTCTCCTTTGAAACTCAAGTAATGCCAGGCCAGCAGTGTGGCTACGCCTGAGGAGCCTCGGCGGTCAGCGCCCTCGCCCCAGAGTCCGCTCTCTTCCTGGATGCGCATCACCCGGCGGACCGTATTGTCTAACTCACGCCCTAAGCGCTGATTGAAAGAGGCATCGTCCAACAGGTAATAAACCGACTGGATCGCTTCCCCGCACAACGCTAGGGTGGTGAATGGGTCTGCCTCCGACTCTGCACCATCAATGAAGTTTGGCATCTCTCCAGTCGGGCGCCGAGACTTCAGAATCCACTCGACGGCCTGCACCGCAGCATCCCGATGTTGCCGTTCGCGCGACAGGGCGTAAAGCTGGGCAAGAAAGGCCGCACCCGCTGCTGTGGATGCTGTTGAAGGCTTAAGTGACGCCACGTCCTTCTTGAATCCGCCTCCAATCGCACCGTCGCTTCCCCCCTGCAGCAGCCAACCTGCAACAGATGGACGCTGACCTGTCTCAGCCCTCACGCCTTCCAATAGAAACCGGCCATAGCGTTCCAGCGCCTGTCGGTAGCTCTTTCTTCGACTTCCATCGGCATAAGCATGTCCGCGCGCCAGGGCCACAGCCGCCATGCTGTTTTCGCTAAGATCGACATCTGGACCTTCCCCGGTGGACCAGCAGCCCCCTTCGCTTCCAAGGGAAGTTGAAACCCGTTGCTGCCGCGCTGCAAACGCATCGCACCAGCGTAAGGCTTCTTCCATACACTTCGTGTTGTTCTTCGTCAGTTCCGAGCCTGCCAGCAACACGCGCGCCAGGTTGCCTTGGAGAGATCGCGGATTGTTTGCCACGGACTGAATCTTTCCATCACGGGACGCCTGCTCTCGGGCCAGTATCCATTGACAGATGTCGTCCAGGTAAACCCTGAGCTGTTTCTTGGCAGTTTTGTCGAAGATCTTGGCGGGAAACAATGCCCTGGTAGGCAGAAGCGCGATGAGCAATGAAATGAGAGCAAGCGGAATGGCACGTTTCTTCACGAGGGTCTCCATCAGTTAGCTGAGCCACCCCTGGGAGCGCGGGCGTCCCGCCCGCACAGGTGTTGATTCCAATGACGAGGATGCGGGAATTGCTCAAACAGCCGTTCTGGCCTCCCCTCCTTCGTTGCGGGCGGGACGCCCGCGCTCCCAGGGTTACTTCTTCAGTTTTTCGACATACTGAATCAGCCGGTTCCAACGCTCCTTCCCGCTGCGGTCTGATACTTCGGCCGCCTGCCGGGCCAAACGAAGAGCCTCATCATAGTTTGCGGGTAGCATGCCTGTTTCGTCTTCCAACAACTGGACGATCTTCATGAGTCTCCGGGCAGGCTCCTCGCCTCCATAAAGACGCGACACCCTGAAACGGAAGAATTCATCGAGATCGGCCGCCGGGTTGAAAGCGAGCTCGGAAAAGATCAGGTAGCTGAGCTCAATGTTTGGCCTGTCAGGCGAGAGTTCGCCGTACATCGCCAACCCCTCGAGATTGCTCGAGATTGCCTGATGCGCGACTGCTTCGACTCGCTTCCAGTAGAGCTCATGCTGCGACTTTGCAGCAGCAGTACCCCAACGCAATAGCCCGAGGCCATGTTTGCCGGGCGCTTTGAACGGGGACGGCCAGCTTCCTGCCTTAAGCATCGGTTCCAGCTCCCACTGAGCCAGGGCAAACTCGGGTATCCTTTGAATGAACTCCGGAGGAAAGGCTGCAGCTCCCTGCCCGACCGGCATCGCGCCTCGGGCTGAAGTCTGGATCGATTCGACGTCAAAGCCGGTGCCGGTGAGATAGGAAACCCAGCTCTTCGGGTCCAGCTTACGGACCTCCTCGGCGACGAATCCCGTGAGGCGAGCCAGATCTTTGGAGTAGTCCGGATCGTTTCCGCCCATCGCCTGCCGCGCCTTTTTGCAGTCCTCGGAATGGCAGACAAAGGATGGTCCCAGTTCCAAGCTGATGCCGCCGATGCGGAAATTCTGATACAGCCATTGCAACCCCTCGCGGTACCACTGCCGATTCTGCGGCTTCTCCAGGCAGAGAGTTCCATCAAGGAAGTTACCGGCCCTGTCTACGGCGCGCAATTCTGGATGGGCCTTAGTCCAGGCATTGAAGTTGAACGCATGATCTCCTTCCGAAAAGATGCCTCCGTAGCCCGTCACTCCAATTCCCGGCAGAATCCGCACACCGCGCTCTGCTGCATAGCGGCAAAGTTCCTGGGCTGCAGCAACTCCGCCATGCGAGTCGCGGAGAAAACCCCAAAGCGTCAAGCCATTCAGCCGGCGCTCGCTCATGACGTCAACGGTCTTTTTCAGATCCCGAAGATAGGCGTCGGGGGTGTTCCGATAAGGATCCGGCTTTGCGGGATCTGCGGACTCTGAACCAGAGCCGCTGCCAGCACCCGCAAGTTCCCAGTTTGTCCGGTAGTCCCAGTTGCGGAACCAGCGGTACTTGAGCTGAGCGCGTTCCGCGAGGTTGAGCTCGTTGAGCAGCACTCGCCCCATTTCGACGCGCAGGTAATAATTCTTCAAATCGTGAGTCGCGTAAAGCGTTCCAAGCCGGTCTTTGCCTGTGACAAAGACCGTCGTTTTGCCCTCCTTGCGAAAGGTTTTCAGAAGAAAGCTGCCTTCCGTGAGGGCGTCCCAGTTCAGGCTGTAGCCTAGCGACTTGAACGTCTTGGCGCTGGGAGGGTTTGCTTCAAAGTTTCCAACGTAAATCACGAGATCGTCGTTGCGCGGCTTGCTGCCTTTGGCCGGAATTGTCTTGATGCCTTTCAGGTGGGGCTTCAGAAACTCCAACAGCAGGTTGGCAGCAAATTCGTCTTCTTCGCCGTAGACGATAGAAGCCGTGATGCCGTAGAGCTCCACCAAGCCCATCACACGAGCGTTCTCTTTCTTCTGTGCCAGCAAGAGTGGCGCGGCCAACGCAAGCAAAATCAAAGCTCGAAAGGCCAATGCACGTTGATATGAAAGAATGTCAGGTTTCAAAAACATTACAGAAGCCCTTGGCACAGCCTCTTCTGCGGCGCAGGTCGCATTCACGCCAGACAACAAAAAAGCCTGGCTCATGACCAGGCTTTCTCTTCGGCAATGATCTCACGATCCGGACAGCCAGAAGCTATTTTTTCGCCGCAAAGCTCTTGGCTCCCTCCGTCTCATTCTCGTAGACATCAAAGACAGTGAGCAGCTTTGTGACAAGCAGGATGTCCTTCACTCGTTGGCTCAAGTTCGAGAGCTTCATTTGCCCGCCTTGATTGCGGATGGTCGTGAATGATCCGACCAGCGCGCCTACTCCCGTACTATCGATATAAGAGACATTGGCAAGATTGATGAGGATGTTTTTGTTTCCCGCCTCGAGCAACTCCTTGATCTTCTCGCGCAGGGCACCCACTTCGTCGCCGATGACGATCTTGCCTTCAGGGCTCAGCACACAGACATCACCTGCATTCTTGGTTTGAAAAGAAACTGCCATGTATTTTCCCCCCTGTCTTTCCGTGAAGTGTATTTACTGAAACTCTCCGACTTGCCAAAATTGTTTCCAAACTATAAAACATTCCACACCACAAGGCAAAATCTAAGGTGGCTCTACGACCGGTTCTTAGACGTAGATTCCAAAGAGCGCTTTTCCGCCTTTTCATCCGTCCACTGAAAATCAACCGCCTCCAACTGCGTTCATCTACGACATCCGGTCTGCGTCCACAAAACAGACGTAGTCTCCGCGGCCTTGTTCCTTCCTTATTCGCCAGCTTTCCAGGTGGAGAAGGTGACTTCGCCAAATCGCGAAGGCGTGTGGAATGAGGGCTTTAGTGTTGGCGACCAGGCAATGTACTGTTCCAGGGGCTTGCGCTCGATGCGATAGAGGTTCAGACGCCATTTGTCTCCGTCTTTGGGTGGCAGGTTTGGGGCTGTCACAGCTTCTTTCAGCGGCAGCGACAGCTCAACAGTCCAGCCCTTGTCGCGGTCGGAGGAATTCTTGATCGTTCCATCAACCTTCACTGCCCATTTGGCCGGAATATTGTAGCTTTCAAACGGAATTGGAACCACCGGCGTTAGTACGAAGAGATCGATAAACGTTCCCAGCGGGTTGACTTCCAGCTCGATGTAATTCTTTTCGTCGCCGTCGGGATCGACAAAGATTTCTACCACCTCCTCTTGCCACAGATGCTCGTCGCGCTTCGTCATCGTGGCTGAAAGGTCAGAATCGTCGCACTCGAAGGCAAAGTACAAGTTCTGCTCATCCCAGAGCATTTTCGCTTCGACGCGGCTTGGCGGAGAACCTGAGCCGTCGTTCAAGCGAAAAGGTCCCGTGCTCGCGGCCGCCCGCCAGGAAGGCTCATCGAACACGCCGTCGATCTTGATCGGTCCCAGGGTTCGCTTCACGGTGTAACGGCTGATGCCCAAGTTGGCTGGGGCGGGCGCCGCTTGCCTCCGCCAGTGCACCATCACTCCGGCTGCCATCAGGAGCACGCTACAGACAAACAACACGCCCGACTTGTGTTTCCAGCTCATTTCCACTGCCTCGTTCATCATTTCTTTAGCACCATCCGATCCAGCAGCTTCCGGAAACGCTCCTTCTCAGCCGGACCGATCTGGGCATCGGCCATAGTTGCGGTGGCTTGGCCGCCGCTCACGGTAATCTTTTCCTTACGATAGACGTCTTGGGTCTTGCTGTCGCCCTGCTTCACATAGCCCAGTTCGCCAAAACCACTCTTGACCATCTTCTCGATGACAAAACCGTCGGTCGTCTTTGTGTCGAGTGTGACCTGGCGATTCCAATAATCGTCGTCCGAAATCGACCAGTTAAAGTAGGACAGAACGACTTCGACATCCTCTTCAGTCTTGTCCTGTTTGTACTTCTCCTTGGCGGTCAGCTTCGTGGCTTTTTTCTCATCCAGGGCTTGGTAAACCTGCACCATGAAGTCGTCCTTGGGCGCTTTGGGCACCTCCGCGTCTTTCTTTTCCTCCTGTGGCGGAGCCTGCTGTGCCTGCCCCTTGGCCTGATTTGGGAGAGCCGTGAAAGGAGGGCACAGGCTGACGATCCCGCACACCATAGCCCCGACAAGCACAAGCCTCCGCAAGCGATCCGATAGATGGTTGCTCATACGGATACCTCCTTAACCGTGAAAAGACCCTTCCACTTTTTGCAATGGTAGACATGCCTGAAACTCAGGCGCAATGTAAAGTGATTGAGTGCATTATAGTCCCGCCGCCAAGCGCTGCAACACATTTTGTTTTGATCTGGCGAATCGTTTGTTAGGAAGCTTCACCATGGTAAACGGCAAGAGACAAGCAGGTCATTGTGCCAGCAACGGCCAGTCATGGAATTTTTGGAATGCAGATGCTACATTGGAAGGGTGTGAATATCCGCTCTCGCAGAGAGGAACGCAGAATGATCGAGCGCAAATGGCTCTTGGTTTTAGTCTCCCTGGCGTGGTTGGCTGCACCTAACGTCATGGCCCAGCCGAGGGAGGCTTACGAAAGCGCGCTGCAGCGCGCCGTGGCTACGATGTACGCCATTGACTACGACCGGGCAGCCCAGCAGTTTGAGGAAGCCATTCGCATTGACCCACAGAATCCCAGAGCCTACCTGTACCTAGCGACGAGTTACTGGATGAAGACGCTTTACAGTCAAAACAGTCTACTGACAACCGCCTTTGGCCTGCCTCCAGATCCGTATTCCCTCTCTCCGAAAACGGAATTCCCTCCCGAACTTCGCACCAGGTTTGAGGCTGCCATTCGCCGTATGAAGGAGAAAGCCGGCGCAATAGTTGCCGCCCAGCCTCAGAATGCTGAAGGACACTTTTGGACGGGAATGGCTGAAGGTAGCGAGAGCGTGTTCATCGCCTCGGTCGACAAGAAATATCTGGCGGCCAAGGGCCCGGCGGATCGTTCTTTCGACGGAATGGAGAAGGCTGCCAAACTCGATCCCAAGTTCAAAGATCCGTATTTTTCAATGGGAATGCACATGCATCTGCTCGGCACCCGCGGTTTCTTCACGCGGGTGCTGCTGAAGATAATGGGATACCGAGTGTCGAAAGAGGAAGGGCGAAAATATGTGGAGCTGGCGATCCGCGAGGGGCGTTATGTGAGCGACGATGCCCGCCTCGGCCTGGTTCTCTGCCACATTCGGGAAGAGAACTGGAAGGAAGCGGTCTCGATGGCCGGACAAATCCTGCAGAAGTATCCGCAGGATTCGCTGCTGGCGCTGGTGGTGGGTCGCATCCAGAGCGCCATTGGCGATCACCAGGGCGCCACGATAACCTTTCGTCAAATCGTGAAGCGGATTAAAGAGAAGCACCCAGGTTACGATGTCCTGTCTCCAGGGGAGATCCGTCTCCGACTGGCGCTGGCGCTTCTCAACGGCGGGCAGCCACGCGAGGCGGTATTTGAGGCTGAACAAGCCTCGCAGGACGCCAGAGCCATTCCGCTGGTCAGAGCTGCCTCTCATCTCACACTCGGCCAGGCGCGCGACCTACTGAAAAATCGGGCTGGCGCTGTGGCGGCTTACCAAGCTACGCTGGCTCTCAGCCCAAACACTCCCAGTCACGAAAAGGCCCGACAGTTCTTGAATCACCCCTACGACGGTAAGCTGCCGCCAGGATAGCAAAGCGCACAGGCAGGAAGAGCCGCCCCGCCGCGCTGGCAATTCCACAATGCCAGGCGGCGATAGCTGCCTCACATTTACCCCCGTCGTCGTCCAGACACCGGCTGCCACATTCAAAACTCCTTACTCCTCTTCCTCCAGCCCGTACTCTTTGATCTTGTTTAACAGCGTCTTGTAACCTACGCCAAGAGCCTCCGCTGCCTTGGTCTTGTTCCATTTTGCCTGGCGCAGGGCTTGCGCGATTTTGGCCTTCTCCACAAGAGTCATCGCACGCAAGCTCGCCTCAGACAGAGTTCCAGATAAATCGAATCCTTCGGGTGCTTCGGCCGCCGTCTGGGCGGAATGAAACGCCAGGTTGAGGTCCTTCGGGAAGATCTCCGTCCCTTCGCACATGATGACGGCGCGCTCCATGCAGTTTTGTAGCTCGCGGATGTTTCCCGGCCATCGGTAACTTTCCAGGAATTTGAGTGCCGAGTCCGATAGGCTGAGATTTTCCTTCTGGAACTCGCGGCCGAACCGCTTCAGAAAATAACGCGCCAGCAGTCGCAGATCGCCCTGCCGCTCTCGCAATGGCGGAATCATGACAGGCACCACGGATAATCGGAAAAACAGGTCTTCCCTGAAACGCTTTTGCAACACAGCCTCCTGCAGATCACGGTTGGTGGCAGCCACAATGCGGGCGTCAGCCTCCTGGGTTTGCACGCTCCCGATCCGCTCGAAGATCTTCGTTTCCAGCACGCGCAGGATCTTCGCTTGTACCTGAAGGGGCAACTCGCCAATCTCGTCGAGGAAGAGCGTCCCTTTGTGAGCCAGCTCAAACTTGCCGATGCGCCGCGAATCGGCGCCGGTGTAGGCGCCTTTCTCATGGCCGAAGAGCTCATTCTCGATGAGCGTCTCAGGGATTGCGGCACAATTGACCGCAACAAAGGGATGCTGCGCGCGGGCGCTGAGCTGATGGATGGCTCGGGCAAAGAGTTCCTTGCCTGTTCCCGACTCACCCTGAATCAACACCGTGGCCTCGGTCCGCGCCACTTTTTGGATCTCCCGCTCAATATTCTTAATGCTCTCATCCTCGCTAATGATCTCAGGGAACCCATAGGCCTGCTGAAACGCCTCGCGCAGCAGAATATTTTCGCGGACAATCCGCTCCTGCTCTAGCGCCCGTTCGATCAACAAGCGGAGGTGGTCCAAATCCACGGGCTTCTGAATGAAGTCGAACGCGCCACGCTTCATCGCTGCAACGGCCTCTTCGATTGTTCCGTAAGCCGTCATGACGATCACCGGAATGGCATCATCCAGCTCTCTGCAATAGTTCAAGACTTCCAGCCCTGAGCCTTTGGGCAAACGAAGGTCCGTCAGGATTAGAGCATACCTTCGTTGCTTAATCTTCTGCTGCGCCTGCGGCCCGTCCTCCGCAGCATCGACTGTGAAACCCATCTTTTCCACTGCTGCCGTCAACATCTGCCGCAGGGTCTCTTTGTCTTCAACAATAAGTATGTGCATTGGGTTGTCGAAAACCTAATTGGTAACGAATCGTAACATGCCCTGGACCCCAGCTTCTACGAGTGGCCGGCCGTGAAGGCCAATAGACTGTCCGGCAAACTCCTTCACGAATGGTACTTATCAATTCACTGCACTTGCCTTCGCACCCTGGCCTCAACTTTGCTTACTCAGAAACCGACAGAGAAAGGCGAGAAATTGCAATTGGAGCCGAAAGTCAATGCGGACTCAAGACAATAAGCAAAAGGGATTCACCCTGCTGGAAGTGGTGATCGTGATGGGAATCATTATGGCAATGACGGCCGCGGTCATTCCAAGCATCACTACGTCCATGGAGTTGTATCGGCTGAATGCTTCTGCCCAGGAAATTGTCAGCCAGCTCCAGTCGGCCCGGCTGCGGGCAGTGCGGGGCAATGTGATGTGCGCATTTCTGATGAGCGCATCGGGTAGGCAATTTGGCATCGACATGGATGGCGACGGCAACATCTCAAGCAGCACCGACGTGCTTCTTCCCCTAAAGACAAATATCAGTTTTGTTGATCTCAGCACACCGCCTGTCGCAAGCGCTGTGACTCTCAGCAACGGAACCAAGACAGGCATTGGATTCACTCCGCGCGGCACCCTGACGGCCGTTGCATCGAGCGGGCTGCCTGATTACAACCCAGCGAACTTGGCAGCGGCTGGTTATGCAATCTACCTAACGAATACTCAGGACGATTTTGTAGCTGTCAGCGTCAGCCCGATGGGACGAGTGCGGACTTGGTTGGCGGCATCTCCCAATGGGGCCACCTGGAAATAGCAGCAAAACCTTTGGGAAGGCCGCTGAGCGAGGACCGGGATTATTAAGGAAGGTAACGATGAAAACGATCAAACCTAACGGAAAGCAACTGACTGGCAGTGAGGAAGGGTTTTCACTCATCGAACTACTGATTGCGAGCTTTATTCTCGGGATTGGCGTCCTCTCCGTGACGACTATGATCGGAACATCTCTCTCGAGAAACTTTTCCTCGAAGAACGACACCATTGCTATGGCAGCTGCCGAGCTCCTGATGGAGCAACTCAAGACCACGGACTTCACGAGTCTGACTCCTGGCGGGAGCACGCTTGAGGCTGACGGCAGGCTGTTGTTTGAAGACTCTTCGACTGGAGCCGCATATGCGGTCGTCAATAATTACTGGCGGGACATTCCCCTGGCGAACTCAGACGAAGCTGGCCAGACAGTGACTTATCAGGTGCGCTGGAACATAGCCGTCGCATTCAACGACACTCAGAACCGGCTTCTAAGAATTACCATCGGCGCCCGGCGGCAGCCCAGCAACCTGCGCCTCCCCCCGGTGCAACTAGTGTTTATCAAAGCGGAGTAGTTACCAAGACGACGAGGGCAAACGGATGCGAACCAAACCAGGCACACCGACTCAACACGGATTCTCACTGCTGGAGCTGCTGATTGTGCTGGCCGTCTTTAGTTTTATCGTAGGCGGCATATTCAGTAATCTCAGCCAGAGCCAAGTGCGGTACCAGTTTGAGCAAGAGGTTGCAGAGGTGCAGCAGGCGGCCAGGAATGCCGTGGACATTATGGAGCGGGAGATCAAACTGGCAGGCTTCCCCAAGCCCACGTACTACGACAGCGCGCTAAACTGGACCAGCGCCAACAGCGAACGCGTTGCCGCCGGCTTCATCACCATTAATGCGACCAACGTCATCTTCGAAGCGGATGTTGAGGAGGATGGCATCGTCGACCTGGTGGAGTATCGCCTCAATAATGGAACACTAGAACGCAGCGCTCAGGACAAACCCGCCGGCGGCGGAACACCCGCCGCGGTTTACCAGACGCTGGCCACTAACGTGACGGCATTGACCTTCAGCTACTTGAATTCCAGCGGAAGCGCGACAACCACCGCTTCGGAAGTCCGCAGTGTGGGCATTCTGTTCAATATCAACACGACTAACGTGGACCCGCAGAATCGCAACCAGCGAACGATCACCGTTCAAACTATGGCATCCGTTCGAAACTAGCGCAAGCGAGGGAACATCTATGAACAGCCTGGAGCGTGGACTGAAACGAGAGACTGGCCGGGGCCACAAAGAAGGTGGCATCGCCTTGATGGTGGCTTTATTTGCCCTTTTGATCCTGTCACTCATTGGCGTGGCGATGTTGACTCGCGCCACCACCGAAGTGCTTATTAGTGACAATTTCAAACGCTCGAAGGGCGCGTATTTCAACGCCGAGGCGGGCACAGAGGAAGCGCGTTTTCGGCTCACCCCGGCCGCCGCCGGCAATCGCATCGACACGTTGTTCCCCTCTGATGGCACCGAAGCCAATACGGTGGTTTACATTCGCGCCAATACGTCGATCGTGCCGACCAACCAGAGTTCTTCCAATCTCTATCGCGATCTTGAGTACGCAAGCATCAAAACACGGAATTCGAGCGGATCGCAAACCAGCACCACGTCGACGTTGTCCGGCTATACTCCGATCTATCTCACCAGCTTGATAACAGGCAACAATCCGTACGCGTGGGTGAAGATTACGCGCAAAACCGAAGCTCTGGCCGGCCAGAATGTCGACAGTTTATCGACGAACCAGAATTATCCGGTATTCTTCGGCTCGCTGGATCTGAACGGGAAAATCTCCCAGTATGTGAGAGACCCAGACAATACGCTCACACATAGCCTCGACCATTCCAACCCCGTTTACCTGATTACGGCCATGTCACTGGATTCGACCGGCGCCCAGCGCAAGATCCAAACCGAACTCGTCGTGATGCCGCCGATTGAAGCGAACGCAGCCGTCGACTCGTTTCAGGACGTCGATTTTCAAGGGACTTTGGATATCGACGGACACGATGAATGCCACCCTGGGGATGACAACTACTCGGTCTACGGCGTCAGTTCCGCCGGGACCATTGACAACCCGAACGGCTCTCAGGTGGTGGACGGCCAGGATCCGCCGTTGCCCGCGCCCCCGGGCAGCCCATCTTTGTGCCCAGGCTGTCCCTTTAACCATGACGTGCCATCCCTAATTGACAGGTTAAAAAGCCACCCAATGTTTCAGTCCATAACCAGCGCAGGACTCACCTGCTCAGGAACTCCTGTAAGCTGCTCCGGTTCAAATGCCCAACTGGGAACGCCACCCACGACACCCGGAGGCTCAGATGGGACCCCGAAATATTACTATTCACCGGGCGACTTGCGCCTGTCGGGAAATGGTACTCTCGGATATGGAATTCTGGTTGTGGACGGCGACGTCCAGTTCAATGGCGGTATCTACTTTGAAGGTATCATCATTGCCAAAGGAACTTTCAATTTTACGGGCGGAGGCGCCGATGCCATCAACATTCGCGGCGCGATCATCGCCGGTGACAGCATTAGCGATACGACGACCGATGTCGGTGGCAGCATCGATATCCAGTACAATTCCTGCTCCATCGCCAATGTCTTCACACAAATGCCGATGACCAAACTGACCTTTAAGGATCGAGCGCTGTATTAAGAAGTAGGACTGGAAGTGGTCTGATGTTTGGCATTCGGTGCCAGACGGCGCCACAAAGGGAAAAAGGGCTGTGCGTAGCACGCCGCGGGCGGTTGACCACGCCAACTGTGCCGCGGGAGCGTTATTCCCGCAAGACCGGGACTGAAAGACCAGACTGGCTTCCCTGGGTTATCACCCCTCCCAGGTGGGGATCTTTAACAGGAGTGAGTTTATGAGAAATACTTTGAGCTGGGCCGGCTTGCTGATCTTTCTCTTGGCCGCTGATTCTGCGTTCGCAGAGACTGACCCGACGAAGCCTGCCAGAACCAAGCGTGTCTTTACCAATGACGACCTGAGTAAGTTCGGCGAGAAGTACGGCTCTGACGCGGCACCAACGCAAATCCCGTCTCCGAACAACACAAACACAACGAGTACTGCGAAGCCGTCCGAAAAGGCTGCATCTGAGCCCAAAATTCCGGCCAGCGAGCAGCAGGCCTACTGGGTGGGAAAGCTGAAGCAAGCAGAAACAACGTTGCAGAAGGCCAAAGCAGACCAAGCAAAATACGCCGGGGCCTTAGAGAAGTTCGAACAGAAACGCCGCGATGCCCAGACTGATTTTCAGAAAAACTTGAGCCAGAATCAGGTGGCCGACTCCCTAAAGAACCTGGCCCGCGCGAGCGAAGAAGTCAAGCAGGCCGAGAAAAAAAAGGCCAAACTCCTGGCTGACATGGCGCAGAAGGGGTTCAAGCTTGAAGAGCTGGGGAAAGGCCCAGAAGCCTCAGGACAGCAAGAATAGATCTTCACCAGAAACTGAAGGTAGGAAAGAAAAGGGGCGCGTTGTTCGGCGTCCCTTTTGCGTTTTTGCGAGCTTGCTGCGGGCTCTAAGGTTCAAGATCCATGTTATTCCGGTCAAACGAAGCGCGATCCGGAATCCCGCGTGGTTTGGCGGCAATTGCCCGACAAGAAATGTTCAAACTTAGTTCCATGTCTGAACACTCTTGTTCCAGCGATAGATTTTCAGGCGGCTCGCCATATTGAAGCTCAACGCAGAGGCATCGCCTGCGCTGTTCTGCAAATAGATAGTTCCCAACCCGCTGTTGACCTTTCCCGTCGGATTGAACACCACCCGGTCACTGCCAAACGTGATCGGGTCTGCCACGGCGCCGCTAGGGTTCGCAGGCGGTCCCAGCAAGCTGTTTCCGCTGAATAGAACCTGGCGCGGCAGCGAGTAACTGCCAAGAGACAGCTCTCCGGAATCCCGGGCCCCATTCCCATTCTTGTCTTCAAAGATTTCATACCACGACGCCGCCACATAGAACTGCGCGACGGCATTGTATTTTCTGGAGATGGCTGTGTAACGGGCTACTTCAAGATTCGAAGACAACATCTGTGTCGCGGAATCCAGCTCATACAACTGCCAGTATCGGCCAATCTGCGGAAACGCCAAAGCGCTCATCGTCAGAATCACGGCGGTTCCCGCCACGACCTCAAGTAAACTTAATCCCGCATTTTCCTTCAGAATTTTGCAACACATGGCACCGGCCTCATGATTTGATTTGACAATCTTAGTGATTCTCCTAAGATGGGGACAAGTTTATTCTGTAATTTTTTCTTCATCCCATTTTCTCTTCACCGGACGCTGTATTTGCCCTCTGAGGCCGTACTTATGCGAAGCGCGTTTTCTCCTGATTCTCCCACTGCGATTGCCTTGATACGGCGGCGGCTGGAAAGCCGCCAGAACCGGCCGACTGGAAAGCCTCCCCAACGCCACTACGCACAGGAAGGATTTACGCTGGTTGAAATGCTGATCGCCTCACTGGTGTTTACCGTGGCCATCGTGTCGCTGATGTCGATGGTCTTGTTTGCGCTTGCTGCGCGATACTCTTCGCGCATCGACTCGGCGGCTCTTAAGCTGTCGCAGCAGAAGATCGAGGAACTGAAATCGCACCCGCTGGATCACGCGGCGCTGTCGATCTCAGGCAACCCGCTTGACGCCGAAGGCAAGATTGACTTTAGCGCTGCGGGGGATCCCCAAGCCACCGTCACAAATGAACTCCTGTTGAACTCGGCCCGCAACACCTACTTGAGTTTTGAGACTCGCTGGAACATCACTCCTTCCGGTCTCCGAAAGATCATTACAGTCGCGACGCGCAAGATTGGAGGCGCTCCGGCAAATGTTGAACCCGTCAACTTGAAAGTTGTGCTCGCTCCCTGACTTTCTTACGCCCGCTGAATCGGGAGGAAGAATGAGATTCACTCGGAACCGTCAAAACACTTCGGGTTTCACCCTGGTAGAACTGCTCATTGTGCTGGCTATTTTCGGACTGCTGATGGGCGCGGTCTTTTCATCGCTGGCTGAAAGCCAGAATGCTTCTGCTATCGCCCGCGATGAGAGTGAGATGAACCAAAATCTGCAAGACGTTGTGACTTTGATGACTTCCGAAATGCGCTTCATCGGCTTTCCGCCGTCCAGCTATTACGACCAAAGCTATCTACAGAACCCGGGCTCTGCCAAGAATCTTGTGGCCCAGGGGATGGTGGAGGCAGGCAACAACTTCCTCAAGTTCCAAGGAGACATCAATGGCGACGACACAGTGGACTACGTTCACTATTATCTGAGTGGCGCCGCAGCGCCGTATTCGCTGCACCGGTTCGGCGGAAGTATCAACCCAGATGGGTCTTTGCCTGGCGGCTCGGCCCAAAAGATTTCGGAGCAGGTCGAGGGCTTGCAGTTTCGATATTTCGATCGTTCCGGCAACGAGACAAGTAGTCTCGCAGACATCGCCACTATTGAACTCCGGATCACGTTGCGCACAAAGCAGGTCGATCCACTGACGAAGATTTACCGAACACTGAGCGAATCTACCCGCATTCATCCCCAGAATTTGTGAGGGTTAAAAACATGACCCGAGGAATTCGCGGCCGTCCGCGCCAGTCTGAAAGCGGCATCGCTTTGGCTGCATCGCTGCTGGCTTTGTCAATGCTGACGTTGATTGGCCTCGCCATGACCTTCGTCAGCTCTACCGAAGTACTCGTGAATCAGAACAACCGAATGCGGCTGGTGAACTTGTACCTGGCCGAATCTGCTGCTGAGGAAGCACGTGAGCGCATCAGGAGCTTGATTGCCGCGAACCAACTTTCTCTTTCGGATTCAGCCAAAGTTGTTTATATCGTCGCCGATCCCTCGATCAATCCAACCGCTGGCAATCTAGATTCGAATCCCTACTTTGATCCGGATTATGCTTCGTCGCTTTCGGTATCGATCATCAACTCCAACCTGAGCGCCGTCGGTTTTGCCTGGGTCAAGCTATGGCAGAAGACCGAGGCGCGGGCGGGTTATTCCCTAACGAATGCCTCTGGCCAGACCACTGATCCCGTTTTCTACGGGTATGATCAGGTGCAACCCGATGCGCAGCTCACGCAGTACGTTAGCGCTGGCTCTTACGCTATAAATCACATCGGTTCGCCGGTCTACCTGGTAACGGCTCTCGCCGCAAACAGCAGCGGCTACAGGCAGCGCGTAGCGACCGATATTGCCGCGCTTCCTTCCCCTCCGCTGAACGCAGCGCTGTTTTCGAAGGATGCCATTCAGGTGCTCGGATCTGGAGTGCTTGTAGAAGGAAACGACCAGAACGTCGGAAGTCCGAGTCCCCTGAATGGACTTGAGTCGGAAGGCACGATCACAGGCAATTTAACGGGTGTTACGGGGACGCCGCTTCCAGACAGGCCGCTCTCCAGCTACTCCTACAACATGAGCAGTCTCCTCAAATCCTTGAAGCCACCCTTCACCAAGGATATCGAGCAGATCGTTCCTGGCATTACAATTCTGTCGGACGGAACCTACGTGGGGAACGGCCTCAGCTTGGGACAGCTGCCGGCCAGCGGCGACATTTCCCAGTCGACCTATGTCGATGGGCCGTTGAACATTTCGGACTCCAGCGGCCAGGGAATTCTGGTAGTTAATGGAGATCTTTCGGTGACGGGAACCTTTACGTTTTTCGGACTGATCATCGTCAAAGGAAAAGTTCATCTGAATGGCGGCGGGACGGAAGGCATCAAGATCGACGGCGCCATCGTTGCCAGTTCGGACGCAGGCAGCAGCCAGTCGATTCTTGACGGCATCGTGCAAATTCGAAACGACTCAGCCATGATTCAGAAACAATTCAACAGTCTGCAATATGCCCGGCTAGCGTTTAGGGAGATTTGATAGCTCCCTGTTCGCACCGGCGTCAAGGGCCCTAGGGGCTTTTTGAGGCTGGCAAGCACTGCACCTAAGACGCCTCCTTCAACGCTGGCTTCTATAAATAGACGTTCACACAGGTCCCGTCTCCAGGCTTCGACTCGATCTCAATTTTGCCATCGTGCATCAGCACCATCTTCTGCACGATCGCTAGACCCAAACCCGAGCCACTGCTCTTGCTTGTAAAGAATGGAATGAAGATTCGCTGCAGATCTTCGGACGCAACGCCGCAGCCATTGTCGATGATCTTGACCAGTGTCTTATGCGCTTTGTCGCCCACCAGGTCGAGCAGCTTGCATGAAACCTGTCCAAGGTTTGCCTCGGGCTCAATAGCTTCAGAGGCATTGAGCAGAAGGTTGTTGAAGACGCTCCGCAGCAGTGATTCGTCGCCCGCATAAATGCGGGCGTTGCCCTCAAACGAATACTCGATGTGTTGGAAACGAATATCCCTGCGGATCTCGTCGAGGCTGTCTCGGAGCAGTTGGCCGAGATTCAGCTCTTGCCGATTCAACTGCTGAGGTTTTGCGAAGTTGAGAAACTTGTTGATGGTGCTGGTAAGCTGCGTGGTCTCTCGGCGAATCATCTTCAAGCTGTTTTCAACCGCCGGGGCCAGCCCGTCGTTTCCCATCATTTGCACGTACCCGCTGATCGTTGCGAGTGAATTCTTGAATTCATGAGCAATTCCAGCGGACATCTCCCCCAGAAGCGCGAGCCCTTCCTTCAGCCGGACTTGCTTTTGCAACGCCGCCAGTTCCGTGAGGTCACTAATCAGACAGACCACTCCGGAAATCTCGTCTTTGGCTGACTCGATCGGTGAAATGCTAATGCCGAGCGTCTTGTGTTGAGATCCACCCAGCAACACCTCCATTTCGACTCGATGGAAGCGCTGGCCTGTTTTTAAGCAACTCTCGACCATCGGCGCGAAAGCTGGCGCTGCTGGTAACACCTCGCCAAATCGCATCTTTTCGAGCAGTTTTCGCTGCAGAATCTCTTTCGCAGCCGGGTTGGAGCTGCCGATGATGCCGCTCCGGTCTATCGTGATCAGCCCGGTGGGCATGTTGCGTGTAATGTTTTCGTTGATATTCTGACTGAGGTCGGCACGTTCTTTTTCGAGCCGCCGCAGGCGTTCCAGCTCCCGCTCCTGCTCCTTCTGGCGCTGGATGACGCCTTGGAATGTCGCCAGCATGAATTGCTGGTCATTCGATGAATCGACCGCCCGTGAAGGATCGCTCGAAGCAGCGCGGCGGTTGGCGGTTCTCTTGAGCATTCGGGAGAGAACAACGATCAAGAGAACTCCGAGCACAATTCCGAAGCCGAAGACGATCCAATTGGCGGTTTGCAGAATACGGTCGTTCACGGGACTGCTCTTGATTTACTTGCGAAACCGAAAGTGTAGCCGCCGAGGGCGAGTCGGGGATCCACCGGAAGCTGTCTTCTCGCGTCGATGGCTACAGAGGCTTCAGAACTGTCAAAAAGCTCGGAACAGATTGGTGTACTGGCCGATGACCTGTGCGCCGCGAAGAGCCGCGAGGATGGCGGCTATTCCAAGGAAGGAGCCAAAGGGCAACTCATACTGGCCGTCCTTGCCCGCAAACTTGATGTACGCGAGTCCGATCACAGCTCCCATGAAAGAGCCTAGCATGATGGTTAACAGAGCCAGGCGCAAGCCGAGGAACGCACCCACCATCCCCATCAGCTTGATGTCGCCAAATCCAAGCCCTTCGATCTTGCGGATGCGGAAATAGGCTTCCGCCACAACCCAGAGGAATCCGCCGCAAAACAAGGCGCCAATCAGGGAATCGAAGAAAGAGAGCAGTCTCGGAGGTCCGGCCGGAAATCCCGCGACTGTTGCAATGAAGTTCGCGGTCCCATCCTCAACTGGCGCCAGCAAGCTGAAAAGCAAACCCATGAGAGTTCCCGGCAAGGTAATGACGTCTGGAAGTATGCGGAGATTGAGGTCGATGAAAATCAGAACGATGATGGCTGAAAAGAAAACGAGAAGAACCAGCGTTTTCAACTGAAACCCAACCAAGGCGAACGTTGCCCAAAAAGTTGCAGCCGTGAGTGCCTCGACAGCCGGATATTGCCAGGAGATGGCTCGCTTACAAGACCTGCATTTACCGCCCAGCAGCAGGTAACTGATAACCGGGATGTTGTCATAGGGTTTGATCGCTTCGCCACAGTTGGGGCAATGCGAGCTGGGAAGCACAATTGATTCGTCTTGTGGAAGCCGCGCCACGCAAACGTTCAGAAAGCTTCCGATGACGAGTCCGAGGAGAATGAAAAAGAGATGAGGCAATATGGTTGTTGATTCGATTGGCACTATTGTCAGTTTTGGGAGCTTTCAGTATCGAAGCCGGGAACGAGGGCGGCGATGCGTACGATTTTCAAGGCTCGCCCACCTCCGAAGCCTCTCGCCCCAACCCCTTCATCGAAATCAGCTTCGAAGGACATTAGTGTAAACTTCGCGGGTTTCCTGCACCATGCGTGCTACTGAGAATCTCTGCAAGACGGCTTCCGCGGCCGCCTTGACTAGGGCGTGAATTCGCTGGGGCGACTGTAAGGCGAGCAGCACAGACTCGGCGATTGCTTCCGGATCGCCCGGGGTGAACAGATAACCCGTCTTGCCATCTTCGATGATCTCCGGAATGCCACCGGTGCGGCTGGCACAAACTGGAACCTCGCAAGCCATTGCCGTCAGGAGGCTGGATCCCAGCCCTTCATGCAGCGATGGGAACACAAACAAGTCCAACCCGGACAGGGCCGTTTCAAGATCTGGGGCAAACCCAGGGAACACCACTCTTCCCTCCAGGTTGAGTTGTTGAACCAAGCTGAGATACTCGCCCTTCAACTCGCCATCACCAATCAGCATCAAGACCGCATTTGGAATGGCCTGGCTGATCCGCCCAAATGCCCGGATGAGCAACGCATGCCCTTTTTCAGGAACGAACTGACCGGCGCATCCGATCAGGCGAGCCTCCGCCGGAATGCCGAGCCGCTGACGAGCCAGCGCCGGCACACTGGCTGCGTTCAGGTCGAAGCCATCGTAAACGACCTCGACATGCCTCCGGTCGATCCCCGAAGAAACCAGCAGGTCGCGCACAAACTGAGAGACAGCGATAATCCGGCGGGCCACCGTTTGATATTTGATCGCGCTGAGAGGGTTCCACCGCAGCGGAAAAGCCACGCGCCGGGCAGCAATGAAACGGCTGCGAGCGCCCATTGCCCGGGCTGCGGCCGCCAGCCCGAGCGTTCGCCCGTCGTGCGCGTGGACAATCTGAGGTTGAAACCTTCCGATAACGCTTCGAAGCTTGATGGCAGATACCAAGTCCGCTTCCGACCTCAACGGCAGCGTTATGTGCGGAAGCCCTGATTCGATTGCTCGTCTGGCGAGCGCACTCCCCCGCCGCAGCACCAGTTGCTGCTCGACTCCGGCCCTTGCCAGCCCCGAGGCAAGGTAAAACACCTGCTGTTGGCCGCCGCGCCACTCCAGTCCCGAGTCCAGGTGCAATACTTTCATGGTATCGCGCGGCCTGCAGCGGCGGAGGGGAGCTGCGCGCTCCCAGGATTGATCATTTGTTCCGCTGCTCCAATTCCCAGAGTTTGGCGTACTTCACAAGGTTGTAATAGCTGGCAAAACAGGAAATGAAGAAGCCTTGCATCCCGTCGCGGAACCCCTGCTTGAGCCAGTAAGTTCTTACAAACGTCGCCAGCGCCGAGCTCAGCGAGTTGGGTAGACCGCTGTGCTTCCGGTGATGCCAAAGCTCCTGGGCAGCCAGAGTGGTGTAGCGGTCGAGAGTGCGCAGATGCTCAGACACGGATTCACAGCTGAAGTGCAGCAAGTCGCCCTGCAAACGGAGGATGGGACCATCCACGCGCAATGACTCATGAACGAACTGGCCTTCCCAGCGGGCCCTGTCCTTCAAGAAGAGCCGAACCTTATGGTCGGGATACCAGCCAGAGTGCTCGATCCATCGGCCTAGATAGAAAGCCTTGCGCGGAAAGTCGAAGGCAACTGCCTGTGTGGAGTTCTTCTTCACCTGCAGGATGGCGTCACGAAGCGAGGAACTCAAGCACTCGTCCGCATCAAGGCTGAGAATCCACTCATGGGCGGCCAGCGACGCCGCAAAATTCTTCTGGTCTGAGTAATCCGTCCAGTCACGGACACAGGTCCTGGCCCCGAGTTCGGCAGCGATCTTGAGGGTTTCATCCTGGCTTCCCGAGTCCACCACAATGGCTTCATCGGCGACGCCTCGAAGCGATTCCAAACATTGGCGGATGTGCCGCTGCTCATTCAGCGTGATAACCGTCGCAGAGATCTTCATGCGCTGGAGATCAAAAGAAAAGGGCCACCTCAGTGGTCTGAGACGGCCCTAAACCTAACACAACGCATTAGAACTTGAAAGGCGCGGCCACCCGCGAGCGCAGTCACGGCAACGTCGGGAGCCCGCACCAGTCTGCTTCTACGGATTCGCTCTTGCCTGGTTGGCGGATCCAGGAATCCGCTTGGGTTGGTTATCGAGGTTCCCTGATAAAGCATCCTCGACTCGAATGCTCTGGACCTCGAGAGTTTTACCGACCGCGCGATCGAGATTGTTCTTCGCCTTAGTGAAATCCACCAGAGCCCGTACTTCGTTGGATTGGGCTATCGCCAGATTCCGCTGCTCTTCCAGCACAAATCGGATCGTCGAGGTTCCCAGCTGAAACTTCTTTTGCTCTGCATCCAGGTTTCGCTCGGCGAGCTCACGCGACTTCTGCGCTGCCTCAATCCGGGCGCGGTTCATTTCAAGCTCGGTATGCGCATTGCGGACCTCCAGGGCGATCTGTTGTTCCAGGGCCGAGAGCCGTTTCTCGGCCTGATACTTGGAGAAATTCGCGCGCGCGAAATCTGCTTTGCCTGCCCGGTTCGTGATCGGAATCTCGACGGTCACCGCCGCACTGTAGCTTGCGAAATCGCGACCGAACAAAGTCGAGATGTTGTCGTTCCATCCCGAGCTCGGGCCAAGCGTAAAGGTGCCATCAGAGAGGAAGATACGATTCTGGCCTGCCAGCGCGCTTGTGCCATAGGTGAGGTCCAGATTGACACTTGGCAGCAACTGGTTGCGAAAATACCTGACGTTGATTTCCTGGTTCTCCAGGTCCTTCTTCAACTGTTTGATTTCCGGCCGGGCCTCAATGGCATAACTGACTGCCTGAGCGAGATCGAAATCCTTGAAGTCGGAGGGCAAGAGTGTCTTATCGGTTGGGTCAATCGCGGCCGTGATCTTGGAAAGGTCGCTAAATGAGCTGACATACTTCTTCATTTGATCATCGTACTGCTCCAAGAGAAACTGCGCGCGAATCAATTCTTCCTTCCGGTTCGCAATTTCGGACTCTGACTTAACCACCTCAATGGGTGCTAGGGTCCCAATTTCCACCTGGCGCTTGTTGTCTTCGTTGGTTTTCGTGGCCAAGTCTAACGAACGCTGCTTCACCTTAATGTCTTCCCGCGCAAAGACCATATTCCAGTAAAGCGTCTGCACCTGGTTCACCAAGGCAATCAGGCGCTGGGCGAACACATAGTTGCTGATGTCTTTGTTGTTGCGCGCGATCAAGATTGGCCGCCGGTTCGGCAGGAAACCAAAGTCCCTCAATAAAGGCTGTGAAACGGTCGCCGTTAACGAAGAACTTAAGAACGGATTTAAGAGGTTGCGCAGGTTGTTGCTCGACTGACGGAAGTTGTTATAAGCGATCGAATACCGTGTACCGGTCTGAAAGAGTTGGCTAAAGGTAAAATTTGCGGACTCGTTCAAGTTTCTTAAAGCCGCCACGCCGCTGGTCACTGTGTTCGACTGTGGTATGGTGTTTCGTCCAGCGGCTAAAGTGAACGAGAGCTTCGGATCGAAGAGAGCATATCCCCTATCAATGTCGTACTGAGCGAGCCAGGGATCATACCGGTCGGCCACTACATCCAAATTGTTCTCTAAAACCAGTCGAATGGCATCTGCCTCGGTGAGCCCCAACTTTCCATCCTTCATCAGACTGTTCAGGAAGTCTGAGGCAGATTTTTCCTGATCCACGGTTTTGGGTCGCTTCACATTGTCCCTAAACCAGCCTGGCAACGGAAACACAGACTGTCCGAATACGGACGGCACTTGTCCGAAAGTGAGAGTCAGAGCCAGCGCAAATGCCACCCATCGGTGTGCCAGCTTGTCAACGGCATAACGGCCATGTCGGATCATTTTTTGAAACTCCCTTATTGAAGAGAACGCTATGGACTGAAAACCTTCGACCAAGAAACACTTACGAAACTTGCAGAGCTCAGGTTTCAACAATTCCTAGGAAATCTCTTCGAAATTTGTAAAGGCTGCGCTGGACCGCCCCGAGCGGCGCACTGCACAAGTCTTTGAGCGCTGCACTGCAGACCAGAACAAGCATGTACTCTGCCAGAGCGTTTCCGAGAGTGTCAAATTGATTTATAGCTTGAGCCAGTGGTAACATGCGCCTCGTTTTTTTGTGCGAAACCGGCGCTTTCAACTGACCGGCAATGGGCATTGGCCCCACTGGATCAAACGCATGGACTCAGCACAGATCGCGCGCATCTTCGAAGAAACGGGCGCCCTGTTGACCGGCCATTTCCTGCTCACCTCCGGACTGCACAGCGAGAACTACCTGCAATGCGCCAAAGTGCTTCAGTGGCCGCACCACGCGGAAGCCTGCGCGCAGGCTCTGGCGGCGCACTTCGCTGCCGAGAAACCCGGCTTGGTGATTGCACCGGCCATCGGCGGCATCGTCATCGGCCAGGAGGTCGGCCGGGCACTGGGTTGCCGCGCAATCTTTGCCGAGCGGGAGAGCGGCGCGCTGTGTCTCCGCCGAGGATTTGTCATCGGTCCCGGAGAGCGTGCCGTGGTCGTGGAAGATGTCATCACAACCGGCGGGTCGACGCGGGAAACGATGGAAGTCGTTAGAGCCCACGGTGGGAAAGTTCTTGGTGCGCTCTCTGTGATTGACCGCAGCGGAGGAGAGGCTGCATTGGGTGCACGCTACCACAGCCTTTGGACCCTCTACATCCCCACCTACAAGGCTGAGGAATGTCCGCTATGCAAAGCAGGATCGTCACCGGTCAAGCCAGGCAGCCGGAAATGAGAAAAGGCATAATTAGAGCCAACCACAGAGACCCGGAGGCACGGAGAATGAATCGGAGGACCGAAAAAACGCAGCGAGTGCTATTGAGGATTGCAGAATACAGTGACGAGACTCTTCCTCCCCCCCAAATGAAGCAGACTTCGGTTCCCCTCTCCCCAACGCGGGAGAGGGGCTAGGGGTGAGGGGGCGAGCACGCGGTGGAATGTTCTGGCGAGTGTATTACTTTGTTAAGTCGTGAAGCCAATCTTCACGGGCGGGACGCCCGTGCCACGTGGCATGGGCATCTTGCCCATGCGGCGCTTATGTCGTTAAAGCCC
>JAKEER010000586.1 GCA_022616615.1 Acidobacteriota bacterium
CAGCTGCTCACTCCCGCCACCTCCCCTTGCGCCAAGCTGCTCGCGCCGCGAGCGGCGCGGGCAGCTTGGCGCAAGGGCAAGGGGAACTTGTTGGACGCCCTGGCCACTGGCTCACGCCAGTGGTTGGCCCCCATAACTAACGCATCGCCTTGTCTGGAAGAATCTGCTTGACACTGCAAAATATTAGAGACCAAACTTGGCTCAAGCTTCGCCTTTGGACTCATCCTTGTGGTTTTGGTAGTCAAACGACGCCGTTTTGTCCCCAGCCCGGTCCTGCCGAATCGCGAACCGGCTGCATTCTGTGAGAGACAGCCCACCATGGCAAAGCAGAAAGCCACCCGCCTATTGCAGCTGGCACTGACGATTGGAGCCACCGTCATCTGTGTGACGGGTTTCGTTGGCATCGTCTTTGGTCAGCCGCTGTTGGGTGTGGTTTATGCCGGAATGGGTGCTGCTGTCGCTCTCCTGACCCAGAGGATCGCCGAGCGCAAGAGAGAGCAGGAAGAACTGCGCAGGCTCAACGAGACCTTGGAGCAGCGGGTACTCGCTCGCACTGCCGAACTGGACGCAACCAACAAGGAGCTTGAAGCCTTCAGCTATTCTGTGGCTCACGATCTGCGAGCGCCTCTCCGACATATGAATGGATTCATTCGACTGCTGAAAAAGCATGCTTCATCTTCTTTGGATGAGAGGAACCAGCGCTATGTTGGGATCATCTCAGATTCCGCAAATAAAATGGGACTTCTGATCGACGACCTCCTGGATTTTTCGCGGGTTGGCCGCGCGGAATTGCAGATGAAAGCGGTCAGTCTCCAGCAATTGGTTGAGGAAGCTCTGCAGGAACTGCGCGAGGAAACCAAGGGAAGAGACATTGTCTGGAAAATTGGCCAGCTGCCTGAAGTGATGGTTGACCGGTCGATGATGCGCCTGGTCATGATTAACCTTCTCGCCAATGCGGTGAAGTTCACAAGCAAACGAGAGCGGGCTGAGATTGAGGTTGGGGCTTCCTCCAACGAAGCGAACGAGACTGTGGTTTTCGTCCGGGACAATGGAGTAGGGTTTGATATGGAATATAAAGACAAACTTTTCGGCGTATTCCAGCGCCTGCATCGGGCAGAAGATTACGAAGGTACTGGGATCGGCCTGGCGAATGTCCAACGTATCATTCGCCGTCACAATGGGCGGGCCTGGGCCGAGGGTCAGCTTGACCGAGGCGCGACCTTCTATTTCTCTCTTCCGAAAGCGAAGGAGGCATCAAACTATGCCAAGGTTCAAGCGCATGCTGCTGGTTGAAGACGACGAGAAAGACATCGAGCTTACCTTGGAGGCTCTGGATGAATATAACCTGGCCAATGAGGTGGATGTTGCACGCGATGGGAAAGAAGCTCTCGACTATTTATACTTCCAAGGCCGATTCGCTGATCGTCTCCGAGAGACTCCAGCGGTCGTCTTGCTCGATTTGAAAATGCCCAAGGTGAGCGGGCTCGATGTCCTGCGGCAAATCAAGGCCAATGAGAACCTTAAAATGATTCCCGTGGTTGTTTTGAGCTCGTCAGCGGAAGAGCAGGACGTCATCGAGAGTTACAAGTTGGGCGTCAATGCTTACGTCGTCAAGCCGGTCGACATTCAACAGTTCCTTGAGGCGATACGAAAATTGGGCCTGTTCTGGGCACTGGTCAACGAGCCTCCTCCCAGCCGAAACTTCAATACGGCCTGATTCCGCAGGCAAAGTGCGGTATCCTCCTAGCGGGGGAAACTGCCGAAAAATTGAGCGAGCGCCTCGAACGTGTCCCGCCTTTTCTAAGGCGACTGCAGGGGGGCACCGGAAGCCGCCCCAAGCCCTGATTCCACGGCCTTTAGCACCCTCAAGTTCCCCTGAAGCTGTGAATGAATTGAAGATTCGGCTCCCCTCACCCCCGTGAGCCCCTCCCGCGTTGGGGCGAGGGGAGCCGACTTTTTCGTTTCACAGCTTCCGGGTCGTAGGTGGATGAGGTGGCAAAGCCAGCGGCGGCGTGCCCCATAAGGAAGCGTTCCCCCGGTTGCGGAGGATGGGTCGCCACGAGGCGTTGGAAATGGTCGTCGCGGTGTTGCCCGGAGGTGTCTGGAGGCGTGCAATGTCATGAAACCGAAGCTGCGCATTCTCCACTTAGAAGATGATCCCCACGACTCGGAAATCGTCGAATCTCTGCTCGTCGACGAAGGAATTAATTGCGAGCTGATCCGTGTCACAAACAAAGATGACTTTCGTTCCGCCGTCGAGAACGAGTCCTTCGATATCATTCTTGCCGATTATGCCCTTCCCTCCTTCGATGGTATGTCAGCTCTGGACATCGCCTTGGATAGACGTCCGAGCGTGCCGTTCATTCTGCTCTCCGGCACTGCGGGTGAAGAGGTGGCTGCCGAAAGCGTGAAGAGTGGAGCCACCGATTACGTCCTCAAAGACCGGCCGTCGCGCCTCGTCCCTTCTATCCGGCGTGCCTTGCGCGAAGCCGAAGAGCGTCGAGAGCGCCGGCGCGCGGAGGAGTCGCTGCGCGAAAGTGAAGAGCGGCTCCGCACGGTCATTCAGCATATGCCCGTGCTGATGGCTGCCTTCGACCGGCAAGGCAACATCATTGTCTGGAACCAGGAATGTGAGCATGTGACAGGCTACAAAGCCAGCGAAATGGCAGGCGACCCGAAAGCCATGGAGCTGCTCTATCCTCATGCAGCGCAGCGCCAGATGATGATGGCAGAGTGGTGTTGGCCGCCACACGACTACCTTGGCCGGGAATGGGAGCTCACGTGCAAAGACAGAACCCTTCGAACGGTGGCCTGGTCGAATATTTCCAAAGCCTTTCCCGTGGCAGACTGGTCGAGCTGGGTTATTGGCATTGACGTCACCGAAGCCAAACGCGCCCAAGCCGAGCGCGAACAGATGCAAAGCAGGCTGTTGCAAACCCAGAAGCTCGAAAGCCTGGGTGTGCTTGCCGGAGGGATTGCTCACGATTTCAACAATCTTTTGACTGGAATCCTGGGGAATGCCGGACTCGCCCTTATGCGTTTGGAATCTTCCAGTCCGGCGCGCGAGCTCATTCAGCGCGTCATCAGTGCTTCAGAGCGTGCGGCAGAGCTCACACGGCAGATGCTGGCCTACGCGGGCAAAGCCTCCTTTGAAATCCGCCCGATCTCTCTCTCGGAACATATCCTGGAAAGCACGCACCACCTGACGGCCACAATCTCGAAAAAAGTCGCGTTCGATCTCCGTTTGGAAGAGGGTCTTCCCGCAGTCGAAGTTGATCCCGCTCAGATCCAGCAATTGGTCATGAACCTCATCATTAACGCAGCCGAATCCTGCGGCGAGGGCACCGGCACCGTGGTTGTCAGCACGAGACTCGTCCAGGTGGAGGCGGGACAGCATGAACAGTGGTTCACCGGCGAAAATCTCAGGCCGGGCCCCTACGTTTGCCTGGAAGTTCAGGACAACGGCTGCGGCATGGACAAGGAAACCTTGGAAAAGGTTTTTGATCCTTTTTTTACAACGAAGTTCACAGGCCGAGGGTTGGGACTTTCCACGGTTTTAGGAATCGTAAGGGCCCATCAGGGGAGCCTGCAAGTGAAATCGACGATTGGACAGGGATCGACGTTCACGGTGCTGCTACCTGCTTCTCGGCGGGCCGCCGAAAATCATCCAGCAGAGGATCAAGTGAACAGCCTGTCCGGAAGAGGTGTAATCCTGGTGGTTGACGACGAACTGTTTGTACTGGAAGTGGCGCGGCGAATTCTAGAAGGTTACGGATACGAAGTTCTGACTGCCGAGAACGGACTCCAGGGGTTGGAGGTTTTTCGGCAGAAGAGAAAGGATATCGATCTAGTCTTGCTGGACAAGACTATGCCTGACTTGGACGGGGAAGAGACCTTCCGGGCAATGCAAGCCATTGAACCCAACCTCGTGGCAATCCTGTCCAGCGGTTACCGGGAGACTGAAGTCACTGCCCACTTTCTCTCAAACGAGCTGGCTGGCTTTGTGCAAAAACCATACCTGCCTCAGACGCTGGCACTCAAGATCAAGCGAGCACTTCAGCGTAGCAAAAGGCGAACTCACCTCGGTCAGACGAAAGACTGAGTTTCTCTGACGACAGCTGAGGCGAACACCAAAGCCTCGAAATGAAAACGTTCACCTTGAGAAGCTGCGTTGCAAATGGAGGCGCTTTCAGAAATAGCCTTTAGCCACCGCTGGCGTAACCAATGGTTGGTCTGGAGTTTCTGCATTTTCGAAGAGCTCCGGCTGGAAGCAAGCGGCACAGCCGGTTGGAGGCAGGCGCAGCCAGCCGCGTTCACGCGGCTTATTGCTAGTTCGTTTCTGTCGCGAAAGTCGGGAAGCAGCACGGGTGCGGAGTTGAGCCCCAATGCGATTCTCGGCTCCCCTCGCCCCAACGGGGAGAGGGGGTCGGGGGTGAGGGGGATCGCCGTCAGTGACAGATCC
>JAKEER010000587.1 GCA_022616615.1 Acidobacteriota bacterium
GGGCCGAATGATTATCCAGAATCAACCGGAGGGTATAGTCGGGCGGATAGTAGTCGTCCAGCTCCTTCAGCAGGGCGATGAACTCCCGGCTGCGATGACGCCGGCGGCGTAGCCCCAGTCTTTTGGTTTCGAGCAGGCCAGATGGACGACCCAGGCCTTGGCGTTTTCAGTCAGCACCGGCTTGCTGCCGTGTGGGGTGTCTTTCAAACCCGCTGACACGCCCATCGTCAGAGCCTTCTCGATCCATTTCGAAACACTCTTGCGGGTCATCTTCACCGTCTTCATGATGGTGGCGATGTTGCTGCCGGTGTAATACAACCACAGGACTTGGGCTCGCTGCACCTCCCGCCAGGCGGCCGTTCGTGACTGGCGTCGCTGTTCGAGCAACCGGACTTCTTCAGGGGTCAGCACTAACTTGGGTCGAGTCGATTGTCTAGCCATGCCTTCAGCATAGCAGAGAACCGATTATATAGATACTATTCAATGAAACGATATACTCGTCACCCTCGGTGATCTCCAATTCCTCTCGTTCCGAAACAAGCAGATCACTCATCATCAGAGCCGCGGTCCCAAGCCGATCACGCGCGTCCTTGCTGTCAACAGGGCTTTCTGATTCGGGACCTGCGGATTCAACTGCAACCAACCTCAGGAGATTTAGGATTTGAAGAGGGTGAAAGATAGGGCGATCCTGAGGTCGTTTATCGGGAAAACGCTCTTGCAGCCGCCGAAAGCTGGGATCATCAAGGAAGTTACTTACCAGAAACTCCTGGACCTTTGCTATTCTTTGCTCTCCCTCCACAAACGCTTGCCGAACATATCCGTTAATTTGACAGAGCGTTTTAATCGTCCCTTCCAGCTCAAGACTTCTTAGCACGTTCATCAGTTCGGCAGGTTCCTCGGTCGAACAGCTCAGAGAAGGTTATGTAGGCACCACCACGATACATTTGCGCGCATCCTTTCTTGCTGCTCATTGCGTGTGAAGGGCAGACGCAACTGAGAACACTGCAGGATTCAGTCTCCGCCCTTAAGCAAATCCGCGAACGACTTGAACTTCACCTTGAAACGATGACTCGCCAGAATCTGCAGGGCTGCGTCAGCCTCTGCAACCGAGAGAACGCCAAGTCGGATTGCCAAGAGCAGAAGCCCGGGCGTGTTGACGAGCCGATCTGCCCCGATCCTCGCCAACACTTCGCGGCGGAACCTTCGCCTTTCATCTGAAGCGATCATCCATCCCTTCGTCACGGCCAGCCCCAAGCAGGCAGCTTCACCTTTGCCCAATGTCGTGACCAGCTCTGCGTACAGACTCAGCGCGGGAATCTCTACCAACGCTTCTTGCTTGAAGAAGCCTTGACTCAATGCCGTTGCGACGACAGCGGCTTGCCGGGGCTCGTTGATTTCCTGGATCACTTCAGGCGGAACGACGAATTCAAAACCGGTCAACTGGACGAGCAGAGCCAGCCGATCAATGTGAATCAAGTTGATCAGAATGTTGGCATCGGTTACGACGACTCGGTTCACGTCATCTTCCCCAGGTCTGACTACATCGCAGGAGCAAAAACATCGTCGGCTTCGCCTTCATCCAGACCTGAGCGTTCGAGGAGAGACCGGGCGCCTGCCTCATCAACTTGAACCATGCGGGCAAGCCCCAAGAACTTCCCCTTGCTGATCTCTTCCCGTCGCAACGCCTCCAGTGCCAGCCCCAGGAACCGCCGAGTGAATTCCGCGCCGTGCTCCGCTGAGTCAGCCTCCAGCACGCCCAATAGTCTTGCAATCTCCTTGCTGTCACCTTGTTCATCCTGGGCCTTCAGCTGCTCCAGCTCGCTTTGCGTAATCAGGCGGAGGTTGCGCAGCCTGTAGAGAGCTGACTGCACGCTCACACCGAAGTAATGGGCGAGCTGTACCACGTCGTATAACTGAATCTCTTGAGTACCCGGTTCGGTTCGCGAATCAACCGGAAGCACACCCGCCTCGTCGAAGACTTCGGCGTAAACGCGGCTGGGAGCTCCTTTCCCGAGAGCTGCCAAGAATTGGGCCACTCCTTCCTCCGGCATCAGGAAATTGGCGGCAAAGGAATTCGCTCGTACTTCGATAAGATTGCTCCTATCGGTCGTGCGGCTGATCAGGCCCACGGCGTGCCGGTCCAGAAGCACGTGAGCATATTCATGGCACCAGGAGAAGCGCTGCCGCTGAGGAGCGTGGGCGTGATTTCGATTGTTCACCACGAACAGTCCGATGCGTGAGTCGCTGATCGTGAGGCCGGAAACCTCATCCGGGAGCGTCGCCGTGCCGGTCCGGATGCCCTGCCCCTCGAGCATGTGAACGAGGTCTCCAACGGGAGCTGCTCCCAGCCCAAGCCGGCGGCGCTCTTCTCTCGCCACTTGCGCTCCCGACTGAATGGCTTCCCATTTCGACTTCGGGGCAGGAAGCGGATATGCCGCCACGCCGGAAAAGGTTCGATCCATACCGAGGAGCTCTTCAAGGCGGGTCAGTTCTTTGCCGAGCGCAATGCATTCTCTGAGAGCCTCATTGAAACCCTCTTCAGACGCTTCGCGGTGGGATCGAAAAAGTGCGCGGACGACTTCATTCTCAGCGAACTCGTCAGCCAAAAATTCACGAATGTCACGCGCAAACAGGTAGGCCAGTTTGTCGAGTTCGAGGCTCGACACCGCACGATTCCCCAACTCAATTTGGGCAACGGTCGGGCGCGAAACCCCCAGCCGTTCAGCCACTTCTTCCTGCGTCATGCCGCAGGCCTCGCGAGCCTGCCGGATTCGCCGGCCAAGTTCTGCCTGGTCAATTGGCATACGGTCCTCCTTTTGGGAGCCTCTAGACCATTAAGCAACTTCAGCTTAACATGAATTGTCAAAAAATGGATTATATGTTAGTTTTAAAACAACCGCTTGGGGTGCAACAAGAAGAAAAATCAACGTTAAGGCGAAAAGAGAATGAGACTGCTTCACGTTGTGGCTAGTTTCCGGGCGGTTCCGCTGGCCGACCAGCGGCGCTAATCATGGTTGTCAACAGTAGTCGTCTGATCTCGTGAATGCTACCAAGAATTGAACCACTCGTAGATACCATCCGGCTCTATAACAATTTCGCACGGATGGGCACGCACCAGGGGCGTCTGACTGTGGATCTGGAGGTCAATCCGTCTCCGCTGATCAAATGGGAGTTCGAGGTCTTGGGAGACGCGGTTGTACAATCCGGCATGCTAACGAGAGCCTGCCCTATCGAAGGATACCGAGTAAAGATTGATCATCCGGCTGCCACTAGTGATTTTCATGATTTTGAGGCTCCTCTGGAAAGGCTTGCCGGAGTAAGCAGAGAGTTTATCTTCGGCAGTCTTGACAACGAGATCCATAGTGTCTGCTTTTACATTGCCAACGCGCGATTTCAGTCCCGCAACGTCGTTGGTCAGAAACGGATAGAGAAGATTCTGCGGATTGAGAAAGAAGAGATTGATGACGGCGACGAAGGCAGAGTGATTGATGCGGAGCTGATGAACGGCTGGTACGTCAGGATCGAGACGCGAAGAAAAGCCTTAGATTGGCTGAAGGAGCGGAAATCCAACGTCGGGACAAGAACAACCACATTGGGGGTCTTGCAAAGCAGGATGCCCCCCGACATGAAATTTACTGACTATCCCATGCTCCCGCTGAGAACCGCCGTGGGGTACGTCGAAACCCTGTGTATTCTTCTTTCCTTTGTCAACGGAGGCTGCCTTGGGCCGATTTACATTGAAGGAGTGCGGTACCCAATTGGACCACAGAAGCTCGCTTGTCCCGATGCGGTCGCTTTTGCTTATAAGACTACGCCCGTCGAACTGCTTGGTCAGTCCTGGTTGGCCATGGACAGCGATCTCGAAGCCTACATCAATTGCTTTCCGACACTGTTTCGCATGATGTCCAGTGAAGCATGGAAGGAAGGACTGGGGGTGGTCCTAGCATGGTACTTCCAAGCTATCCAGCCCGAGCATAGCCATTCGCCTCGTAAGCAATGGCCCATTGTCGCGAATGCATTGGGCACTGCGCTTGAGCGTCTGACCTACACAATTCTGGTTCTTGAGGAAGACGATCCTTCTCAAAGAACCAAGCTTGAGACACTTTTCTCGCGGGGTGGTACCTATAAAAAGTTCTGGACGCTAAACGGTGTAACTCGAACGGCAAAGCGCTTGGAAACCATGTTGGAGAGAATCGGGCTCACTCGCAATCGGGGCTGTTGGGATACCAAGGAAGTATCGAGTTTCTTGGAGGTACGGAATCAAGCCACGCATCCGAAGAAAGGAAGCATGGAAGACGCTAGAATCCCAGGCTGCCTAGCCTTGGCGACCCAATGGGTGGAGGAAATTTTGCTCTGGAGATTAGGGTATCGCGACAAGTACTGGTCGAGAACAGACGACGGTTGGCAATCAACTCTACCCCGCTACGACTTGAGTACGAGAAACCCGAACTGGTAGGTGGAGTCGGACGGTCGCGCGCCACTTTTGCCAGGGCTGCTGGCTGAGAGATGAAGATTGAATAGCCAAATCTAAGGGGTGTAACGAACACTGTGGCAACTCAGTCGATTGCGTGAACTGCCCAGATATCTTGCTCTGCAGAGCGGTTCCTGTTTATTGGCTGACAACAGAGCGCATGGTCATTCAAGGCATTGGTCGGGCTCAGTATGAAATCCAAACGGATCGTGCCGGTAAGGCTATTTTGCTTTTAGACCACCCTGGTTAACCCCGCGTGAACCCGACCGCCGCTAAAGCCCTGGGCCAGACCAGGTCGGTAGAGCAGTTCATCCCGATGCGCTGCAGAAAGAGATCGATCAGAGACCGGAGAACACTGTGTGAATGTGCGCCACACAACAAGGGCGAGCGCGGAAGACCCTAGTCTCACCCGCGTTGTGGTACGCTTACAACTTGCAGGATTTGACAACGGAAACTGAGAACCGACACGGCCATACGAACCAGACCTGGTGCCGTCGGGAGAAACTTGCCCGTTTGCCGGCAAGGTTCGTGAAAGGCAACAGGACCTAGCGAAGGAGAGTGCTCTGTCGATGGTTGAGAAGAAGAAATCGGAAGCGAAGCCCAGGAAGAAGCCGATCGAGCAGTATGAGCACAAGGACAAGAAACGGCTGAATAATCCGCCGGTGGGGTTGGTGGACGCGCACTCTGAGGCTGCGGAGGGGCGGAAGAAGTACGCCTATGATCCGCATCTCGATCCCACACTGCAGTGGGCTGGCAAGGCCGAACGCACGAGTTTCGAAATTCCCACGGTTTCGCTGCATGTCCACGAGCGAATCGATAGCCTGCCGTTCAAATTCAACGGCAAGGTATACCATCCCGGACCCAATGCTTGTTGGAAGACGACAGTTACTGCCGAGGGCGGTTTGACACCAGGCATGGAGCGACTGGCCAGAAGCAATCGACTGGTAGCGGGAGAGAACCAACTTCGCTTCAAAAGTTTCTTGGACGATTTCGGATTTGTCGAGTTGTCCAATTGGTGGGACAGTCTGGGAGGTGCCAGTGAGCCAGTCTATGTTGTTCAAACCAACCCGGAGATTCTTCAACGTTGCCTCCTCATGACCACCGACCCCGGCGACCTTGTCCTTGACATCACTTGCGGCAGTGGAACCAC
>JAKEER010000588.1 GCA_022616615.1 Acidobacteriota bacterium
GGCAAGAAAGCCATGTACGTGGGCGGCACAACCGAGATCCCTGAGAAAACCAAAGGGTCGCTCGACCTGGATCAGCAAGATTCCGCGCAGTTCTTGTCTGAGAAAGGGGCACTCTTGCTTGCGGTTCCGTATCAGAACATAACGGGAATGGAGTACGGCCAGCAGGCTGGCCGTCGTCTCGGGCTAGCCATCGCGGTAAACCCGCTCTTTCTGTTCTCCAAGAAGCGCAAGCACTATCTCACAGTTTACTTTTCCGACCAGAACGGAGAAACCCAGGCGGCGGTCTTTGAGCTCGCCAAAGGAGTAGTGCACGAGGTGGTGACCACGCTTGAAACCCGAAGCGGCCAGAAAGTCGAGTTTGAATCCGAGGAAGCGCGCAAGCATTACGAGAAGGAGGCGAATTGATGGATGCGAAGAAAGTCATCGCCTCAATCTTGATCCTCTTATTCCTTTGGAGCGATCTCGCCTTTGCGGCCGTGCGGGGACGGGAGGTCATGTATGTCGGGGGCACGATCGCCGAGATTCCCGAAGGCACCAAAGGACTCTTGGACACGAAGGATAAGAAAGTCCTGACCTTCGAATCGCCGCAAGGGAGCTTCGAGATTCCCTATGATCAGATCACTTCTCTTGAATACGGCCAGAAAGCGGGCAGGCGGTTGGGGGTCGCAATTACCCTGACGATTTGGGCTCTGTTTTCGAAGAAGCGCAAACACTTCTTGACCATAGGGTTCAAAGATGGCGAGGGTGACCCGCAGGGTGTGGTCCTGGAGATTCCGAAACAATACACCAAGGTGTTCATCGCAACCATTGAGGCACGGAGCGGCATCGAGTGCGAGTACGAATCCGAGGAGGCTCGAAAACATGTCCACGGGTAGGTTCGTGCTCCTGCTCTTGGTCTCCAGCGTCGTTCTTTCGGTTCTTGCGCAGGAGCAGGAGGCGGTAGAGGACGAGTTGCTGGCTGAGCTGGCCGCCGTGAAGCGGGTTTGCGTGGAGAAGTTCGTGGGGCTTGAGCCCCATGCGGCACAGGCCCAAGAGATGACCATCGCGGCCCTCTTCCAAAGCAAACGCTTCCGCATCACCGAGAATTGCGACAAGGCCGACGCGATCCTCAAGGGGTCGGTTGCAAGGCAAGAGGAGGAGCGAACGCGAGTGGAGGGCGAAAGCGCCAGCTTCGCGAAGCTTGCCGGGGCTGCCAATAGCGGTGTGGCCGTCGTGGGCGGTGTTGCCGGCCGCAGTTCAGAGACGCTCGGCTCGCAGGAAACCATCTCCCAGGCGTCGGTAACCCTCCGCATTACGAACCAAGACGGTGAAGTTCTTTGGGCGCATTCTGAAGAAGCGAAGGCCGGCAAGGTCAAAGGACCGATTGCGTTTGCAATTGACCGTGTGGTTGCCCGGCTCTTGCGCGACCTTGCCAAGGCGAAAGACGCAGAAGGGCAATAGGTTGGAGGATTAGGTGAGGCAATTCATCAGCTTTATCGCCTTTCTAGCCCTCACTCTGCCGACACCAAGCCTCCCTCAGTTCATCGGCGTCACCTCAGTCAGTCCCTCCCCTAAGGGTCCGTATTGCCCGGCGACAAGATGGGTTTTCAGAGTGGAGGCTCTCGACTCCGACGGCAATGTTGTTGGAGTTGGCAGCGGCGTGCTTGTTGCTCCCGATCAAGTCGTAACCAACGCGCATGTGGTCCGAGAGGGCACAGCGTTTCGAGTGATGCGCGGAAACAGCACCTGGGAAGCCCAGCTAACCCATGCCAGCCCTGAGCACGACCTCTGCCGACTGACGGTGCCGGGCTCGGACGCTGGTCCCCTGGCACTACGGCTGTCATCCACCCTTCGGCCCGGCGAGCCCGTATGCGCGATTGGTCTTAATGACCAATCGAGAACAGCCCTGTCGCGTGGCACTGTTTCTGGGCTTCTTGAACTCTCTGGTTCGTACGCTATCCAAACTACCGCTTCAATCTCTCAAGGTTCTAGCGGCGGCGGGCTGTTTGACAGCGAAGGCAGACTTGTCGGAATCACCACCGCAATGTTCGTTTCGGATGAAAACCTGACGCTCGCTGTGCCGGCGGAGTGGGTGCGAGACTTACAGGAATCGCGCTTCGTCCCTCTGGGAGAAACCGTTTCTGAGGTGGTGAGGGACGAGTTGGAAGCGATGGAGGCCGCGTTCCAGGGTCACGCATGGCTGATGCTGGGAGAGGACGTGCAAGCGAGAAAGGCTTACCGCCAAGCTGGCCGCCTTGCGTCGGCAAGGGACATGAGTGTTGGCGCTGGGTTGGCGCACGGGGGTGGCCTAGACTCCCTGGGCTGCCATCATGACCGAAAGCGCGGAGGTTACCACTGCCATCGGGGCACTTTGGCGGGGCGCTCATTCAATTCGAAGACGGAAGCGCAGGCTGCCCTCGCTGCACTCGAAAAAGCCCCTCAGCCTAGCCCTCGGGCCGAAACATCAAGCATGGATGCTGCCAACTCTAGAACAGCTGAGCGCAGCGATACCAAGACACTGTCCGCATCACAGGCGAAGGACCACATGGGCGAGACGGCGACAGTCTGCGGCAAGGTGGTCAGCACCCGTTACGCTGCTTCCAGCCGGGGTCAGCCCACGTTCCTCAATCTGGGCAAGCCCTATCCCGAGCACGTCTTCACTATTGTCATTTGGGGAGACAATCGGGCCAGCTTTGGAAGACCGGAAGAGGAATACAAGGAAAAGGAGGTGTGTGTCACGGGAAAGATTGAGCCTTATGGAGGGAGACCGCAAATCGAAGCAAAGCAGGCAAGTGACATAGTGGTCAAGGGAAGCAAGATCAAGGAGAACTAACCTAGGTAGCCAACAAACCGGGAAACACGTGATCCGGGTTGCACTAGATGGCTACGAAGAATGGGAAAGAGATGTCATGGTCTTGGCGAACTCTACCGGCTCACTCAAAGCAAGTCTGACAAAACGTTGACGGCGGCGGGCTGGTTCGCTGTGGCCTAATCTGCTTCATGAGCGACGTTTCGGGTGTATTCACAAGGTCGGCCATGCTCTCTCCAACGGCACGTCGTCGCTCCCTGCAGCTCAAGCTGAGCTACATCGAGGAGAAGATTGTCAGAGTGCAGGGGGAACTAATGGACGTGGAACGTGAAGTCTCCGTGCAGAATCCCACCCTCTTCGCTCACGACCACCTGGGGGTCAAGGCCCTCAAATACCAGTTAGAGTACTTGGAGAGAGTGGCTGGGAGCATCCGAGAGGAGCTACGCCGTAAATGAGGGGCGAAAAGGCCACTGTAAGCGTCGAGCAACTGAACCTGAGCAATTCTCTCCACTGACCGCCATCGTGGAGGTTGCTAGAGGAAAAGGGCATTCTGACACAGACTGACGTGCTGGAGCGGATGAAAGAGATTAGGGATAGAAAGAGTCTGGAATAGGCCATGGGAAAGACCCAAGACCTTGCGGAACGCTTCAACACTGTCAGTTCTAAGTATGCTGACAATCTCAGCCTAAGGGCGGCGGTGACCGCAATTCCGTACCTTGGAGGCCCAATTGACGCTCTCTTGTCGGGAAGAGCTGCGAAGGCTCAATACGAGCGATTGATGGATTGGCTCGAAGATCTGCGAGCGGCATGCAGTCTCCTAAGTGAAGAGAAGATAGATAAGCGTTTCATCTTCTCGGAAGAGTTCGAGTCTCTGTTCTACGAAACGGCAGATAAGGTGCGGCGCACTAGGGAGTGCGAGAAGCGAAGACTCCTTCGCAACGTCCTGATAAGGGCATGCATCGCCTCGCCCTCGAAGACTCCAGACAAAGAGAAACTGGTACGGATATTAGACGAGCTGACTCCCTTCCACGTAAGAGTTCTTCAACAGATTCACGGTGACCCACAGCCAGCGATTGATTTGCAGGAAGTTGTCCGAAGGGTTGGCGTCGAGAGGCAACTTGAAGTGACGGTCGCAACCAATGACTTGGTGAGACTAGGGCTAGTGTACATTACGGCCGGACGACTGTTCGCTGATCCGACAGTGAATGCGCGCTCGACTGCTTTCGGCACAGAGTTTCTTGAATTCTTGCGTGACCCTTTAGAGGACGAGCGGAAACAGGCACCTCGTTAGACGGAAGATACCTTGCGTTTCTTCGTCGCCATACGCGACGGTGACTGGTTCTCCTACCTATCCCACGGAGAGCCACCCGACGAGGTGAACCTCTGGCAGCCCAGCCTCGGTCGTGGCCAGTTCCGCGTCCTCCACCCTGGGGAGCCGTTTCTGTTCAAGATTGGCTGTGCCTACTGTCGTTCCGACAGGGGGCAGTCCACAGGAAAGGCCGCCCACAGACCACCCCGGGAATCGCCGGAGAGGACACCGATGGCCGGCAAACGACTACATCGGTATAGGTGCTGGATCAGGTGGCGGATGCCATAACCGCCGGGTAGGGCCTTGAAGTGCCTCCACTACCCGGTCCCATCTGGCCCAACCTGGTTTGCTGCCACGCCACATCCACTTACCCAGAGCTGGATACTTATTGCCCCGCCACATTGGGGGCACGGCACCGTGAGGCTATGCCGGTGCCGACGCCGCCAGTCTGCCTGTCGGCAGACTGGCTCGTGGTATTTCTGGCTGAATCGCTTTGGCCGGAAGACTACCCCGCACGGCGAGTATGTGCACTTCCGGGGCGGCAGGCGCTCGCCATTCTCTGCCGCTGGCGTCTCGGACGCTAGCTGAACCAAGTTCTTTCACCTTCCCATGCGCTGATGTCGATACAAGGGATCGTCCTCCTAGAGCGGCGCTTCCTTGAGCTTCACTGTTCCATCCTCATAGGGGCGACCGAACCCACTAGGCCTGCTAGCTCGATGTACTCTGCAGTGCGATCCCATTCAGCAGTTTTCCCACCCGTAAGGCCGCGGCTCTTGCCAAGCCAGGATCAGGTTAAGACACCCCCTCTCTTAGAAATTCACTGGCAAATGAATGAGTTCCGGGGTGGTTACGAGGTCAGCCGTGCTCGAGCGGCTGCCGCAACACCTCCAAGGCGTTGCGCTGGAACTCGGGCAGCTCGTCGAGAAACAACACGCCGTTGTGCGCCAGCGACA
>JAKEER010000589.1 GCA_022616615.1 Acidobacteriota bacterium
AAGCTGGAGCTGTCAGGAGGCATGCCGGGCCTCAGGTGCCCGTAATCGCCTGAACCAACGATAACTGCCAACTCTCAGTTGGCTCTCGCTGCCTAATTAGGCCAGCGCGTCTTACCTCAGCAGCCTGCGGCCGGGGCTAAGGCGTCAACCTAGCAGGATAGTCGGCGCGGTCACCGCCTGAGGCCGTTCCGGCGAAACCAACCAGGCTAGCGGCGGCGCGTTCTTGTCGGTTCCTCACCGGCGCCGCGAACCAACAGAACCGGATACGCATGTAGACTCCTGACGGCAACGCTTTTCGGACGCGGGTTCGACTCCCGCCGCCTCCACCACCCTAAGGTGTTTTCTTTTCAATCTACTGGACGCGGCGACTCTCGCCGTGTACCTCCTGTGTACCCTTCACCAATGGATCGTCGGCCCAAGCGAGGCGAACTCGCTCATCCAATCGCTCCTGCCTTGACCTCACCCAGGCTGCGTAGTGGCGCTCGGTTACCCGAATGCTCTGATGCCCGAGCAGCGCTGCAACGTCTTCGATCGGCACGCCAGCCTGTAGGTTCTCGATTGCAAAAGTGTGGCGGAAGCGATGTGGATGTCCACCCTCGACCTCGGCGAGCTTGAATAGGTTTCGGAAAGTCCTCTGCCAGTCTCCCACCGCCGCCTTTGTCTTTGACTCCCCGGACCAGAAGAAGTACTCACCTCGCAGCGGCACACACTCGAGCGCCCGGATCACGACAGTGGGCAGCAGACAGCAAACGGGTGTGCCCGTCTTGGCTGTCCGAAGGAGCAGTCGGTCTCCATCGATTCGGTGGCGCGAGAGAGTCACGGCATCCCCAATCCGCAGCCCGGAATAACGGAGGAGCAGCACAAGCGCCCGTAGTCGGAGGACATGCTCCCGGCTCGCCTTGTTGTGCTTGGCGCGGTAGCCGTCCACTGCGGAGAGAATCCGCAGCCACTCCTCGCGGGTGAAGGGCTCTTTCGGTTTGTGTTGGATTCTCGGGTTAGCAACCTTGGAGGCAGTGTTCACCTGAATCCAGCCTGCCTCCTGACAGAACCGGAAGAAGGCTCGAAGGCGCTCAAGGTTCTTCAGCGCCGCGAGGTTGTGGTCGGGCCAGTTCACCCGAAACTCCCGGCACATCGCCACATCGAACTCGGTGATACACCGCAGGCCGCGCTCCTTGGCGAAGTCCTCCATCCTCGTCTTCAGCAGCCGATACTTGTAGAGCGTTGGTTCACGCAACCCGCGCTTCTCAGCATCTGCAAGAAAAGCCTCCCAGGCCACGCCGAGAGTGACGGGCCCGTTGGCCGGTTGCACGTCCTTGCCCGCCGCTTCCATCTCGCGGACGCGGTCCTGCGCTTTTTGCCAATCGCGAGTGCGTAGTGAGTGGCGGATTTCGTGGTCGCCCAAGAAGCCATCTACCCAGATTACGCATCTGCAACGACGGTACTTGCGCCCCTTATCCTTGTGCTCGCACTCGCGAACGTGCCGGCGATAGATAGTCAACATTTCGAGACCCCCTGAACAGAAAGGCGCCGGTGTACTCTCTGCGCGACAGATTCGGGGATTCTGAGGGTGAGATAACGGCGAGCACGAGGCTTTGGTCGATCTGCGCCGACGGCGAGCACGTCCGGCTCTTTCTCAAAGATTTTCCTTACGCAGTCGGCGCTAAGATTCCACAATTCCGCAAGTTCGGCAATGGTGTAATGCCGCTCGGTGAACTTCGGAAGACCGGTTGCCGTACCAACAACCAACGATTCCTCTCGCTCCCTTCGTATTGCCGTTTTCAACTCCATGAACCCAGTCAACTCATCTCCACACGCACTTGAGCCTTGTCATGCGGATTGCCCTACCTCCGCCTTTGTCCGCGACGCAAGCGGCGGTCACGGGCGATTCTCAGCCGGTAGTCGGGTTCATTGAATTCCACAACATGACACATTTCAGCGAGGCGGCTGGCGATTCGTGGATCAATGTGTTCGATCGTGTCGAGTGTGGCATTGGACGACACGACAAGGATGCGCTGGTCCGTGTAGGCTTCGTCCACGAGGTGCACAATGCATTGCCGGACAAATTCGGTTGGTTTCTCTGAACCTAAGTCATCGACAACCAGGAATCGGCCATCGAGGTGTTCAGCGACGATTTCAGCTATCGATTCCTCGTTCCTGAAAGAACTCTGGCAGCGAAAGGTGAAGTCACGAGCCTTGCAGAAGGATCCGGTCAGTCCGCGCTTGTAGAGCTCGCGCATCAGCCCAGCTTCTATGTGTGACTTACCGGTGCCAGTTCCACCCATCAGGAACAGACCCGTGTTCAGGTCCCCTTGTGCCCAGTTTCGTACAAACCTAAGGTTTTTTCTGAGGCTTGGCAGGTATGCGTTGAAATTGTCTAGGGATAGCGTTTGGTACCGGGCCGGTAGCCCCGAGCGCGTCAAGAGTCTCTCAAAGCACTCCTCACTGCAAATTCCTATACTTTGACACCAAGGTGTAGGAACACCGTTTGTGGAAAGGAGAAAGTGGGAGGGACAATTCTTGCAGATTCGAAGATATGGGCGGAAAGGTTCGCAGTCTTGACACCATTCCCGACCATGTTCGAGGACGGTATCGCAGCGCAAGCAGTGGCCGTGGTAGGACGGTCCACGGTCGCACTTGCAGAACGCCTTCTTAAGACGAAGGGCGTCGAGCCTGTCAGATGGAGAGCCCGGCATATTTCCTTTCTCCGTGTGTTTTGTCCCTTCCTCGTGACCTAGAGCGAGAAAGTGTGGTTGATGCGTTTCTTTCATGTGTTTTGTGACTGTTCTTCTTTTGTGTGTCGACGCCATCTACTACTGAAGGGATATGGGATCGACTAGTCGCGGTCGCTCCAAGCGACCGGTCGTTTCGATCGACCAGTCGACACAGTCGACCAGCGACTTCTTCTTCGTCGAAGGAGTTGTTCACCGCATACTCGCATGTCCCACGGAGACCATTCCGTCCCAGGCGTTGAATCAAACCCACTGTTTCCCAGAACCGCACTGCGGAGATCGCGGTGTCGCGGCACACCCCCGCCCCTTTCTGTATCTGCGAATTTGAGATTGCGTCGCGGTCTTTCCGCCAACCCACTGTTTTCCGCCAAATGAAGATCAATACCTTGAAGTACTCGGGAGTAACTAAAGGCATAACCTTGTCGATGAAACAATTGGGAATTTGAGTCCACCCTCGTCGGGTCGCCTCGGCGAGTTCTCGGGGGCTATTCTTGGTTGAAGGAGGGTTTCTTTTCACGGACGGACTCTCTCCACTGTGAATGTCTTGGAAGCAATTTCTTCAACCGTAATAGTGCGAACGAGAACTGGCGGGCAGCGACCTGACCATGCGCCATGAAGTCAGCAACCGCCGTGCACAGATCTTCGGAATTATGGAACACGAAATGAAGGCGGCCAAAGTTGTTGGGCTCTGTTCGGAGAACTTCGTGGCCGCGGCAGACGAGGAAAGCAGCCAAGTACAAATGGTCGGTGTGGAAGAGGTGACTGGGGCTTGGCGCTGTGTTCATTTTCATTCGCTGGCCCAAAAAACAAAAGCCGCGACCCGGGAAAGCTAGCGTTTGAAGCCAGCCTTTCCGCGTCGCGGCTTCGCATCTCGCGAGATCCGCGTACTTCGAACCGGCTTACTGGCGGGTTCGAAGCCATCCGTAAGCTAGGGTTTAATGGCTCGCGTTGTCAAGACTTTTCTGGGGGGACTGAGAAACTGACGATGGACGCTCCTGTCGAGGTTTCATTCACTTGTCTTGGCGCTATCGATAACGGCCGTCAGATCCTCCAAGAGGAATGCAAGGCGGTCATCAGGAGATCCGATATGTTCGTACCCACCTCGGGCTCCCCTTCGTGGTACTCGTCCCATGTGCGGCCACAGGATTCTTTTCAGCCCAGCAATCAATGTTTCTCGCGAGCGCTCACCTGAGAGGTATTGCCTGACCAACGCCGCGAGTTCGGGCACATCCTTCTGGGATAATCCCCATTCTGACAAGCGGGCTTGAAGCGCGTTATTGAGATCTCTAGGGAACATAACTCAGTGATTCGCGGCACCAGGAGCGCGTGTCCTACCTCGGTGCCGTCTCGGCGTTTACCTCGCGACCCTGGTACATTCTAAGCTGGAGCGAACCCGGCGGGTAGCCTTGTTGGAGTCCACGGATGGTAGGAAGATTCCGGCTGGCGCTGTTCAATAAACCGAACAGCTCGACCAATGCGCGGACCAACGACCTAACGGGGCGTGGCGTCACTCACTGCTTAAGCGAACTGGCCGGAGGTTGCACGGGGCCAAACCTTTCCTCGTTCACGTTGCTCGCATAGTTGTCCTCGCTCAGCTTGCATTCAATGATCAGGTCGGTCAGCATCCCCACGCTCGGCTTGCGCTCCGTACCATCATCGTCATGCCAATGCACATTGGTGTACAGCACCGAGCAGTACTTCCGCTTGCCGTCGACGTCGAAGTGCGTGGCGGCGCAGACCAGATACTGAGTGTCGGGGAGCAAACCAAGAGTGTGCGACAGCAATTCGGTAGCCTCTCGCAGTTTCCGGGCGCGGTCCCCAACTTCGGTTGCCTCGCGTACACTCTTGTGCTCCATGTCGTCCCCTCCGCCCTAACATCGGTTAGTCTTGACTGAGGCCCAGTGGTTCGCTGGCCCCGTGGTGTCTCTACGTTGTTCGGTTACTGAACGCGCTCTCGCTCCCGCCGCTGCGTTTCCCTTCACCCGCGAAACCGCCGGAAGACTTCGGCCAACGAGAAGAGCAGGCCCCAGACGAAGAACAGGACGAGCAGAGTCAAGCACATGAGGAACACGGGCACGATTCCGTAGAGAGTCACCCAGTAGGTACCCAACGCCACGATTATGACCAGCATCATGTACCGGTCCCCATCCCCCTTCAGTTCTCGCAGGCCCTCTGGCTTGGGTCCTGGGGACAAACTCGCCTTGATAGCCTTGCTTTCCTCCGCTCCTCGTTCTTTTCCGCGCCACCAGAAAATCACGAGCAAACCGCCACAGACCAACACCCAGAGGAGAACCACCTCGACCAGAGACTTCAGCGATGCTCCCCAGATGGTCCACAGGTACGTACTTGCCGCCACAACTGCAGCTACCTTCATATCGCCTTTGAACCATCTCGACCTCGGCCACCTCCAGGTGGCCCTTATTAGCAACTTCGCCAGAACCCAGGGATTCAGCGCTTCCTCCACGGTGGGCGTCACCTACGCGTGTGAGACAATGGCGGTCTCGCTGTGGCTTCAGTACCAGCTAATCTGCTCGTGGTGTTTCTGCTCGTGAGACTCTACAAACTGGCGCGTGGAAAATCAAGAGACGAGATTCTTCCGGGCGCTGGGTCAGCGGGTTAGGGGACTGCGGCGCAAGAAAGGCTACAGCCAGGAGGACATGATTTCCTTCGGCTTCTCAGCCCGTCACTGGCAGCAGATCGAGGCGGGACGGCCCATCACGGTAACCACATTGCTGCGAATCTGCCGGGTGTTCCGCGTGCCGATGGCGAGCCTTGTCCGGGGCCTAGACAGAGGAATGCCTGGGAAATAGAAACATAAAAAATCCTCGCCCTCCGTTCAGGCTACCTCCTTTCCAGGAGGTTGTCGCAACATCCACGACCCCTAGTTCTATCTATCCGAGGAGCGCAAGTTGCGGTAAGGCCGCTTCAAATCCCTGGGCTCGACGAGAAGTCCGCGGGGCCGGCTCTTGGCCTTCGGGGGCACGCTCGCGCGCACAGCCTTGCTCCTGGTCCGCGGCAAACTTTTGGCTGGACAGCACCCAGGATAATGGGCTACATAGAAAACATGAGGAAAGCTACTAGTTTGGCTGAGTTCAATGCCTACGAAAGGCAGATTCGCCGAGAGGTGCGGCTGGTCGAGTGTCACATGGACGCTTCAACGGGCCAGCGTTGGTTGAAGCCGCTTCAGTTTGCGGTGTTGTTTGGCCTCAGCCTACGGACCGTCTATGGCATGGTCCGCCGCGGGCAGCTTGTGAGCGTTCGCTTGGGCCGCCAACTGCGCATCGCTGATCCTGGGTGGTTCTACCAGGATCTGCAGGCGGACCCGGCCGAAACTGTGCCGATCCTGTATTCCTGTGAGGTTGCGGTTTTGCTCGGAATCAAGCCGCAGAGCGTCCGCAAGCTCGCACGTCGCCACCGGATTGGCTACCAGACGATCCGAGGGAAGCGTATCTACTCGCTAGGCGATGTGCGAAGGCTGATGGCGGCACGCGGCCTGAGGCACCGCCGACTTCGTCCCGGCCAGAGCGTTCATCAAGGGATGGTGAGCTGGACTCGAGGGAGGCTGCCTCTCCAAGGGGAGAGCATGGTGAAATTTGGCTTGCAGGGCGCGGCAAAGGGCGGGACGCTTCCGAGCAAGCCTCCTGACCCCGTTAGACATGCCTAAAGCGGCCCTCCTGGGGCTTTGCAGGCCCGCTGGGCGACACTCGCGCGGGTCCTGACAAGAGGCGCGCACAGGCGAAAAGCGATACCCTAAGAGGTCAGCGATTTTGGCCCCGGAGGACTTCCGTACTGCGCACGTACCGACCACAAGGGACACCTTGGCATCCCCGCCCGGTGCGCCTAGCATGCCCACTTGATAGCTGCTGAGGGGGGCACTCTAGGGACAGGTTCCGGCTATGTTCGGGAACTGAACGTAGCGATCTGAGCGCTTGACACCCCGGGCGGTCCCGGCGCACTATTCCGTCAACAATCTGAGTCGTGGTTGGCCGAACAATGAAGCGGGTTATCTGCGTTGTCCTGTTTGCAGCCGTCTGTGCCTTCCCACTGGACGCGCAGGTCGAAGTGGTCCGCCTCAAGATCCATGCGGCGTTGGTCGAGAGCGACCTGAGCCTCCGGCCGATTCCGCGCCTGACCTTGGTCCTGCAGGAGATCTCTGAGGGCGAGTTCCCAGCGAAGTTCATTGTCAAGACAGGGTTTGCTGGGAAGGCTGAGGTGGAAGTTCCCCCCGGCCGTTACCGGCTCTCGACGCCTGAGCCCGTGGAGTTCCAAGGTCGGCGCTACGCTTGGGAGATGGACTTGATGCTGCAAACGGCAGAGCGGACACTGGAGCTGAGCAACGACAACGCCACCATAGATGCCGCTGCCCCGACCCCCGCTCCGACTGAGCCTCCAAATCCAACTCAGACACCGTCCATGCCGTC
>JAKEER010000590.1 GCA_022616615.1 Acidobacteriota bacterium
TCTCGGCAAGAAGCCGATGAAGCCGAGCCACAAGGCGGTCGTGCATCAGTCGGAAGGGGGCTTCCTTGCCATCCGGCAAGGAAACTGGAAGCTGATCTGTGCACCGGACTCCGGCGAATGGAAAAAGCCGGAAACGGGGGCCAAGAAACCAGATCTCCCAGCCGTACAGCTCTATGACTTGGCCAAAGATGTCGGCGAAACCAGGAACCTCCAGTCGGAGCATCCCGATGTGGTCAAACGGCTAACGGCGCTGTTGGGGAAGTATATCGCCCACGGCCGCAGCACGCCCGGCCAACCACAGAAGAATGACATAACGGTTGACCTTTGGAACCCGCCGCCGAAATCACCGGGCCAATGACGAGGCGGATTTCCGGTCCACGCCAATGGGTCGCGGGACGGGTTGCTGCGCATTAGGAACTCCGGCGGGCAATGGACACCGGACGCCGCCTTGAATCGGCCCAAGTAGGACACTGCCCAACAGAGACCGACGTGAACCCGTGGATGACAACACACCGAACCTCTGACACCCCGGAGTTGCACATGATTTCCTTTCGAGTTGTGCTGTCGAGCCTGGCTGGTCTGGCTTTGCTTCTCGCCTTTTCCATGACTAGACCCGGCGGACGGACTTCCGACACCAAAAACCCCAAGGGCCTGTGGACCGACCCGAACGATCCAACACTCCCCGCGGACTTCAAGATTCAAGGTGAGTATATAGGCGAGATAGGCGAAATCCCGAACCGAAGCAAGCTTGGCTGCCAGGTCATCGCGCTGGGCGACGGCGTTTTCCAGGCGGTCGTTCTCCTTGGCGGACTTCCCGGGCAAGGCTGGAACGGGCAGAACAAAATCCTGATGGCCGGCAAGCTGGAGGACAACAAGGCCGTGTTCAAGCCCACGGCCGGAAAGAGGCGTTACCTGGCACAGGGACCGGAAGGCTTCTCCGCCACCTCGAAGTTCCCGCCGGAAGGTCAGAAGGATTACCGTGCCACGATCACCGGTGACACGCTCACCGGCAAGACGGAGGAGGGCAATGTCTTCGTGCTGAAGAAGGTTGTGCGCCAGAGCCCAACGATGGGCGCCAAGCCACCCCAAGGAGCCCTCATGCTGTTCGACGGCAGTAACACCGAAGAATGGAAGGGTGGCCGACTGGATAAGAACACCGGCTTCCTCAACACCGACAGCGAGGACATCCTCACCAAGCGGATGTTCAACAACTATGTCGCGCACGTTGAGTTTTTCATCCCGTACCGGCCGGAAGCCCGCGGCCAGAGGCGCGGCAACAGCGGCTTCTACCAAGTAGATCGTTACGAGGTGCAGATCCTCGATTCATTTGGTCTGGATGGCAAGAACAACGAGTGCGGCGGCATTTACTCTAAAATCGAGCCCAAGGTAAACATGTGCCTGCCGCCGCTGGTCTGGCAGACCTACGACGTGGACTTCACCAATGCCGGGCAGGAGGACGGCACGAAGGTCAAGAACGCCCGGATCACGGTGACGCATAACGGCGTCCTGATTCACGACCATGTGGAGATCAATGGCCGGACCGACGAGCGTGGGCCTCCGGAGGGAACGCCGGCGCCGCTCAGGCTGCAGGGCCACGGCAATCCGTTGCAGTTCCGCAACATCTGGGTCGTGGAAAAGAAGTAAGAGAGCGAGGCCGATATGGCGATGCGGAAGTCCGTGCCGGCGCCGAAAGCAGCCCCGGCCGTTCTAACTCAGGTGATCTACGAAGGCTTGCGCGAGGAGATAGACCATGAACGAGTTGAAGCGAATCCTTGGATTGACCGGCGTTGCCTTAGTATTGGCCGCGACAACGGTCTCCGCTGCGGACAAGCCCAACATCGTATTCATCCTTGCTGACGACCTCGGTTGGGTGGATCTCGGCTGCTATGGCGCAGATTTGCACGAGACGCCAAACCTCGACCGGCTCGCGCGTGAAGGCGTGCGCTTCACGCAGGCTTGTGCGATGTCCGTCTGCACGCCCACGCGTGCGGCGATTCTTACGGGGAAGCACGCCGCGCGGCTGCACGTGACGGTGCATCGCGAAGGCTCGATCGAGCGCGACGCGCAGGTGGCGAAAGCAAAAACGAAGCTGCTGCCGCCCACCACAGTGCATGATTTGGCGCAGAGCGAGACGACGATTGCGGAGGTGCTCAGGGCGGCGGGTTACCTCACGTTTCACGTGGGCAAGTGGCATCTCGGCGACGCAGATCACGCGCCGGAGACGCAGGGTTTTGATGTGAATATCGGTGGAACACACTGGGGTGCGCCCAACACCTTTTTCTGGCCGTTCAGCGGTTTGAAGACCTTCCGCGATTTCCGTTACGTGCCCGGCCTCGGCCTCGGCCAACCCGGCGATTACCTTACCGACCGGCTCACCGACGAAGCGCTCAAGCTCGTGGATGCGGCGGGAGATCGTCCGTTCTTCCTCAACCTCTGGTTCCACAACCCGCACGCACCCATCGAGGGCAAGCCGGAACTCGTCGAGTGGTTCCGCGCGAAGCTGAAGCCCGGTTTTCACCACCAGAATCCTGACTACGCCGCGATGATCGCCACGCTCGATGAAAACGTGGGCCGCCTCCTCGCGCACCTGGAGAAGCGCGGCCTCGCCGGGCGCACGCTGGTTGTCTTCACGTCCGACAACGGTGGCTTTCTCGGCGGCTTCAAATGGAACCGCGTGACCGACAACACACCGCTGCGCAGCGGCAAAGGCTCACTTTACGAAGGGGGCATCCGCGTGCCGCTCATCGCCCGTCTGCCCGGTGTCACGCCGCAGGGCGCGGTGTGTGAGACGCCGGTCCTCTGCATGGATTTTTTCCGCACCTTCGCCGAACTGGCGGGTGCGAACGCGGACACCGCGACGGACGGTCTCAGCCTGCTGCCGTTGCTGCGCAACCCGCGCGCCGCCGTGTCACGTGACGCGCTCTTTTTCCACTACCCGCACTACCACGCGACCACCGCGCCCGTCAGCGCGGTGCGCGCGGGCGATTGGAAGCTGCTGGAATACTTCGAGGACGATCGCGTGGAGCTATACAACCTCAAGGACGACCTCGGCGAGAAGACCGACCTCGCGAAGCAATTGCCGGAGAATGCCGCCAAACTCCGCAAACGCCTCCACGCTTGGCGTGCAGCCGTCGGTGCTGCGATGCCTCAGTCGAATCCTGGTTTCAGGTGCAAGAAGTAGCCGTTGAGAGTGGCGCACAGAACCCAGGGCAGACTTAATCCCATGAAGGAGCCCCCATGAAAACGCACCTAAGCACACTGGTCCTGGCGTGTCTCGCCCTGCTGCCGATTTTCTCTGCCTCCGCGGCCGACGCGATCCAGCGGCCCAACATCGTCTTCATTCTCGCCGATGACTTGGGCTATGGCGATCTCGGCTGTTACGGACAGAAAATCATCCAGACGCCGAACCTCGACCGCATGGCGGCGGATGGAATGAGGTTCACGCAGTTCTACGCTGGCTCGACGGTCTGTGCGCCGTCGCGCTGCGTGTTGATGACTGGCAAGCACACGGGTCATGCCACTGTCCGCGGCAACGGCCCCTCGCGCGACCTACCGTTGCTCGCCGCGGACATCACGGTCGCCCAGGTCTTGCGCGGCGCTGGTTACTCGACGGGCCTGGTGGGCAAATGGGGCCTTGGCATGCCCGGCAGCGATGGGGTTCCGAACAAGCAAGGCTTCGACTACTTCTTCGGCTTCCTTACCCAAACGCATGCCCACAACTATTATCCCGATTATCTGTGGCGCAACGCGGAACGCGTGCCGTTGCCAAACGTCGTAATGCCCGTGGGAACGGCCGAGGGCGGCTACGCGATGAAGCGGGTTCAGTATGCCGGTGACCTGTTGGCAGACGAGGCTCTGGCATTCATCGAGAAGAACAAGGATCGGCCGTTCTTTCTCTACCTGGCGCCGACAGCGCCGCACGCCAACAACGAGCGGGCGCGGGAGCTGGGCGACGGGCAGGAAGTGCCCGACTACGGGCCCTATGCCGACAAAGACTGGAGTGCACCGAACAAAGGTCAGGCCGCCCTCATCACGCGCTTGGACGGGCAGGCCGGCCGGCTATTCGCGCAGCTCCGCCAGCTCGGCCTCGACGAGCAGACGCTCGTGCTCTTCTCGAGCGATAATGGCCCGCACAAAGGAGAAGGGAAGAACGATCCGGAGTTCTTCAACGCCCGTGGTCCGCTCACCGGCTTCAAACGAAGTCTGACAGAGGGCGGCATTCGCGTGCCGTTCCTAGCACGATGGCCGGGTAAGATCAAGCCCGGCTCCGTGTCGGCGCACGTCGGCTATTTTGGTGACATGATGGCGACCTTTGCCGAACTCGCCAGCGCGACGCTCCCGAAGGATCTCGACAGCCTCAGCATCGTACCAACATTGCTGGGCCGCGCCACGCAGCAAGCGAAGCATGAGTATCTCTACTGGGAGTTCTACGAAGGTGGATCGAGCCAGGCAGTGCTGCTCAATGGCCGTTGGAAGGGCATTCGACTCAGACGCACCATTGCGCCCATCCAACTATTCGATCTTGCCAACGACCTCGCCGAGCAGACCGACGTGGCCGCAAAATACCCCGACCTCGTCGGCCGCATTGGCGCCATCATGCGCAGGGCACACGTGGATAATGAGGATTGGAAGTTCGTGGTCGGGGGCCCGTAATACAGCAGAAGAAGCATGAGAAATGAAGTTCCCGCCACGCAGCACAATCTGCGCCGAGACTGTCCGCCTCACGGACCTGATGGCCACCTGCGCGGCCATTGTCAACGCCCGGCTGCCCAACGATGCTGGGGAAGACAGTGCCAGCATCCTGCCGCTGCTTCTCAGCGGGAAGCCGATGAAGCCGACCCACGAGGCGGTCGTGCATCAGTCGGAAGGGGGTTTCCTTGCCATCCGGCAAGGAAACTGGAAGCTGGTCTGTGACCAGACTCCGGCGAATGGAGAAAGCCGGAAGCGGGGGCAACGAAACCAGATCTCCCAGCCCCGCCGCACCTACGCCGCCATGGTCTCGGCGATGGATGACACCGTTGGTGCGGTGATGGAGAACTGCGTTCGGCCGGTATCGAGGAGTGGTAAAACACGAGAACCTGAAAGGAAAACATAAAATGAATACCCGAAAGCAATCGCTCGTTGCGCTCCTGCAGTGCCCGCCCCTGGCTGAACGTCTCGTGCCTGCGCCGGTATTGGCCGGGCCCGGCCTGATACAACCGAACAAGCCTCACGTGCTGCGTTGGGCGCTGCTCGCAGCGTTTCTTGCCATCGTTTTCGCGGCGCCAGCCCGCGCCTCTCACCCCGTCCCAGGCGACATCATCCTACAATGCGGATTGCTCGCGATCAGCGGTTCAAGCTCTATGATGATGGACGCCTGTTCGACGGTGGCCGCCGATGCCTGTGGAGAAAACCCCCTGCTTCCGGGCTCCGATACAAAAGAAACAAAAGCTGCGCGCCACCGATTACAAAGGGTCTTGGATTCCATGAAGCCCTTCCGGCAATTCAATCCGGAAGAGGTTCCGACAAAGGATCTCCGGGGCGAGGCATCTGCCGGCTATGTCTTCCAGGACCTCCAGGGATACGTCGTCATGGAGGCAGAAACCGTTCCGGTTCCCAGAGAAGAATCCTGGCAGGTCGAGAGCGTCATTCCGGGTTATGCCGGCACTGGCTATCTGCGTTGTTTGCGAGACAATCGGCAAGCCACAAGTCCAGGGAGGGTTGGTCTTCCTGTGCGTCTGGCGACGTCAGGCAAATGGCGCCTCCTAGTCCGCTGCCGCACCGATCATCCGGTCGACGGCGTCGAGAACTAAAGCTGGCTGCGCATGGACGAAGGGCCCTGGATGATCATACGAGCCAGTTCTTCTCAGAGAGCCGGTGAATGGGGTTGGACCGGCAGCGCCTATCCCCGCGACCAGACCCATCTGAGGGTCGTCCGATGACTTTTGAACTGGGGCAGGGAAAACACACACTCTGGCTGGCAGCGCGCTCTCGGAATTTCAAGATCGACCGGATCGTGCTCTATCAGGAAGATCGTAAGGCGAGGGCTTTGGATCCTGAGACGCCTCAGTCGCAGTATCATCCGTGGTAGTTTGGCTCATGGAATTCGACGCGCCCCACCCCACTTGGGGAGAGGATGAAGGCTTGAGAAGCCTTCATGGCGTGAGGGGCGCTGATTCAACCCTTCGTGGTGTCTCCTTACTTCTACACTTATTAACAACGGAATCGTCCATGCCGTTTTAGACAGCACTGTCGAGAGGTCCCTGATGCGATTTGGCATTAACACGTTTCTGTTCACTTCACCTTTTACCAACGAAAGCACAAAACACTTCAAAGATTTCAAAGCTTGGGGATTCCAATCTGTGGAAATTCCCCTTGAGCATGAGTCCCACATCGATCCTGGGTTTGTGAAGTCAGAGCTCGCCAAGCATTCCTTGGTGTGCTGCGCGATCGGCTGTGCGGTTGGCCCGGGGCGCGACCTGCGCGGCACTCGCGAAGAGCAAAACGCCTGCCTGGAGTACATTCATCATACGATTGACATAGCCGTAATGCTGGAGTGCCCGACTCTGCTCGGACCGATCTACTCCTCAGTAGGGCGGGCCGAGTTCGTCCCTGAAAAAGAGCGAAAGGCCCAATGGAAGCTGGTGGCTGGGCATCTCAAGAGAATCTGCCGCTATGCGGAGAAGAAACGAAGGAAAATCGCTCTCGAACCGCTCAATCGGTTTGAGACCGATTTCATGAAGACCTGCGCGCAAGGCCTTCGGATGATTGAAGACGTGGGAAGCCCTGCGCTTTCGCTCTTGCTCGACACCTTTCACATGAATATTGAAGAGAAGGATCCGGCGCGAGCGATCCGCCAGGCTGGCAAGAAGCTCGGACACTTTCATGCGTGCGGCTGCGACCGGGGGACTCCGGGCAGCGACCATATCGACTGGGACCGCATCTCAGTGGCGCTCAGGAGAATCGGCTATAAGGGTGACGTCGTTATTGAGTCGTTCACGCCGGATGTGAAGGTCATTGCCAAGGCTGCTTCGATTTGGCGAACCATCGAGCCCAACAAGAATGATATCGCTATGGAAGGCGTCAAGTTTCTCAAGCGCATCCTGAAATGAGAGCAGGGGAGGTCTACTCTGATCATTCCAAAGAAGGGTCACCAGAATATTCTCATGGGCACCGAGCAACACAATCGGCTCTACCAGGCAAGTTGTGTCTCCCTGGTTGTCATCGCCTTCACTTTCGCCATCCGGGGCGACATTTTGGGGGAGCTCAGCCATGTGTTTCATCTCAATAAGGAACAGCTAGGCTGGGTGGCCGGAGCGGCTTTCTGGGGATTCACCTTATCGATCTTCATGGGCGGGCAACTGTGTGATCAGTTAGGGATGGGGAAGTTGCTAGGGTTGGCGTTCGTCGGACATATCGCAGGCGTCTTGCTCACTATTTTCGCCACCGGCTTTTGGCACTTGTGGACGGGAACGCTTATCATTGGATTGGCCAATGGATTGGTGGAAAGTGCTATCAATCCGCTAATTGCTACGGTCTACCCGGAGCAGAAGACGGAGAGATTGAATACGCTGCATGCCTGGTTCCCCGGAGGCATTTTGCTCGGGGGCCTGTTGACCTTCGGATTGACCCAATTGAATCTTCATTGGCAAATAAAGATGGCTGTTATTCTGATCCCAACTCTCATCTATGGACTGATGCTCTTAGGCCAAAAGTTCCCTCCGACCGAACGCGTTCAGCACGGAGTTTCCACGGCAACCATGTACAAGGAATCGCTTCGGCCGCAGTTTTTGGTCTGGGTTTTCTGTATGTTATTGACGGCTTCCACGGAACTGGGCCCTAACCAGTGGATTCCGAACATCCTGACGACCACGGCACACCTGCCCGGTATTTTGGTGCTAGCTTGGATCAACGGAATTATGACTGTGGGCCGCCTCTTTGCTGGACCGATCGTCAGGCTGTTGTCGCCGATAACGCTTTTAATCGTGGCTGCGGGCTTGTCGGCATTCGGACTTTTCGGGTTAAGCTGGGCAGACTCCGCGGTGCCCACTCTCGTTGCAGCTACAGTCTTTGCCATAGGTATCTGCTACTTTTGGCCGACAATGCTAGGCGTTACCTCAGAGCGATTTCCTGCTGGCGGCGCACTCCTGCTGGCTATTATGGGAGGGGCAGGCAATTTGTCAGTGGCATTGGTGCTCCCACTCATGGGAAAGATCTATGACGCCAAGGGTCCTGAATTAGCTCTGCGCTACATCGTTGCATTGCCTCTGACCCTGCTAGTCATCTTCGGCGCCATCTGGCTATACGACCACTCCAAGGGCGGGTACAAAGTAGCCAAACTGGCTTCCAAATAACTCGATTGGAGATACTATGGAAATCCAGATGACTGCATTCTTAGAAGAAACCATTCAGCTTTTGCTGAGACTAAATCCAAAATCGATTCGACGGGGGACTGAGATTCTGCTGGATTGTTACCAGCAGAAAGGCCGAGTTTACACCTTAGGCAATGGGGGTTCAGCCTCCACTGCCCAGCACTTCGCCTGTGATCTCGCCAAATTTGTGATACCGACCGGATACCCGCCCTTTGACGTTCGCTGTCTCACCGACAATGTGGCCCTGTACACGGCCTGGGCGAATGATGCGGATCGAGAAGATGTTTTCGTCAACCAGCTTCGTGGGCTGTTGACTAAAAACGATGTGGTCCTTGCCATTTCCGTTCACGGAGGCGAGGGTTTCTCTGGCGATGTTGTCCGTGCAGTTCGGTACGCTAACGGGGTAGGTGCAAAAACACTGGCCCTGGTGGGATTCAATGGCGGAGTGCTTCACCAGGAGGCCACCTGTTCGATGCTCGTGCCGGCACACTCTACCCCGCAGACGGAAGCCATCCATCTGGTGATCGAGCATCTCATCATGTCGCTCCTAAAGGAACAGCTAGCCAGCCGGATCACCCATGTCTCTTGAGGTTCTCTGTATAGGTCACGCGGCTTACGATCTGAGCTTTTTTATCCAAGGGTTTCCTGCCGAAAACAGCAAGTGCGAAACAGAGTATCTGATGGAATCTGGCGGAGGGCCTGCCGCCAATGCTGCTTATCTACTTTCCTCGTGGGGAGTTGCTTGTGGTTTTGGAGGGGTGGTAGGGGATGACTATTATGGGCGCCAAATCGCTGCAGAGTTCCAGTCTGCCGGCACTGACATCTCACTGCTGACAATGCAACAGGACTATGCAACGCCCCTTTCGCTCGTACTCGTTAACACTCTCAGCGGAAGCCGAACGATCATCAATCGAAAGGCTCGAGGGCCAGCTCTCCTCATCGCCCTGGGGGAACTCGGCAAGATTTTGCCTTCGGTACTGCTCTTTGATGGACATGAGCCAGCAGCTTCTTTATTGGCGCTACGTGCCTTTCCGGCGGCCATCTCGATATTGGACGCCGGCTCAATGCGGATTGGTAACATGACACTGGCGGACAAAGTTAATTACCTGGTCGCTAGTGAACCTTTCGCAATCGAGGTGACAGGAGTTTCCGGTCTGGAGAACCAGGAGCAACAACGCACTTGCCTTCTCCGGCTGAGGCAGCAGTACTCCCCAACAGTGGTAGTGACTATGGGGGAGCGAGGGCTGGTTGCTGATGATGGCTCAGGGCTTAGATATCTGCCGGCGTTCCCAGCCGCGAGCCTGGATACGACGGCTGCTGGAGATATCTTTCACGGGGCGTTTGCATACGGGATCTTGAAGAGGATGCCTCTGCTGGAGAATCTCCGGATGGCCTCGATTGCAGCGGCTTTGTCCGTAGCTCGCCCCGGCGGACGCCGATCCATTCCCAGTCTCCAGGAGGTTCAGGAGGCGTTAGCCGGTGCTCAGTGAAACGGCCTTTCAGGGGGCAAGTCTCTGTGTCGTTGGAAACATCAATCGGGACATCAAAACCTCGCCATTTCGCCCCGGGAACCACCTGTTTCGGGATGGAGAGACCTCGGTTCCAACCATCCAGGAAACAATCGGTGGAGGCGGAGCTAATAGCGCATTCGCTGCTGCCGCACTGGGAGCCAAAGTGGCCTTCTTCGCCAAGGTGGGGACCGATGAGCTGGGCAAACGGCTGGAACAATGCGTGATTAAACACGGAATCTCTTCCCGTCTCAAGCAAGACCCTGCACATCCTACTGGGACTTCCATTAACCTGACGTTTGACAATGGGCATCGCCACTTTATCAGCTGCCTTCCTAATAACGAAAGTTTGTGTCTGGAGGACCTGGAGCTGAGCGCTTTGGGCGGGTACGACCATCTCCTCCGCGCCGATGTTTGGTTCTCCCGTCAAATGCTTTTCGGTGGAAACGAAGAGCTGTTTAGATGGGCTCGTCGTTCGGGAATGGCAGTTTCGCTTGATTTGAATTGGGACCCTCGATGGGGAGTGGCCGATCTAGAGGAAATTCAACAGCGGAAGCAGGCCATCCGATCCGTCCTCCCTTGGGTGACGCTGGCGCACGGAAATATTCGTGAGCTGAACGAGTTTGCAGACTCGGATGAATTGGAAGAGACACTCAAGTTGCTGCAGGATTGGGGAGTGGAAGCCGTTGTCGTTCACATGGGTTCTCGGGGCGCTGGCTACTACTACAAAGGCAACCTCCTGGTGGAACCTCCAGCGCCAGTTCAGCGTCAAATCAACACTACGGGGACAGGAGACGTCCTGAGCGTTTGCCTAATGCTGCTCCATGGCTGCGCGGCTCCAATTCAGGAACATCTCTGTCTTGCCAATGCCATTGTGGCCCAGTTCATCGAAGGTCAGCGCCAGTTTATCCCCAAACTTACCTAACGGCGCCCCGGGAAGTCAGTGAACTTCAGTGCAAACTGCATTATGCGACCCGGAATGCCAAAAATGTCTTGCTCTGCTCCTCCGGCAACCGCACCATACCCCTTGGTGGTGATGCGTCCAAAAGACGAGGGATCCTAAGGATTGTTGCGTGGATTGCTGAAGCGGGCCCTGTTGAACGCATTAAACATTTGCCATCGGAACTGCACCCGGTAGCGTTCCTTGGCGTGCTTGGCGCTCTTGCCGTTTCGTTCTTCCGGCCGAAGGCTGGGGGAAAAGGTCATGAGGAGGATTCACCATGATCACACTTGACGACGCACGAAGGATTATTACTGAGGAGCAGCAACCCTTGACGGTGGTCCTGAACTGGAAGGAGGATATCCATGCACCGCAGAAACTTTCTCAAATCCCTAGCCGTCTCGGCCGCGCTCACAGTTCACACGCCGCGCGCTGAGGCGGCCCTCCCCAAGGCGAAAATCACCCGGGTCCGCATCTACAAGCCGCCGAACCTGAATGAGCTGTTTAATCAAAGCAACATGATCTGCACGGTCGAAACCGATATCGGAATCACCGGCATCGGTGAGGGCGGATCGAAAGATACGCTGGAGCAGTGTGCCGGAACGCTCATAGGGCAGAATCCGTTCCGCATTGAAGCCATCTGGCAGGAGATGTACATCGCGTCGTTCTATCCTCCGGGCCGCGAGAAGATTCACGCGCTGGGCGCCATGGATCTCGCGCTGTGGGACATCAAAGGCAAGACGCTGGGCTTGCCCGTGCACGAGCTGCTCGGCGGCTCGGTGCGCAACTATTGCGAGTGCTATGCCACCGGCGGCGGTCGTCCGGCGGCTCCGGCCGCTGGCGCCTCTGCGTGTTCCGCCTGCACTATACGGGCCAGCCCAATAGCGCGCAGAATTTCGAGCCGCTCAACTGGTGCGTAGACCATTTTAGCCACCGCGCCATGAAACAGTATGTAGCGCATCTCGGAGGCGCCTTGGCGCGCGCGCTGGGAGCTTACTTCGGAAGCACGATCGATTCTATCTACTCCGACAGTTTCGAGATCTTTCCCCTGCCCGGCACGGTGCTCTGGAGCAATGACACGCTCGAAGAATTCAACCAGCGCAAGGGCTATAACCTGGCGCCGTACCTGCCCGCGATCTGGTGGGAGATAGGCGGGCTGACCCGGGCGGGGGGCAATTGGGGGGCAATTGGGGCAATTGGGGGCAATTGGGGTCTGGGGGCAATTGGGGTCAGCCCTTAAAAAGCAAATTTATGCTTTGCACCGCCCTGCTCGGCCAAACCCGCTCCCACGAGCTTCCAGCATCTTTCCCTCGTTGTCGGCTCCCAGGCGGTTTCTAGAATCGGTTGCTCCGTCAAAAAACTTCGGTTGCACCCACCTCACATATAGTTGCCGATCACCTTTCCGTTGGAATCAGACGCAAGCATCGGCTGAGCTGTGAATATTTAACTTTTGATTCCGCTGCAAAACCCCCGGTTTTGAAATCGGTGAGAATCCCCGTGGGGAGCGATTTTTCAGCGGCTGGGGGTTGTTTTTCCAGTTAAGGCGGCTTTGAGTTCATGGTTCGGATCGCTGGGGCTTTTCTGAGGCCGGCATCCCAACGAGTGGATCGAAGTGCAGATTCGCGATCCCAAACGCCATTCGCTAGCTAGAGACGATGATGCCCGCTTACAGCCTCAGCCCTCGTGAAATCGATGCGCTGGTCAGCTATCTCACTTCGATGCCAAACAACTAAAGAGCTCCCCCCGATCAACCCTTCTGGCCGGTCCCACCAACTTTGTCGAGAAATGCTTTTTGCGGAACGCCCTGGCTTTGACTCTCTCGCCCCACTTTCATTCGGAACGAAATCATCTGGGGCTTGGCACCTGCCCGGTCGAACCGAGTCGAACCGGGGAGTATTTGTTTAGCGGGGTGACGCCGCTGCTGCGCCTCCCAGGACCCGCTCGCTACCGCTCGCGGTACTGTCAGCGGCCATAGCCTGAGGCGAACAGTACCGCGAGCGGTAGCGAGCGGGTTTCCTCCCACAGTGCTGCTGGACCAAAGCGTGCCACTAGCACGCGCCGCGCCACCCCGCTAAACAAATACAGCCATTCTTGTCGAAACTTCACTTTCGCGAACCATTCTCTGCTTTCTCCACGAAAGCCCAGTGAACTCAACCCTGAGGAGGAGACCATGAAGTCCAAGCTGAGCTGTATCGCTTTGTTGACTTTTTCAGCCTTGATCTTGAGAGCGCAATTAAGCTTTGCCCAGACGGCTGAAATCACCGGAAGGATCATGGATTCGAGCGGTGCTGTAATCCCGGATGCGGCCGTCACAGTCATCAATGTAGAAACCGGCATTAAGCGGAACACTGCTTCCGGTGGCGAGGGCTACTACACTGTTCCGCTCTTGCAGCCTGCCGAATACAAGGTGGCGGTTCAAAAGCCAGGGTTCAAAACATTAACTCGCGCCAACATCAAGTTAGTTGTTGGGCAAGTCGCGCGCGTTGATTTCACTCTGGAGCTAGGCGAGCTCACCCAGACCGTGGAAGTAACCACAGAAGCGCCGCTCGTGGACCGCGACACCTCCGCAGTCGGCCAGGTGATCGACAGCAAGCGCGTTCTGGAGTTGCCGCTGAACGGGCGCAACTTCGTGCAGTTGACCGCCCTGACTCCTGGGACCCTGCTGGGCGCAGAGGAAGGGACTAGTGGACAACCACATCTTTACGTGAATGGCAATCGCACCGGAGACTCAGGATATCAAGTGGATGGAGCGGACAACTACAATCAGAACACGGGTACCGTACACACCAGTCTGTCCCTGGAGGCGGTCCAGGAGTTCAAGGTGCAGAGCAGCACCTTTTCAGCCGACAGTGGCAGGCAGGCGGCCATCGTCAGCGTTATCACCAAGTCCGGGACGAACCAGTTCCGTGGCAACCTTTTTGAGTTTGTTCGAAACAAGGTTTTTTGATGCACGGAATTTTTTCAGCCGCAGTAGCGAGCCTGAGGACCTCAAGCGAAATCAGTTTGGCGGTACGCTGGGGGGACCCGTTATTAGGGATCGGCTGTTCTTTTTTGGTAGTTACGAGGGCACCCGTCAACGGCTGGCGTCTCTTCAAAACAACTTGGTGCCGAGCCGGGATCAGCGCCGCGGCAGTATGCTCGGGCTTCCGGCCTTGTACGACCCTGCGACGACCGACCCAGCGACAAGGCGGCGGCAGCCGTTTGAGGGCAACATCATTCCCGCCAGCCGGCTCGACCCAATTGCAACGGCGCTGTTGAACTATATCCCTGAACCCAACTCGCCTGGAGACCGATACATCATCACAACCGCACAGAAACTCACCGAGAACCAGTACAACTTCCGGACCGACTACAAGGCCACCGAGAAGGATTCGTTCTTCTTCCGCTTCACTCAGGATCATCGTACCCAGGAGAACCCCGGTCCCTTCGGAACAATCGTGGGCGGGAAGCAAGACGACGTGCTGTCCATCAACGGCGTCCTTTCCTACACACGCCTATTCTCGCCCACCAAGATCAA
>JAKEER010000591.1 GCA_022616615.1 Acidobacteriota bacterium
CAGCCTGGATTCCGGCTCGCGCTGCGCTTGGCCGGAATGACGACGGTTTCCTGCCGACCCTCAGCCTGCGCCCGCCAGCTAGGTTTTAAGACACGCTCTAACTCGCCTAACATCGCCCGCGCCTAGATCGAGTCAAGCTGTGCTAAGATTCGCCGTATCGCATTCATCCCTACTCGGAGGAACCTTTTATGAAAAAACCCACTCGACGCAAGTTTATGCAGCAGACTTCAGCGGCAGGCCTTGGTCTGGTGACTGCAGCTTCCACACGGCGGATTCTAGGCGCCAACGAACGTGTGCGCATCGGACTTATTGGCGTCGGCAGTCGTGGCGACCAGGTTTTGGACGCGTTTCTCATGCATCCCGACGCGCAGATTATCTCCATCTGCGACGTGTACCAGCCCTACCTTCCCTTTGCCGCGCGCAAAGCTGGCGGCTCTCCCGCCCTGCATAGGGACTACCGGAAGATCCTGGAACAAAAAGACGTGGATGCTGTGGTCGTAGCCACTCCAGATCACTGGCATGCCTTGCAGATGATTCAAGCCTGTGAGGCAGGAAAAGATGTTTATGTCGAGAAACCGCTGGCGTTGACCATCGCGGAAGGGCGAAAGATGGTTGATACTGCCCGGCGGACGCAGCGGGTGGTTCAGGTCGGCATCCAGCGCCGCTCGTCGAAGTTTGTCAAGGAAGCTGCAGACTTCATTCGCAGCGGCGGCATTGGGCATGTCACCGTGGCCAAGTGCTACCATGTCCTGAACGAAACGCCGCTGGGTATTGGCAATCCGCCTGACAGTGCGCCGCCGGAAGGGCTGGATTGGGACCTCTGGCTGGGACCGGCGCCCAAAGTGCCTTATAACGAGAACCGTTGTGCCTACAAGTTTCGCTGGTTCTGGGACTACTCCGGGGGACAGCTCACCAACTTCGGGACTCATTACCTGGACAATATTCAGTGGGCGCTAGGTGAGACCGCGCCGCTCACGGTGACGGCCCTGGGAGGCAAGTTTGGACTGAAGGACAACCGCGAGATTCCCGACACGCTCGAAGTGCTGTGGAAATACAAGACAGGCACACTTGTTGTCTTTTCGCAATACAACTGCAACGCTGCCCCTTGCAACATCTCCACAGGTGAAGTAGAGTTCCGCGGCACCAAAGGAACGCTCTATCTCGGTCTTCGCGGCTATGAAGTCATCCCGGAAGTGGTACGTGATGTTCCCGTGCCCGCGCGCAGCCCGCTGGATCGCAGACGCTTGGGACCCGGCAAAAAGCTGATAGAGCCCATCAAGGTTCAGGGGGGAATCCTGGATGCCGACCACGCCAGAAACTTCCTCGATTGCGTCCGGAGCCGGAAGACCTGCAACTGCGACATTGAAACCGGACACCGCTCCACATCGGCCGCCCTGCTGGGCAACATCGCTCTGCGCACCAACTCGGTCATCGAATGGGACTCCGCCAACGAGCGAGTGACGAATCATTCCAAGGCCAACGATCTGCTGTCTTACCGCTACCGCTCGCCCTGGCGGCTGGCGTAACTCCTGGGAGCGCGGACCTCCCGTCTTGCCCCGTCCGCCCGGAGCGCCCTGCGGGCGCCGTTGCGGCCAGGACGTCCGCGCTCCCAGGAAGACCTTGCCTAGCAATCAATCGAAATGACAATGATCGATGCAATGAATCCTAAAACCCGCTGGATGCTGTTTTCAACGCTGCTGATCGTTATGCAGACAGGCTTTGGCCTCCAGGCCCTTGAGGCTGCCGAAGTGACCGCACAGCGGTTAAATGCCGCAGCCAAAGAGCCCCAGAACTGGTTGACCTATGGCGGCACTTACAGTGCCTGGCGGTATAGTCCGCTGGATCAGATTAACAAGTCCAACCTGAAGAGGCTGGTGCCGGTTTGGACGTTTCAAACCGGCAAGGTCGATGGCGGTTTTTCCGTGACGCCTCTAGTGGCTGACGGCGTCATGTACATCACGTCGCCCTCCAATCGCGTGTTTGCGCTCGACGCCGTCACAGGCAAGGAGCTGTGGCACTACTACTACGCCGTGCCGAAGGAGTTTGGCCTGATCTATGGCCCCTGGAATCGCGGCGTCGCTCTGGCTCACGGACTGGTGTTCATGGGAACCATCGACAACTCACTGGTCGCCCTGGACTCCAAGACCGGGGCTGAAGTCTGGAAGGTGAACATCGAAAACATGCAGCAGTGCGGCTGCAACATCACGGGGGCTCCGCTGGTCGTGAAGGACAAAGTGATCGTTGGCGTGACTGGCGGCGATTCCGACCATCGTGGCTACCTGAACGCCTTCGATGCCAAGACCGGCAAGCGCGCCTGGAGGTTCTGGACCATTCCCGGCCCCGGTGAGAAGGGCCACGAAACTTGGTCGGGTGACAGTTGGAAGCATGGCGGCGGTTCCACCTGGATGACCGGCTCGTACGATCCGGATCTCAACCTGGTCTATTGGGGTGTCGGCAATCCTGCGGCCGACTTCTACGGTGAATCCCGCAAGGGCGCGAATCTGTACACGGACTCCGTCGTGGCGCTGGATGCCGACACCGGCGAACTAAAGTGGTACTACCAAGAGATTCCGCATGACGTTTGGGACTGGGATGCGGCCTACGAAATCGTTTTGCTGGACCTGCCGGTCAAGGGCGTGATGCGAAAGCTGCTCGTGAACCCGAACAAGGGTGGCTACACCTGGGTGCTCGACCGCACGAACGGCAAATTTATCCATGCCTGGCCGATGGCTGAGAACATCAACTGGATTAAGGGCATCGATGCTGAAGGTAATCTGCTGGGCCGCAACGAGCCCGAAGTCGGCAAACCTACCTTGATTTGTCCCAGCATCGGCGGAGGGCGAAGCTGGAACCACGCTGCATACAGCCCGAAGACCGGAATGTTTTACCAGACAGGCATCGAGTGGTGCCAGACGCTGACTGTTCAGAAAGAGGATCCCAAAACCGGCCAAACATACTTTGGTGGTGTGTTTGAGCTGAAGAAGCCCCCATCAGGCGAAGCTGGCGGCCATTTCGACGCCTACGACCCCATCACCGGCAAGAAGCACTGGACCTATAAATCGAAATATCCGCTGCTGGCCTCAGCGCTCGCTACCGGAGGGGATCTGGTTTTTACCGGCGATCCCGAAGGCTATTTCTTCGCGCTGGACGCTAAAACCGGTCAGAAACTCTGGAGTTTTAACACTGGGTCTGGACATCGAGGTTCGCCCATTACCTACTCGCTCAGCGGACGGCAGTACATCGCCGTCCCTGTCGGTTGGGGCTCGGCGGTGGCCGGCCTGTTTCCTCAAATCTGGCCGGAGACCGAAGCGTTTCCCGGCGGCTGCACACTGTTTGTCTTTGCTCTGTCTGAATGACAGAGAGGTCGACCCGCAGCCCCATTTGCCGGCAAAATCTCATGGACAACCCTACAGGACCTGGTAGGCACGGTCGGCGTTTCTCGCTGACCGGGAGTTGACCCAGGGTTGACCCCACCACCGCGACTTTGAAGTATATGAAGCATGTGACTTTGGTAGCAACCTTCGTCTGATGTGAAATCTAGCGGTGGGCTGGGGATGAACCTAGTGGAAATCTTTGTGGTGAGAAATCCGGGTTAGTCATTCGACTCTGGATCGTAGTTCAAGTTCGGCGACAGCCAGCGCTCAACGGTTTGCACCGTCATCCTCTTTCGGGCGGCGTAGTCTTCCACTTGGTCGCGATCGATTTTGCCCAAGGCAAAGTAGCGGGCTTCTGGATGGGAGAAATAAAGGCCGCTGACCGAAGCGGCCGGGTACATCGCAAAATTCTCCGTCAGCCGGATGCAGGCATTCTTCTCGGCCTGCAGCAGGTCAAACACAATTTCCTTTTCCGTGTGATCGGGACAAGCCGGGTAACCCGCTGCCGGGCGGATGCCTTGATACCGCTCTTTGATTAAGTCGGCGGTGCTAAGGTTTTCATCTCGGCCAAAGCCCCACGCCTCCCGGGCTCTTTTGTGTGTCAACTCCGCCAATGCTTCTGCCAGCCGGTCGGCAAGGGCCTTGGCCATGATGGCACTGTAATCATCGTGGCCTTCCTCGAACTTCGCAACCAGGGGCTCGATGTCAAGTCCGGCTGTCACGGCAAATGCGCCAAGATAGTCCGGAGGACCCGTTTCCTTGGGCGCTATAAAATCGGCCAGGGCGAAGTTAGGCTGCCCTTCTGGCTTGTCGGCCTGCTGGCGCAGCGTATGGAAAACAGCCAGCACCTGGCTACGCCGCTCATCCGTATAAAGCTCGATGTCATCTCCGGCGCGGTTCGCCGGGAAGAAGCCCATCACCGCTTTAGCTTTTAGCAACCGCCCATCGACGATCTGCTTTAGAAGCTGCTTTGCATCATCAAATAATTCTCTGGCTTTGGGACCAACGGTGGCATCTTCCAGGATTCTGGGATAGATACCCTTCAGTTCCCAGGTCTGAAAGAACGGCGTCCAGTCGATATAAGGAACAATCTCTTCCAGAGAGACATCTGCATCAATCTTGACGCCAGTGAACGAGGGCCGATAGACCGGCGACTTAGCCCAATCGATTGCCGGCTGGCGCCGGCGCGCCTCGTCCAGCTTCAGCAACGGGCGCTGAGTCTTCTTGCTCTTGTGGTCCTCGCGCGTTTTTTCCTGCTCACGCCGGTTGTTTTCGGCAAACGCCGCTTTCATTTCAAGGCTCTTCAAACTGCCCACGACGCCCACGGCGCGCGAAGCATCCAACACGTGCACCACCGGTTCGCCATAACCCGGAGCAATCTTGACCGCCGTGTGCGCGCGGCTGGTCGTAGCACCGCCAATCAACAACGGAACCTTAAATCCTTCGCGCTCCATTTCGCGCGCTACGTGCACCATCTCATCGAGCGAAGGCGTAATCAGCCCGCTGAGCCCGATGATATCCACCTGGTGCTCACGGGCGGTCTGGAGGATCTTCTCGCAGGGAACCATTACACCCAGGTCGATCACTTCATAGTTGTTGCAACCTAGCACAACGCCCACAATGTTTTTGCCAATGTCGTGAACATCGCCCTTGACCGTGGCCATGAGGATCTTGCCTTCAGCTCGCCGGCCGTTGTGCGCCTGGCCACCCGCTCGCTTCTCTGCCTCCATAAAGGGCAGCAGCCAAGCAACGGCTTTCTTCATGACGCGAGCACTCTTCACTACTTGCGGCAGAAACATCTTCCCTGCTCCGAAAAGGTCGCCCACGACGTTCATCCCTGCCATCAGTGGACCTTCGATGACGGCCAACGGCCTGCCATATTTCTGGCGTGCTTCTTCCGTATCAGTATCGATGTACTCGACGATGCCCCTGACCAGGGCATGGCTGAGTCGCTCTTCCACACTTCCCTGGCGCCAGGACTGCTCCTCGATCTCGGCCTTCCCTTTCTGCTTAACGTTCTCGGCAAAGGCCACAAGCCTTTCTGTAGCATCAGGCCGCCGGTTCAGCAGGACGTCTTCCACTAGTTCAAGCAATTCCTTAGGGATTTCTTCATAAACCGCTAGTTGACCGGCATTTACAATTCCCATGTCCAGGCCGGCGCGGATGGCGTGAAACAGAAAGGCTGAATGCATCGCTTCACGCACGGTGTTATTGCCGCGGAATGAAAACGAGATATTGCTCACGCCGCCGCTCACCTTGCAGCCGGGCAGTGTGGCCTTGATTTGCCGGGTTGCTTGGATAAAAGAAACGGCATAGTTGTTGTGCTCCTCCATGCCGGTAGCCACGGTGAGAATGTTCGGATCGAAGATGATGTCGGTTGGCGGAATGCCTACGTCTTCGGTCAGAATCCGGTACGCCTTCGTGCAAATTTCCACTCGGCGCTCCAGTGTATCGGCTTGGCCGGTCTCATCGAAGGCCATCACTACCATTCCCGCGCCATAACGCTTGATGAGCCGGGCGTGATGTTTGAAAACTTCTTCTCCCTCCTTCAAGCTGATCGAGTTCACCACGGCCTTCCCCTGGACACACTTCAAACCGGCTTCGATGACGCTCCACTTCGAGCTGTCGATCATGACTGGGACACGCGCAATGTCGGGTTCGGAAGCCGCCAAATTCAAGAAGTGCACCATGGCCTTCTCTGAGTCCAACAGCCCTTCGTCCATATTCACATCAATCATCTGCGCGCCGCCTTCCACCTGCTGGCGGGCGATAGACAGAGCTCCCTCGTAGTTACCGTTGAGAATTAGCTTGGCGAACCTGGGCGAGCCCGTGACGTTGGTGCGTTCGCCAATGTTGAGGAAATTGCTGTCGGGCCGGATGACCAGGGGCTCCAGTCCACTGAACCGGCTGTACGGCTTGACCTGTGGAGGCGTGCGGGGTTTGAAGGGCCGAACGGCCTCCGCAATGGCCTGAATATGGGCTGGTGTCGTGCCGCAGCAGCCGCCCACGAAGTTCAGCCAGCCACTGACGGCAAAGTCGCGGAGCGTGGCCGCCATGGTCTCGGGCGTCTCGTCATATTCGCCAAAAGCGTTCGGCAAGCCGGCGTTCGGATAGCAGCTGAGATAGACTGGCGCCAGACCCGACAACTCCTCGACGTAGGGGCGCATTTCCCGCGCCCCCAAAGCACAGTTGATGCCGACGCTGAGCAATGGAAAATGAGAAACTGAAATCCAGAAAGCCTCCAGTGTTTGGCCTGACAGCGTGCGCCCGCTTTTGTCGACAATCGTAACCGAAGCCGTCACAGGCACCCGGCGTTGGTGTTTTTCGAAGCAACGGTCGATGGCGAAAAGCGCCGCCTTGAGGTTCAGCGTGTCAAACGTGGTTTCGGCCAGCAACAAATCAACGCCGCCATCCATCAGACCGCGGACCTGGTCGTAGTACGCCTGGGCCATCTGATCAAAAGTCACCGCACGGAAAGCGGGATCGTTCACCTTCGGCGACAGCGACGTGGTCTTGGTGGTGGGGCCCACTGCCCCAGCCACGAACCGTGGCCGGCTGGGATCCTGGGCTGTCACCGCCTCAGAAGCTCTGCGTGCCACTCGTGCCGCAGCCAAGTTGAGGTCGTAAGCCAGCGACTCCAGGCCATAATCCGCCATGGAAATGGCATTCGCATTGAAGGTATTGGTTTCGATGATGTCCGCACCGGCTTCGAGAAACTGCCGGTGAATGCGCTCGATAATCTCTGGCTGTGTGATGGAAAGAAGATCGTTGTTACCTTTCAGATCGCAAGAGTGGCTGGCAAACTGGCGTCCACGATAATCCGCTTCTCCCAGCCTAAACTCCTGGATCATCGTGCCCATAGCGCCATCAAGCACGACAATGCGCTCAGGCAGGATCTTTTTCAGCAGTTCGCCGCGATGTCCGGAATCGCTCATTTAGGCTAAC
>JAKEER010000592.1 GCA_022616615.1 Acidobacteriota bacterium
CGTCGACGGCGAATCGGCGTCAGAACAGGCCAGGAAGGGATCGCCACACCCGACAGCGCCCCGTCAAAGTCGTCGTCGCTTTGAGCCAACCACGGGCGTGTGAGCCGACGGGCAAAGCTTCCATTACGATCTTCCCGCTGCTGCCGCAGCCAGCGCCACAGGCGCCGTGGCTGCGGCAGCAGCGGGAGCGGGGACTGGGCAGCTCCTCCGACCACTGGTTTACACCAGCGGTTGGCTAAGGGCTCTCATTCTAACTTGGACGGATCCTGCACACTTCGACAAGGCTCCGTCAAAGTCAACAAGTCAGCCTCAAAGCAGCGGGCCGGCGGCCAAGTCCCCCTTAAAAAAGGGGGCAAAGGCCGCAGGCCTTGGGGGTTGTCCTGGCATATTAGCAACCCGAAGCACGACAACCCCCGCCCGGTTTCTGCGAAACCGCTGTCCCCCTTTGTTAAGGGGGACTTTGACGGAATCCTGCACTTCGATCAGATCGTTGAAAATTCTTGAAAATTCTGAAAGAGTATCTTTGCCGGAGGCTTAAGGTTAGTTCCGCGGCGCGTCTGGGTAACGCCTGATTCAAGAGTCGCGAAGGAGAAAGCGTGGCAAGACGGAAGCACCAGGAGTTGAAGGGTAAGGTCACCATGCAGCAGGTGGCTCGCCAGGCGAATACGAGTCTTTCCAGCGTTTCCCGAGTTTTGCATGACTACCCAGGAATTCACCCGGAGCTGCGGCAGCGCATCCTTCAGTCGATGCAAGAGCTGGGCTACGCTCCTCCGTCCGGAAAGCAACGGCTGATCAAGTTCGGGAAAAGGCTGATTCATTTCTTACTGACCAACCGCGAAATACACATCAACCCGCACTCAAGGATTTTCCAGGCGATTGAAAGGGAAACCACGCGCCACGGGGACCTGCTCGTCTACAAGAGTTTCCGTTTCGACCCTGCGACTCCTGCCCGGCAACTGCCGCTTGCGGAGCTCCTAGAGCTGGATGGGCGGGCGCCAGGTGCAGGCCCTGCAGCCGGAGTTATTCTCACCGGTCTCACCCATTTTGATCTTCTGAAGGAGCTCGAGCGGCTTGACATTCCCTATGTTCTTTTGGGAAACAATTACGTGGGGCCAGAGCCGCCGAAAACGGATGCCATCTATTTCGACGGGTACCGGGGAGCTTGCGAATCCACGCGCTACTTAATCGATCTGGGACACACGCATATTCTGTTCATTGGCGATCCCAACATCGGCTGGTTCTCCAGCCTTTATCAAGGTTACTTGGATGCGATCAAGCAGGCGGGACTAACACCGATCACCCAAACCAAGACACTTTCGGACAGCTTCTACTCGAACGGTTATTCCAGCGTCCAGATAGCGTTTGAGCAAACCGGCACGATTACTGCAATCTTCTCCGGCTGTGATGAGATTGCCTTGGGAGCGTGGAAGGCACTCAATGACCGAAGTCTGGAGGTACCCAAAGACGTCAGTCTGATGGGCTTCGATGACGAAGACTATGCTTCGTTCACCGTGCCCCCTCTCAGCACGGTTCGCATTGATGTGGATGCAATCGGTCGGGAACTCATCCACCTACTTTACGCCAAGCTCGAGAATCCGACCCGGAAGCTGCCTGCCGTCCATCTCCCGTCTAACCTGATCAAACGCGGCACATGCCGGCCAGTGCTGGTTGAAACGAGACCCTTTCTTTAACAGAGGCTCACGGAACTGGGTTTATCCCCATGCGTACCGTCTGAAATCTGGCGTGTGAACTCGATGAATCCCGGGCGCCATTGCACAACAGACGGCTAAAGAGTGGATATCTTGTTAGCTAGTTTCTGTCGCGAAACTTGGAAAGTCTTGCGCAGTGTGGCTTTGAACCGACGCCTCTAACAGTTTTCGGCTCCCCTCGCCCCAGCGGGGAGAGGGGAGCCGAAGTGCTGAGGCGGCAAGAATGGCGCCAGGCATGGCTTTTCGAGTTTCGCGACAGAAACTAGCTAGTATTACTTTGTTAAGTTTCCTTCTGGGTGGCGCATACCTCGTGCTTTTTGCGATGTATGCGGAGCGTACGCCCACATGGCAACCTACGCCATGTAGGCGCCACCCGAGGCATCGTCGAATGACTTAACATAGTAATACTAGCGACACTTCATTTCGCCACCACCGGCGTTTCTTAAGCACCCACCGCATTCCATTCTCAAAGGAGAGATCTATGTCACTGAATCAACAAAACAACGCTAATCGAGTCAGTCGCAGAGAGTTTGCCAGAATCCTGGCACTTGGCTGCACATCCTTTGAGTTGCTGGGTCGATCGGCTTTCGCTTCGCCCGCCAGTATGCGGCAATTCGAAACAAACGGGGGCCCTTTCGCGCGCGGCAAGCAGCAGGGAGAGGCATGCCGAGCTCTCTTCCATCCGTGGGCCAAGCGATTTTTGCGGGATAGGTATCCCTGGATGAACAACTATCTGCAAAATGAGCTGGAACTCTTCTCGGCTTCGTGGCCACCAGCAATGCGTTCCGTCAGAGAGGAGGTGGAGCTATGGAAGCGCCATATGCTGGAGGTTTATCCGGAGGGCTTTGAAGAATGCTGCGGCGTTGCGGCCGGACTCGGTTTGGATGAAATAAGCTATCTTACGGTTCAATGTTACGACTTGGTCCTGAAGCCGGCAAAAGCCGACGTGACGAAAGCGGTGTCTGGTCCAAAGTGCACCGTTGTGGGTCTCAGAGACGCACAGGGCAGGCCGCTGGTAGGCAAGACCGACGACGTCAATCAATGGGAACTCGGCATGAATGTGTTAGAGATTACCAAGCCTGACAAGGGCTATCGCCATGTTCATTTTCATTTTGCAGGCACTCTCTGGACCGTTGCCGGCATGAACGAGCGCGGATTAGCCATGGGAATGAATGGTATTCCCGCGCCAAGGCACAAAACAAAAGGGATATCCTCTTTGGACGCATTGCACACCATTCTCCCATCCTGTGCCAACGTGGACGAGGCCATTAAACACATACGCGATTTGCCACTTAGTGCAGGTGGGTTCAGTCTCTTACTCGGAGATGCAAATGGAAAGCTTTCGGTAGTGGAAAGAACTCCAGCAGGAATGGCCGTTCTGCCCGAGAAAAAGGGCGAAGGCTTGGCACATGCTAATGAAATCGTGGATCCTGAGCTGGCCAAGAAAAACCCCGCAGCCGCAGGCCGGATGAAGACCAATAGCAGGCGCCGCTATGAGAGCGCTCTCAGCGCTTTGAAGGCGGGAAAGGATCTGGAAAAGATCCTCAACAGCCGAAGCCCTCAAGGTGCGATCTGCCAGCGTGGCGAAGATGGCATGCACACCGATTTTGCAGTGATCTTCTCTCCCGTTGAGAAAAAGCTTAAGTATTGGCTCGGCTATACCGAGGCTATGGAACCAAAGATTTTGAACTTGGAAACGATCTTTACTTAAACCGAGACACAGGAGATCCGGACAGTAGCCGTAGCCACCACCAATGCGGTTTTTGCATTCCTCACCGGCAATTTAACTGATCGTATCAAGGCAGAGGTATTGTCATATAGCGCGAAGCCATCTATCCCAGCGGCACTAAGGCAGCGTCAATAAATAAAGGTTGCAACTAGACTACTACTTAGTAGCACTCTGTTAAGTCGTGTGTGATTCTTTGGGTGGCGCACACATGGCGCAG
>JAKEER010000593.1 GCA_022616615.1 Acidobacteriota bacterium
CAGTTCAGGACAAACGTGGAATTGCTGCAGAATCCTTCCAGGGCTTTTCAGGTGATCGAGCTGGCGCGCGGGCGCACCATTGCCGATGTGCTGCGAAGCCGGTCTCTTGTTCAAGGTAGCGCACCCACACCCGTGATGGTCCAGATTAGCTCCCTCCAGAGAAGATTGATTGAGAGCACCAGTCGAACTGAGCGTAAGTCTCTGGTGGACCAGATCGACCAGGCGGAGATCCTGATGGCTCCCGAGACTTCAGCTCTGTGGCGGTCTCGCGGTTACCTTCAGTTGGCCGACAGTCCAGTTTCTCTAGAGGCCCTCCGGAAGACACTTTCCGAACGGGAGCTAATTCTGGAGTATGTATTAACTGAGCCGAACTCCTACTGCCTGGTGGTCAGCAGAGACAACATCCAAATCGTGCGGCCTTGCCAGTGGAAGCGTAATCGAAGGCAATGTAGAGCGTTACGTCAAGGAGATTCAGGAGAAGAAGGTACCCACATCGCTCGCCCAACAGATTTTCAAAGATCTGATAGCGCCGATCCCGAATCTGAAGTCTCGCCTCATTATTGTCCCCGATGGAAAGCTCAACAACCTTCCGTTCGAGACGCTTCCTGTCGCGCCTAATCAATTCCTGGTGCATTCACACCAAATCCTTTATTGCCCATCCTCGACAGTCCTCGCTGCTATTAGTTCAAGAGCCGCTACCAAGAGACAACTGGCGTTCCTAGGCGTGGGAGACATCCCCTACGGTGGGGAAGTAGCTGAAACTGCCACACGTGGAATTGAGGAATTACAGTGGAAAAAGCTTCAGCCCCTGCCAGCGTCACGAGAAGAGGTTGTCACCGCCGGCCACTTGCTTGGCAAACAACCCGTACTACTGATGGGCCCAAAAGCAACCGAAGCAGCTTTCAAAGGTCAATCGCTGGAAAGGTACCGGGTGCTGCACTTGGCCCTGCATGGCTTCGCGGATCTCACCAACCCCGATAGGGCTTCGCTAGTCTTCAATCTGGACCCCGATCCGCGCCAGGACGGCCTTCTTCAGGCGAGAGAGATCGCTGGCCTGAATCTTAAAGCTGAACTTGTAACGCTGTCTGCGTGTAACACAGCAGTAGGCCCCGTGCAGGCACAGGAGGGCATCGACAACCTTGTGAAGGCCTTTCTGATTGCTGGCGCTCGGAATGTCATCGCCAGCCTATGGCCGGCCGAAGACAAGTTTACGCTGGCCTTGATGAAACAGTTCTACGCGCATCTGGCCAAGGGAAAGGACAAAGCTGAAGCCCTCCAGTTGGCAAAGCAGGCGTTACTCGCAGAATTCGGCAACGACCTCCCACCACTCTACTGGGCGGGATTCAAGCTTATCGGTCATGGCGGGACCTTGGCCCCAGGCAACAAATAGGATGATGCTGTCACAACGAGAGCGAGAGCAAATCCTGCAGCGCGTAGTCTCCCGTGTCGCCAGAAATCACTTCAATCCCACAGTCGATCAACTGGCATGGGGAGACTTCGTCCGAGAACGCAAACACCGCGTTTTGTCTGCAGGATCTGTCGAGGAGTTCGAAGGAGAAATACAGGAACTGCTCTCATTTTTGAAAACCAGCCACACCGGGTTCTTCCATCGAACATCGAGACGTGTACCAAGCCACCGTTCCATCGCCGCGACCCTGCGCCGCTGTCAGACAAGGGACGGCGTGCGCTGGTTTTTCGAAGATGTGCACCGGGAAGGGCCAGCTCAGCAAGCTGGAATCTGTCCTGGTGATGTCCTTCTCTATGTGGATGGCGAGGAGATCATCCCCCCCGCGGCGCCACTCTTCCGCATGGATAGCCAGTTTTTGCTGATGGTTGAAAGGGCCGGCGGAAGCCGGATCGAGACGAGCGTATTGACCCCACCAGTCAAGGACCACCGATTCCTTGCAGCCGAGCCAGCTGTCCTTGCCTTCGATGTGCTGGACAAGAACGTAGGATTCATCAAAATCACGCACTTCCCCGGCATGGTGGGTATCGATCTGGCCAGGCAGCTTGACAACGTGTTTCAGAAGCTCGCCAGTTGTGATCGTCTAATCATCGACCTTCGGGGAAACTCAGGAGGAGGAATTGGTGGCTTACGACTGATGAGTTATTTGACTCCTGGCCGTCTCCCAGTCGGCTACAGCCTTACACGTCGTCGAGCGATCCGGGGCTATGAGAAAGAGCGACTGCCTCGTTTCGGGGGAATTCCCGCCACCAAAGTGCTTCTCCCGTGGTTGCTCGTTCGGTACGCGCTCGTCGACAAGTCAATCGTGGTGGTGACGGAAGGACTGGGTCCGCAGACGTTCCACGGCAGGATCGTCATTCTGGTCAACGAGCATACTGCAAGCGCCGGAGAAATGGTCGCTGCCTTTGCAAAGGAAAACGGTCTCGCGGCTTTGGTGGGAACAACTACGGCAGGACGACTATTAAGTTCCAAGCCGTTCAAGGTGGGGTTAGAGTTTGTTCTGGTTCTCCCAGTGGCGTCTTACCTGACGTGGAATGGCGACGTAATCGAAGGAAAGGGTGTTGACCCTCACGTTCCTGTGGAACTGTTCTATGACAGGCTCCAAGAGGGAGCAGATACTCAATTGGAGATGGCCCTCAAGATTGCATCAGCGATGTGAAAGAGTAGCCAAGCAACGGAGTCGGGTGGGGATGTCAGCTCACGGAGCCGCGTCTTTGAGACCCCTTGTGATTGCCAAGTGTCCGGACTCTAAGTTGATCACTTCCAGCCAAAGGGAAAACACGAGCCCTGCCGCGAGAATGGATTAAGGGATTAGCCTTCAGAGGGGAACATGAGGCTTCTGACCTACCTTTACAAAGAGAACAACCCAGATGACGTGGTCGGATACAGCTGGGTCTACTTGAACCGCGATCTTTGCGAAACCCTTATTCAGCAGATGGAGATCTTTCGCCAGGCTGTTAAACAGGATCCTTCTTTGCGGTCCTTGGCATTTGATTGCGAGGGTCCGCTTAATCCTGTTGCTGAATTCTTTCTGAGCGACCCCATCGAGGAGTTGGACAACTTCCTCTCCACCGGAGCTTGTATTTTTCCAGTGGCGTCTCATATCGCTCCGCTGGAGGGATTTGCTTCATGCATTGACGAGAATAGTCCAGTCAATGACGAAATCGACGAAATGCTGCTAGATGACGAGATGGAGGTTCGAACTTTTTCTTATCTGGGCGAGGCAGATACTCTCCTGGCAACGCGCACGGCCTGTCGGTTTGCCGGAAGGCCATCTGGGGCTGAGTTCTCGTACGTGAGGTCGCCAATCGGTCGAGACCTGATCGC
>JAKEER010000594.1 GCA_022616615.1 Acidobacteriota bacterium
ACAGCGACTTTCGGAGGCGCCCGTTCAAGCGCCTGTACCGCACGATGCGGCTGATGAGCTGCATCACGTTTGGAAGTCGCAAAGCGGCCAGCCACGCTGTGGAACAAATCGCAGACTAATAACTGCCGGTCTGCTTTTTGTCGCCGGCTGGTTGGCTCAAGCACAAACGCTCCGAGTTGGGTTCAAATTGTGTCGGATGGATTCTAGCGAAGGACGAGCTTCAGGCTACCGGACTTCCGATTAGTAAGACTCTTGAATGCCATGCTTACTTTGCCGGTCTGCCGTGATGCAGGCATAGAGCGACCAGATCAGAGACGTTCGCTTCGCCCACGCACATGACCGTGTCTGCGCCCCCCCAATAAATCTTCACGGTTCCATCAGGCTCCGGAACGGCACCGCAGGTGAAGACCACGTTGTGGACATATCCAGTGATTTCCCAAGGATCTTCAGGCTGCAAAATCCACGAATCCCCCACACCGACAACCTTTGCCGGGTTTTGCAGGTCATGGAGAGCTACGCCCAAACGATAGACCGATCCATCCATCGTTTGGAAAACTCCGTGATAGATGGAAAGCCACCCCTGGTCCGTTTTGATAGGCGGCGCGCCGGGACCGATCTTCATTTCATCCCAGTGATAGGGTACAGGCCTCATGATGAGCTGGGATTCGCCCCAAAAACGGAGATCCGGAGAATAGGAAATCCAGATTGACCAGGGGGCGATTTCCGAATGAGGGCGGTCAAGCCGGGCATAAAGTCCATCAAACTTCTCGGGAAAGATCACCACATTCCGGTAATCCGCCTGCGTGATTAGGGACACTCTTTCCACGTCACTGAAGTCCTTCGTCTTGGCCAGGGCGATCCGCACTCCATTTCGTGAGTAGGCGCTGTAGGTGATGATGTATTCCCCTTCCAACCAAGTCACTCGTGGGTCTTCCACGCCGAACTCTTCATAGTTGGCAAAAGGCCCGTCCCGCTCAGGAAGCAGAAAGGGCTGTGGATCGGCGGTGAAGCGGAATCCGTCGGGACTGCGTGCCAATCCAATGATGGATCGACCCGTGCGGAGATGACAGCGGAAAAGCATGATGTATTCGTCTTCATGCTTCACCACCGCCGCATTGTGAACAGTTTCCACTGCGTATGGGATCTCGGCCTTAGTAAGGATGGGGTTGTTGCAGTATCGTCTGACAATGTCCGGCTTCATGGTCGTTTCTTCGCTTCCAGATCAAAAATCGTCGAGTAGACCCGTTCGTAGCCGTCCACCATGGTTTCGAGCGAAAAGTGTTCCTGAACACGGCTGCGGCAGGCACGACGATCGATTTCAGGAATTCGTCCAAGGGCCCGAACCGCTTCAGTGACGTTGTTCACCAGAAAACCGGTCTGCCCATCGCTGATCACCTCACGGCAAGAACCGAGGTCCATCGCGATAACGGGCACACCGGCGGCATTGGCTTCAGCTAGGACCAGTCCGAACCGTTCCGGGATAGTGTTCAGATGGAGTAAAGCGCAGCCACGCGCGAACAATTCATTTTTTCCAGCCACGCCCACCGGCCCGATATAGCAGATGTTCCGATCATCGATGTGCGGTTCGACCTCTTTCCGATGGTAGACCTCATCTTGGATGATTCCAGCGATGATCAACCGCCGACCGCTTAGATTAGCGACCTTGATCGCCAGATGAACACCCTTATCGGGGTGAATCCGGCCCAGAAAAATCAGGTCATCACCGCTGGATTCCTGAAGGGGGTACAACGAGAGGTTGATCCCGTTGTAGACGGTCGCCAGATAATTCAGCCCCGGCGCGCGATCGGAGTCGCTGATGGAAACAAAATATCCGTCACGATACTTGTGATAGACGGGCATGACTTTGGGAGACGAGAAGCCGTGGATGGTCGTTAGGACCGGAGTCTTAACCAACCGGGTGTAGGTCAACGCCATGAAGTCGTAGTGGCTGTGGATGAGGTCAAACTCAGCAGCTCGCTCGAACGCTTCGGAGATGTGAAGGTATTCGGCTACCTTGGGGTCGACGGTGGGATCCTCTTCATATCCCTTGTCTAGCACGGCATGCAGGTGAGCGCGCGTCACAGAATCCCTGCTGGCGAACAACGTCACATCCCAGCCACGGGCAACAAGCCCTTCGGTGATGTTGCTAGCCACCGTTTCCCAAGCGCCGTATTGCCGGGGAGGGGTTCGCCAGGCTACCGGTGAAAGGACAGCTACTCTTTTGTCAGGTTTGGTCATGCTGTCTCACGATGTTGCCTAGTTGGTGGCGAGCAATCTCATACCGCCGAGGCCGTCCGGGCGGCCAAAGTGGAAGCGGCTTCCAGCCGCAGGTTGGCAGCGGCAGGATGCCGCTGCCACTCTTCTGAACTTGACCGAATCTTGAACTTGAGCGCCAGCAAGTGAACCTAGCTGCCTTAGCGACCTCGTACCGCGGAGACCCAAAACAGGGAACCGCCAAGGACGCAAAGAGCGCCAAGAGCTTGCCTGATGAGGCCTTTCGTAGAAGTACTCGGTCGGCCATCTGGATCTAAGATCCGTGATTTGAGATTCTCCGATACCAATGACAGCTCGGATTCCTCTTTGCGCTCTTGGCGCTCATGGCGGTTCAAACAAATGCAGATTTGACCGAATCTTGACCTTCGAAGTGAACCTAGTGCATGGCAGCCAGCACTTCATCGAGAGGGACGGTAGCGAAAGTGGTCGCGTGATCGGCCAAGCCATAGGGAATGATCAGTTCACCTTTGTGGACGAGAGCGCCACAGGTATAAACGACGTTGGGCACGTAGCCTTCACGCTCGTTTTGGTCCGGTGTGAGCAAGGGATCGCGAAGGCGACCGATCACTTTGACAGGATCATCGAGATCGAGAAGGAACGCACCGATGCAGTACTTTCGCAGGGGGCCGACACCGTGGCTGAGGACCAGCCAGCCGGCATCGGTCTCGATGGGGGACCCGCAGTTCCCTATCTGGATCAGCTCCCACGGGAAAGTTGGTTTAAGGAGCAACTTGTGTTCATTCCAGAAGTGGACGTTGTCGGAAAACATGAGATAGATGTTCTCGTTGTCCTGACGGGAGAGCATGGCATAGAGGCCATTGATCTTCCGGGGGAAGAGTGCCATGCCTTTGTTTCGGGCGGCCGGACCGTTCAAGGTGATGAACCGAAAGCGAAGGAAATCAGAAGTCTCCACCAGCTCCGGCAAGACCACCTTGCCATCGAAGGCGGTAAAGGTGGCGTAGTAAACTTGGGTCCCGTCATCGTTCTGGAAACAGACGAACCGGGCATCTTCGATCCCGTTGCGTTGGGAGGGAGTGGCCGGGAATATAATACGCTCAGACAGCCGCTGCTCGGGCTGGAACTGCACTTCGTAATTAGATCGGGCTAGCATCCAAATTCCTCGGGCGGCGTTCCGGCGTTCCTGCCTCATTCCATCGGGCCGGCCGGACTGCTTCACTTCGGTTGCGAGATTGGCGCGAAGGTCTTCCAGTGCAAACGACTCCCCAAGCTTGTTCATAACCCGGCGCGTGAATTCGTTGGTCAATCCCAGCTCAAAGAGTTTCCGCTCGAACAGCGCCCTCTCGTATACCGGGTTCGGGATTTGCCGCGGCTCGGTGAGGAAGCCACTGGGCGTCAGGACTTCGATCCGATGGTCTGCGTGGATGATACCTGTCCGAAAAGTGAGGGAGGAAATGTGCCCCTCGCCGGTGGCGCGCAAGCTCAGGATAAAACGCAGAGCCCCGGGCGCCAAGTTTGACTGGTCGGGGTGCGGGACGATGGAGGGATTGAATAGGGCCGCCGATTCCAAGGAGTATTCGGCCAGGAAATAGGAGCCGATCAACATTTGTCTCTGTTCGGAGAGTTCCTCATCGGTCAACAGGAGGTCCCGGACTTCTTGGAATCGTTCCAGAAAGAGTTTGCGGATCTGCTGGTGGCGCTGGGAGAATTCGGCGGAAACATCGTCCAGGAGCGGGCCCACTCGCTTCTCTGGCAGTGCCATGATCCTGGCGATAATCCTGCCGACCCGCTGGGGATTCCCCGGATTAAATGGCCGTAGAAGAACGCGGGTCTGGTCGGGCCTGAGGATGGTGGTCGTGCGTTTGACGTGGACCGGGTTGGCATTCATGGATTGGTTTACTCAGGGGAACGAGACTGGAAGCGACGATTATTTTTCTACCGCGATCGGCTCCTTAAAACTTGTCAGCATATTTTGCGCCAAGCGCATTTCCGCCAAAGAAAGTAAGAAGGCCAAGGTCGATTCTGCCCCCTGATTCCCATTGACCCGATCCACGTGCAACCCATCGCGGCAGGCGCCTGTCTCGGGAGAGTAGAGTTCCAAGCCGAGATCGTTCCAGCCGATGAACCAGTCGAAGGCGTGTTGCGCCTGTTCGTACCACCAGAAGTCGGAAGTGGCGCGATAGGCGTCAAGACACGCTGATACCGTTGCTTGCGCCTCAATGGGCTGCTGGTCGAAGTTGGCGCGCCGGCCGCCGCGGCGATAGAATCCGTTGGTGCCAATGGGCCGAAAGTGACCATTCTCCGACATCTGCAATTCCGTCAGCCAGCGTAGGGCCTGCAAGCCGCGTTCCAGCACAGCCCGTTGTCCGGTGGCGCGTCCGCTCAGAATTAAGGCGTGCGCGAGCTTCGCGTTGTCATACGATAGCTCCCTTTCAAACCAGCACCAGTCGGGGTGGCAGTTCCTTTCGAAAAGTTCCATGAGCCGGAAAGTGAGCGTTTCACGGGTTTGGTTGACAAGGCTGTCACCGCTTAACCGGCGCAGGTATTCGTGAATGCCGATGAGGCCGAACGCCCACGCCCGCGGCGAAGTGAACTCTGTCAACGCTGGCAATGCCAGCGCGAAGAGTTGTCCAGCCATGATCTGGAAGCTACGATAAGGCGAACGTCCTACCCCCACGCCTAGCGCCCAGAGCGCTCGAGCCTGACAATCCTCCGACCCTTGATCATCGAGCCAGCGGCGATCGAAACTCAAGTGGTTGTGGAAGCGTTTCACTTTGAGATCAAAAGCGTGGTGCAAGAACGCTGCGTAAGTTGTGGCCAGCGTCCGCACGCTCTCTGGCTCTTCTCCCAATTCACTGAGCAGCACCGCCAGGATAAATGCGCGAGCATTATCATCCGTGCAGTAGCCCTCGGAAAAATTTGGGATACTAAAAATCGCATGTTGAAAGAGTCCGGTCGAATCAGTCATCCGCAAGAGATGACTCAATTTCAACTCCGGTAGTTCCCGCGGCTTTTGGTCGAGCGTTTTCGTGGCAAGAGACTTTCGAGACCGCGCCGCTCCCTCTATACGTGACAACTCGAAGGAACGCATATACAGCTGGGCAACGTTACTCCAGACCATCTCACGGCCAATCCTGTAGGCGTTTTTGCGAATGGCATGCCGGCGGGTGTCGTCGCGCAGCAGGCCAATCACTTCGCGTGCAATGGCCTGGGCATCGCCGAACGGCACCAACACGCCACGCTCTTCGGCCAACAATTCTGCGGCGTGCCAGTAGGGTGTGGAGACTACTGCTTTGCCAGCGCCAAACGTGTAGGCTAGTGTGCCCGACGTGATCTGCGCTTCGTTGAGGTAAGGCGTGATGTAAAGGTCTGCGGCGCCGATGAACTCCTTCAGGTTTTCAAGTTCTACGAATCGGTTGTAGAAGATGACGTTCTTCTCGAGTTTGTTCTTTTTGGCAAGGATTTCGAGGCTAAGCCGGTAGGCTTCCCCATGCTCGCGCAGTTCATTGGGATGCGTGGCGCCCAGGACAATATAAACAACGTCGGGGAACTCCGCTAGAATGTGAGGCAGGGCGTTGAGCACATATTCAATCCCCTTGTTCGGCGAGAGCAGCCCGAACGTGAGCAGCACCACCCTGCCTTCCACACCGAACTGGTCCTTGAAATAAGTCGGATCGACGAACCCTACGTCGGGAATGCCATGCGGGATGAGATCGATCTTAGCGGGCGGTGCCTGGTAAATCTCCTGCAGCATCTGTCGCCCACGCTCAGCCATGACCACGAGCCGGGTCGAGAGCGAGATTAACTCGTGCATTACGCGCCGTTGGTCGGCTCTCGGCTCGCGCAAAACAGTATGAAGCGTGATGACAACGGGCATTCTCAATTCGCGCAGGAGTGCCAGGATATGGCCGCCGGCCGGCCCGCCGAAAATACCGAACTCATGCTGCAGGCAGACGATGTCCACATTGCTGATGTTGAGAAAGTCCGCAGCACGCACATAGGACGACAAGTCCTGCTCCTCAATTTCGAAACGAACCACCTCCGGGTACTCGTAGCCACCTTTGATGTCGTTAACTGACACTGAGAAACACTGGCTTTGGGGATGCGCAGTTGCAACGGCCGCAAGCAGGTCAGACGTGAACGTGGCAATGCCGCACTTGCGCGGCAAGTGGTCAGCGACAAACGCGATTTTGCGCACTTTAGAACCTTCTTTCATGAGGCAGACCTTTGTTCCCAAGCGCGCCCGGCGCTTGTTCGATCAATCTGATTCTTTCCATTGCTCTTGAGGGCTCGAGTTCGCCGAAGGGCACTATTCGCGCGCGATTGCGATTAACTCTCTCAAGTAAACCAAATCAACATACTACAAGATAGCCGCCTTGACAAGTTAGTTAATTAACTTATAATGGTTAACGGCTGAGCACTTCTCCCATTGGCACGTAATCTGGACTAAGTCCACTGACTAGTTGTTAAGATGCCATCACCCGCTCGACCAAAGGCAAACACAGACATGGATACATCAACAGATGACAGACCGCTGGTGGATGAAGAGATTTGGCGCGCGTGGATTCAAAAGGGTAAATTGCGGGAGGAAGCGACAGCTCGAAAATTAAAAAAGCTAGTCAGAATCGCTCTTGCTATCCTCGCCCTCGGAACCGTGTTTTATCTTCTTGCCGTCAGGCAGCGTGTTGCTTCCTTCTGGTTCGAAGCGCTTGCGGTTTCGCGAACCAGTGTGGGTTCGGAGCACAGGCGGGCAGACAGGTGGAACAAACCCCAGCTAAACGTATCCTCTGGAGATGCTATCGACTTGATGACGGAACCCGGCCGAGGTTTGCTGGTCGGACGCCTTCCCGAAATGGGCGGCTCCGCCCCCGCGACCTCTTCGTTGCTGCGCACCTCTCCTGTTCGGCTACGGAGTGCGAAAATGGAGCGGATCCCTAAGGTTTTGTAACTCTCGGTAATAGTAGAGTGGAGTAGGTCGTTTTCCCTTGAACCTCAGGCCTTTTAGGAACTGGATTTCTCCCTCAGTCGCATCTCTGCTAAGGGAAGCATCTTGAAGGAACTTTGTCAGCCCCGGCTCCTGGTCGAAAGCGGGTTCGGGTTCCTTTTCAACAAACTCAAATCTCTTAGGGTGCCCTGGGGCCACTCTCCGGTTTAAGACAATTTCCACACCAAAAGTCGCAAGGTCGATGTCCCAGGATTCGATCAGCGGATCCAAAAAGGACACGCAGTTTTCAATCGACACGTCGAAGACATCCGTGTCCAGGAACTCGAGAATGGCGACCCTCATCTCTTCGTAGCTTCGGTTGCTGAGTCGGGCCACCAGGTGAAGCCAGTTTTCGCTTTCTAGTTCTTCTCTGGCAACTCTCTTGGCCACGTCTAGTAGTTTCTGGGTGACCAAGCGTTCGAGTTCGCCGAAGGGCTGCTTTTCAAAAATCGCCCGTATTTGGTTCTGTTTGTCCGGTTTGCATTTGCGAAGAACCAACTCTCGGACTTCCTTAAACAACGGCGTGGGCGGGTCTGCCAATTTTCTTTTGGATTCTTCGTGACGCTGCAAGTTAGCCAGCTTCGCCAGTTCACCGTTTGGAAGCTTCAAAAATTCTCCCATCTTCTCATAAATGTCTGTTCGGCCGGGCGCTGGAGGGGCTTTCTTTCGAGTCAGCAACTGCGAAATGTAGGACTCCGTAACTTGGGCAGCAGTTGCAAGATCTCGCTGCTCAAGCCCCAGTTCTCCCAGCCGGTGCTTGATCACCAAAGAAAGATCCACTGGAATCTCCTCCGTCGCTTAACTCTTTTCAATTAATTAAATCATACTTTCACATTTCGCTTGACAAGTAAAGTTAATTAACTAGAATGGTTAATCAAGTGAGCTAGCTTCAGCCACTTTCCAGGTACTCTGAACTAAGTCGGGTTATCTGAAGTCGTCCTCCTTAGACGACATCCACGGAGGTTGCTATGTTTGCCCGAAATCTTCACTTGCATTTAAAGCCCAACAGTGTGGCGGAATTCACGCAGACGATCGAAAAGGAAGTCATTCCCTTGCTTCGAAAACAGAAAGGCTTCCAGGATGAAATCACATTCGTCACTCCCAATGGAACAGAAGTCGTGGGAATCAGTTTGTGGGATGAGAAAGAGAACGCGGAGGCCTATAACCGTCGTGCCTATCCAGCAGTGCTGAAAGCGTTGGAAAAAGTAGCTGAGGGAACTCCACAAGTTCAAACCTACGAGGTTTCCAATTCGACCTTCCACAAGATCGCGGCTAAGGTCGCAGCCTGAAGAGGACAGGTCTTTGTCTGGTGGGGCGGCCATGTCCTCCCTATCTCTTACCTGCATAGGGGAATCCAGATCAAAAAGAAGCGAGGTTACCAATGCATACGAAAATCATGAAGTGGATTGCCATAGCGACGCTGTTCTTGGCGGTGTTAGGTTTCCCCGTCGTTAGTCATAGAGCAGTCTTAGAGATTGTCGTTTGTGTGTCCGGCCTCCTGGTTGTCACGCAAGCCATTCAGGCCGGCAAATACTTTTGGGCGGCCGGATTTCTAGCAATTGCTGTGCTTTTCAATCCTGTGGTCCCACTTCCGCTTTCCGGGAATGCCTTTCTCTTGCTGGAATGGGTTTGCCTCGCGGCGTTTCTCGTCTCATTAGCTGTGTTGAGGATGCAACCGACACTCTCTGTACTGTCGATAACCAGCCGGGCGCCGAGAAGTGAGTCACTGTGAAGCCGTTGGGGTGACGGTTCCTGAGGTGCCACGGCAAACACATGGGAGAAGGCTCGAGCGGTTGGAGGTTTGTTCAACAATCTCGAAGTGACACCGACTGGATCGAGGAGTCGCAAAACTAGGGTCACTTGCTGGCGCTCAAGTTCAAGATTCGGTCAAGTTTGTAGTCCCGGCTTCAGCCATGACAAGTACCGCCTGAAGGCGGTACCTGGAGATTGGACATTTTTTTGGGTCAGGCGAGCACGCAGTTTGGCCCTCGGTGGCAGAGGCAACACCCAAGGTCGGATACACACGTTTCGTCCCAGGTGTTCCTTCTTCGGGTCTACGAAACATGTTTTTAGTCGCGCCATGTTTTGGAGTGCGGCGGCAAGCGAAGCGCGGCGCCGCTTTGGATCAGGGCGGCAGTGCAAGAAAGCCAAGCCAGAGCCTGTGTTGCTGCCGCCAGTCAAAGCGCCGTCGACGCTGCGCTCTGCCGGCGCACTCCAAAAGGGGCCGGCACGCCATCTCCAAAATGTCCAGTTTCCACTTACCGCCTGAAGGCGGTACTACGAACCCGCCTCTCGGTGAGGTCGCTCGCTACGACTAGGGTGATGATTGTGCGGCAACAAATCTCATGGATGCTCTTTCTCTCTCTGATTGCCATAGTCTCCCGTGCATCGGCTCAGACGGCGAGCCCAGTCCCAGCCGTGGAAGCCATTGCTGACCGCATGGCGCAGGCCCGGGTTGAAAACCGGGCTCGGTTTCGGCCCTACGTCGTCACGCGCAACTACAAGTTGTTTGGCAAAGAAAGGCAGAATACCAAGTCGCAGGTGACTGCCGAAGTAACCTTTGTTCCCCCGGATTCAAAAAAGTACGCCATCCAGCAGAGCAATGGCACCAGACTTGGAGAAAGAATCGTTCGCCGAATGCTGGAGAGCGAAGCGGAAATCGCGAAGGATTACAGCTCAAACGACATCTCGCCGGGCAATTATGAGCTGCGCTTCATCCGTGATGAAAATGTCGGCGGTCAGCGCTGCTACGTGCTTGAGTTACTTCCCAAGCGCAAAGACAAGAATCTGGTCCGCGGAAACATTTGGGTGGATGCCCGCACCTACCTGCTTCACCGCACCGAAGGTCAGCCTGCGAAGAGACCCTCGTGGTGGCTGCGGGATGTGCACATGGTGTTTCTTTACGGCGATGTCGAAGGAATGTGGCTGCAGACGGTTTCGGAAGCCACAGCCACTGTCCGGATACTGGGCCAACACACAATCATTTCGCAAGACGTGAAATATAACATCGACGAACTCGTTGCCGTCGGGTCCAAACAAGCTTTCCCAGTAAATATCCCACGGGCCCGTTCGACACGCGCGATACCAGTTCATCAAAGTGATTAGGACAGGAGAAGGACCAACATGGAACTAGACAAAGCCCTTCAGTTTGCAGTGATTTTGGCCTGGGAAGACTTGATGAAGGCTAGCCAGCCAGGCTCAGTACGCGTTGAATACCGAGGTAAACCAGGGACCTCCTTGGATAACGTGAGCGTCTGGTGGGCCAAAGGCTGGGGTTATCATGATCTGGTGTGTGACTACTGGACGGGGAGTTCCTCGACCCATCCAAGCGGGGCATGCTTCAAGAACGGACACGGCTCGGATAAGTTGGCAGACACGCTTGGGTTCATCATGAAGAACCAGGATCAATTCAGGCGTGCTGCCGATGCTGGTCGTAACGGCCTGGTTCTGATCGATCCGCCCGCCGTAGATGAACGCAGGGAAGCTGTCACCTGGATGAACCAAGTTCGTGGCAGCGACACTAACTTCGCTAGCGCTGCGGACTAGAGAGTTACTAAGAATGTCGTTAACAGATTACAACAACCCCGGAAGCGAGTTACTGCAAGGCGGCGGGCGTGTTGTTTCGGCACGCGCCTTACCAAGCGAGAAGGTAATGGCAGACCAAATCAAAGTGGGGACTATCTTCATCGAGGAAGGTACGCCTTTACCCGACTCCTTTAAGTTCGAGAGCGAGCCCTATTCGAATGGCTGGAGATCAGTCAAGAATCTCACCCGCTACGGGCTGGATCGAAAAATCCGCGAAGTGGGATGGACCTTTTTCTACTTGGCTCAAATCAAAGCGAGCGTCTTCGGTTTTGACCGAGAGAAGGCCGTATGCAGAGCAGTCAACCGGGTCTTGGCGAATGTGAAATCGGACAACTTTAATTCTCTGGAAATCAGCCAAGTGGCTGCGAAGCGTTTCCTGGGGCTACCCTATGTGACTGTCTCTGCCCACGTGCGGCATCTTCAGGAAAGTATGTTTCTGTTGCACGACAAACGGCTTGCGGAACGGAACCAAGCCAAATTGGTCTACAGCCGAGCTGACCGAGGGGGTTAGTAGAAGAAGCTGGCCCACCCGCCCATCCGCTCGGACGGCCCTTGGAATCGTAGCAATCAAGTTGCACTAGAAGGAGGATTCAAATGATTAACACTCGCAACCTTGCAATTTCAGTTTGTTGGCTCGTGCTGTGGACCCCTTTGATCTGCGCGCAAGATCTTTCCAGGTACCGGGAGTTTCAACTTGGAATGAACCTGCTCGCCGTAGCGAAACAGATCGATGCAAGGCCGTCTGAAGTCAGGGTAATCCACCAACGTCCGGCGGTAATTCAAGAATTGGAATGGCAGCCGCGGCACGCTCTTGCGTCTTCGCGTGAAACGGACTCGGTGAATGAGGTCCTCTTCAGTTTTTACAACGGCGAACTCTTCCGAATGGTGATCAGTTACGATCAACAGAGGACCGAGGGCCTGACGGATCAAGACATGATCGAAGCCATTTCGGCAACGTACGGAATCGCAACCCAGCCTGCTGCAAAGATCATTCTTTTTTCTTCATCGCATATCTACAACGACAGCGAAAAGGTCGTGGCGCGTTGGGAAGACTCACAGTCCTCGCTAAACCTCTTCCGTTCTTCCAACCAGCCTAGGTTTGGAATGCTCGTTCTTTCGAAACGGGTGGATGCTCTAGCCCAGACGGCTATCCTCAAAGCGATCCGGCTGGACGAGCAAGAGGCTCCTCAACGAGAGATTGAGCGTCAAAAGAAGGAAGGTGAGGAGACCCGCGCTGCCCAAGCGAAGGCCAGGCCAGCGAACAAAGCGGACTTTCGCCCGTAATGAGTCAGCAGCAAACAAGCTTGCCTTTATCTGCTTGCTCTCAAGGGTCGCTGAAGAGTCTGAATACAGCTGACAAATCGCCGCCCCCGTTCAGAGTAGCAGTTTGAAGAGGGACAGGTTTTGTAAGAGCTGCTCCCGTCCGGGAGCGGTAACCACAAGGAGATGACTACAATGAAGGTTAGACCCCTGCACGACCGTATTCTGCTTAAGCGGATCGAAGAGAAGGAAAGCGTTAAGGGCGGAATCATTATTCCCGACACCGCCAAAGAGAAGCCCCAAGAAGGGCTGGTGGTGGCTGTCGGCAATGGCAAGATTCTGGAAAATGGAACCAAAATCAGCTTGGACGTCAAAGAGGGCGATCGCGTTCTCTTCGGGAAGTATTCCGGAACAGAGATCAAGGTTGACGGTGAAGACTTCCTGATCGTACGCCAAGACGATGTCTTGGGAATTCTGGCGGAGTCGGCCAAATCGAAAGCTTCCAAATAGTTTTCATCATGTGACAAGTAACTCGCTCATTTATTCAGGAGGATTAAATGGCAAAACAAATTGTTCAAGGGGCACAGTCCCGGCAGGCTATTCTCAGGGGCATCAATCAACTGGCGGATGCTGTGAAGATTACCTTGGGACCCAAGGGCCGGAATGTAGTTCTCGACAAAAAGTTTGGTTCGCCCACCATCACCAAAGACGGCGTGACGGTGGCCAAGGAAATTGAATTAAAGGACGCGCTGGAAAACATGGGAGCTCAGATGGTGCGTGAAGTGGCTTCCAAGACCAGTGACGTCGCCGGCGATGGCACCACCACAGCCACAGTTCTGGCCCAGGCCATTTTTCGGGAAGGCGTCAAGACCGTTGCTGCCGGCGCCAATCCGATGGCATTGAAGCGCGGGATCGACCGTGCTGTTGCGCTGATCGTGGAAGAGATCAAGAAACTGTCGAAGCCGGTTAAGGGCGACATGATTGCCCAGGTGGGTACGGTGTCGGCCAACGGCGATGCCACCATTGGCCACATCATCTCCGAAGCCATGAAGAAGGTGGGCAAGGACGGAGTCATCACCGTCGAAGAGGCCAAGTCGATTGAAACAACCCTTGAGGTTGTGGAAGGCATGCAGTTTGACCGCGGTTACCTGTCGCCTTATTTCGTCACCAATCCGGAGCGAATGGAGGCGGTATTGGAGGATGCCTTTGTCTTGTTGCACGAGAAGAAACTCAGTTCGATGAAGGAGCTGCTTCCCTTGCTGGAGCTGATTGCCAAGACCGGCAAGCCGTTCCTAATTGTGTCTGAAGAAGTCGAAGGCGAGGCGCTCGCAACCCTGGTCGTCAACAAACTGCGTGGCACCCTGAATTGCGCCGCCGTCAAGGCCCCCGGCTTCGGGGATCGCCGCAAAGCCATGTTAGAGGATATTGCTGTTTTGACCGGTGGCAAGGTCATCAGTGAGGACCTGGGAATCAAGCTGGAGAATGTCCAACTGGCTGACCTGGGCCGGGCCAAGAAGATTACGGTGGACAAAGACAATGCGACGATTGTGGAAGGCGCCGGCAAACCGGCTGACATTCAAGGCCGCGTGAAGCAGTTGCGCACTCAAGTGGAAGACACGACTTCCGACTACGACCGTGAGAAGCTGCAGGAGCGGCTGGCCAAGCTGGTGGGCGGCGTTGCCGTCATCAAGGTTGGAGCGGCTACGGAAACAGAACTGAAGGAGAAAAAGGCGCGCGTGGAAGATGCCATGCACGCCACCCGCGCAGCCGTAGAGGAGGGCATTGTTCCTGGCGGCGGCGTCACCTTCATTCGCGCCCTCAGCGCGCTGGAGAAACTGAAGCTGGACGACGACGAGCAGATTGGCGTTAACATCGTCCGTCGCGCGCTGGAAGAGCCTCTCCGGCAGATTGCCCAGAATGCCGGAGTCGAAGGTGCGGTGGTGCTTTCCCGGGTGCGGGCGGAAAAGGGTGAAAACTATGGCTACAATGCCGAGACCGACACCTATGGCGACTTGGTGAAGGAGGGTGTCATTGATCCAGCCAAGGTGACCCGCATCGCCCTCCAGAATGCTTCCTCCATCGCGGGATTGATGCTGACCACCGAAGCGCTCATTGCTGAAATTCCGGAACGACAGAAGACTGCTGCCAGCCCTCATGCAGACGACATGGGCGGCGGGATGTACTAACCCGACTTCAACAATTGGGGGTAAACGTCTCTGCAACTGGTTGAGACTTGGATCAAACGACCGAGGGCAGGCGAGTGCCCCTGGAACGCCACCGCAGACGAAAGGGAGAGGCCAATGGCCGAGAGAATAACAACGGGGACCATTCTGATCGAGGAGGGCGTCATCTTTCCAGACTCTTTGTGGGTCGAGAGCGAGCCCTATTCGAACGGCTGGAGAATAGTCAAAGAGCTCGATGGCTACGGACTGGATCGAAGAATGAGCGAAGCGGGATGGACCTGTTTCTATATGGCCAGTGAAATCAAAGCAAGCGCGGTCGCTCTCAATGGAGAAAAATCGCTAGGCAGGGCGGTCAGCCAAATTCTGACGAAACTGAAGTTGGAAAGGTTTAATTCCCTGGAAATCACCCAAGTGGCTACGAAGCGGTTCCTGGGACTACCTCACACAACTGTCTCTGCCCACGCGCGCCATATTCAGGAAAGTATGTTTCTATTCGACTGGATGAAGAAAGAGCCACGACAGCAAACGCCTGCTTCGAGTGACGAGAAAACAGCATCGTATGATTCGCGGTCGACCTAATTGATTGGGGCAGTATGGCCGACCGAATCGTATGGAACGCGCCTTGTCAATCGCAAGGCATCAACTCTCCAAAGGAGAACCCAAATGATAACCGCTCGTAACCTCGCAGTTTCAGTTTTTTGTGCCCTGCTCTGGACGCCTTTGATCTATGCACAAGATCTTTCACGCTACCGTGAGTTTCAATTTGGAATGAATCTGCCCGCGGTAGCGAAACAGGCAGATGTGAAGCAGTCTGAGGCGAGGTCGGTCCACCAACGTCCCGCGATGATTCAAGAACTGGAATGGCGGCCGCAACGCTTTCTCAGCGCTGCACCTCAAGCGGACCCGGTCAAAGACATCCTCTTCAGCTTTTACAACGGCGAGCTTTTCCGAATGGTGGTCAATTATGATCCCGACAGGACCCAAGGGCTGACCAATGACGACATGGTCGGTGCTATTTCGACAACCTACGGGATCGCAACCCGACCTGCTGGGAAGATGATCAGTTTCTCGTCGGCCCAAGGTTACAGCGAGACCGAAAAAGTTGTGGCGCGTTGGGAAGACTCGCAGTACTCGTTCAACCTCTTCCGTTCCTCCTACCAGCCTAAGTTTGGAATGGTGGTGTTTTCGAAGCGGCTGGATGCCTTGGCCCGGCTGGCTGTCGTCGAAGCGATCCGGCGGGACGAGAAAGAGGCTCCGCAACGAGAGATTGAACGTCAAAAAAAGGAAGCTCAGGAGACCCGCGCTACCGAAGAGAAGGCGAGGCTAGCGAACAAAGCAAACTTTCGTCCGTAACGCGTGACTGTCTCTGCCCACGTGCGGCATATTCAGGACAGTATGTCTCTATGCCGCGCCAAACGGCTCGCGGAATGGGACCGGCCAAATTCCTGCTGTGTAAACCGAAAGTAGAACTCGCAAGGGGGAATTGTGTCGCAAAGAAATGGTGACAAAGCCAGGTTTGATCGAGAACGAAAGAAAAAAGCCCTTCACCGCAAACGCATTCGAGAATTG
>JAKEER010000078.1 GCA_022616615.1 Acidobacteriota bacterium
CAAGTTCCATATTCACCACACATGCTATCAGCTGCACCGTCGAAATCAAGCAATTCCTTTCCGGATCACCCCCTACCGCGAAAGCGGTTTAGTCCAACTGGCTTTATTAACGGTCTATTCGAAAAGAGACTTCCGACCCGGCCACTTTGAGAATCTGCCCGAATGCCTCTAGTAGACTCAGCACAAATCGCCTACGGAAAGGCTTGAAGTGGCGGTGAATCGCGTTCTCATCGTCACTCCAGAAAAGTTTGATGCTTTGTTGCGATTTGTTCCTGAGTTAAATGATCAGATTAGGTTGCTGATTTTTGATGAGGGCCATATTGTCGACCCGAACCACCGCGGCGTACGATTTGAGTTACTGGTTCAGCGCTCTCTCAAACGCTTTCGTGAGAGAGGATGCCCATTTATTTTCATCTCTGCGGTGTTACCTAATGCAGCCCAATTCAGTGAATGGATCACGGGTACTCCAGCAAACCTGATAGAGTCAAAGTGGCGCCCCTCAAGACTTTTGCTCGGACGCCTCAACTGGTATGGCAGGCGGGTTGAGGTAGTCTACACCCACAACGATCAGGAGGCATTTGAACAGCGATGCTTCATTCGAAGATTCATTGAGGTTCGAGAATGTAGGGGTGTAGCTGGTCTAGGTCGCCGGCGACTACCTTTCCCGAGCAGCGCGCGCGAGGCGTTGGCTGCAGCTGCACTCCTCTTTGCTCAAGATGGAGTAACGCTTGTTTTTGCTCCCCAACCTAGCCAGGCAAATGCCGCTGCTAAGGATCTAGAGGATGCGCTCGATTGTTTATTCCACCTCCATGCGAATGAAGGCGCCCAGTTTTCTCTGCCGATTCCAGGACGAAAATCACCGATCTGGGCTCGATGCAGAAGAGTTATCGAGGAGGAAATGGGCGACAAGTCAGAGTTTCTGAAATACTTCGAGCGCGGTTTTGTCGTCCATCACAGCCGTCTTCCCAGAAGGGTTCGCCTTGCCGTTGAGGATGTGGTTCGCGAAGGTGCTGTCCGAATCATTGTAGCCACCACCACCCTTGCTCAAGGCGTAAACTTGCCGATCAAAACGGTGCTGGTCCGTGGCTTGTACCATTCTCATAATGAAATGGTAAGTCCACTAACATTCTGGAACATCTGTGGTCGAGCTGGGCGCGCGATGAAGGAGAACGAAGGGCAGATTCTCTTCTTTCGGGATCTCACCGCTGAAGCCAAGGTCCGGAATCGGCATGAGCGCGCGATCACTTTGCTGACCACAACGCTCCAAAGCACGATCGTAGTGAGCGCATTGCGGCTGGCGTTGCGAATGATTGCTGATCGTTGGCGTTCAAGCCATGCCTCTGTTGATATTCCCGCTTTGTGCGTCAAGCTCGCTGAAAATGATATCAGCTGGGCAATTGAAGCCGACCGAGAACACTTAGCGGGTTGGCTTAACATACTCGATGGTCACCTTCTCGCCCTTACGGAAGAATTCGAGCTCAGCGCAGATTCTCCGGATCGACTTCAGGAAATTCTAGCTGGCTCCCTTCTCTTCATCCAGCTGCGCGATACTCCAGATCGTACTCTAACGATTGATGCTGCCGTGCGAGTGCTGCATTCCCGAGTCAGATACGTATACTCCCAGATTCCGGACAGAACGACTCGCTCACGAATGTACAAACTGGGAATGACCTTGTCATCTTGTAGAGCAGTAGATCGACACAGAAAGGTGCTTAACGAGGTCTTTTCATCAGCCCAGGACTGGGATAGTTGGCAGGATCACCAGCGTCTCGATTTGCTTGAGTCCCTGGCTTTCTTTCTCCTTGAGATTCCGGACATACGTCCGAACTCTCCTACCCCGCCTGAGACTGCCCTGATTCTGCGCCACTGGCTCACCGGAGCGACGGTGGTAGATATGGTCGACGATTCCGCAGTGCGAGCCTTTTCCTCGGAGCCGGTGAGATTGCGCTTCTTATTGAGGACATTTGTGGTTACCGATTGCCGTGGGGACTGAACAGCGTCTTGTCATACGTTAGTGAGATCATGGCTGAGACAGGTCAAGTCTGTCCTGCTGTGTGTTCTTATTTCTCAGCGATGTTCAAGTATGGTGTTTTGTCACCCGCTGCGACTTGCATCGCTCCGCGCGTAGATCATCGTAGAGACGTTGCCATGATCGCAGCCAGCGTATGTCCATATCATTACTCGGCTCCAGCTCGGATCATCGCCTGGTTCCTCAATGTGACAGATTCCGATCTTATCAGTGCCGGCCTTGGCGAGGAGACAGCAGCAGGCGTGATCGAAGCTCGAGACACTGCAGATGATGGTCGACGTGTGACAGTTAGCCAACGCCGCTCCGACACGTTGCGGTTCAAGCTGAACAGGAGCAGCGTTCCAGACGAAGTTTTTCACTTGCGGCGGGTGTTGGTGATATCGGATCTGAGTCCACATTCAAGAGCGTTTGATCTTCTCTCCGTGAATGGAACAAGAATCGGAGCCTTCGAGATGCGAAGGGAAATCCCGAATTGGTGGAGGAGTCCACATCTCGTGGCAGCTGATGTGGCAGAATTGCACGAGGAAGCTGAAGACCAGTTTGCAATGAAGGTAACTGTTCGCGAGCTATAGTGAATGTGGCAACGGTGTTGGATTTCCGAGTGACATCCGATTTGCCGAGAACCCTCTAACTCCTTCGGCCTTCGGGTTTGGAACCAACGGAACTGACTTTCGTAGCTGCCGTACACAAGAGGTTTGACGCATCCGAAATGAAACCGAGTACGTTGATCCAAAGGCGCTCGGGTTGCTAGGCTTCCTCGGACGTCAGATAGCTAACATTTTTACAGCCTGCATCCCGTTCCCCCGACGAAGCACTGTAACCGCACAAACGTCATCTTTGCAGTCCGCGCGCATTCCCCCAGGTGGTCGCTGTAACTCCGACAATGACCAAAACTGTGTCATGACTGGAACCGCTGGAGCCTGAAAAAGGCTGTTGAACCCCGCGGACAGCAGCACGGACTACGATGACGATTCCTGGGCGCCCCATTCAACGAGAACTTAAGCACGTTGGTTAGGGAGCGTATGCTGTAGCAGAGGGGAAAATTCCGGAAGGACTTGGAACGTCTGACGCAACTCTTCCACACGTTCCCCGAGTTGAAGGATTCGCCTTGGATCAAGGTTTCCGCGGAAGCAGTCCGCCTGCTCCAGATACGGGATCCTTTCGGGTCGCAGTCCTATCAGCCGCACCATAGTGGCGTCGGCTGCCACCGGGTCGTCACCGATCACAATGACACCGAGCTTCCGCGCCTCGCCATGCAGCGGGCCATTGCCTTCCATACACAGAACTCCATCGGCAATCACCAGTCCGATTGGAATGCTGCCACATATATCCATGATACTTTCGTGGATTCCTTTCCAGTGGAGAATATTCTTCGGCCAGCCATACTTGAGGCCCGGGACAATCCCGAACATATTCTTCATGCTCAGGGTTACTCCAGCCCAGTGGTGAGTCTTGATCTTCGGCATGGATACCACTACATCCGCCTCTACAACCGCCCTGGGAAGCCAGAGATAGTTGAGTCCGGTATGGCCGGATTCGAGGGGTATCTTGATCAGTTCATCGCGGTTCAGATCCACGAAGGCGACTTTTCTGGCCTTGAGCTGATCTGCCAATCCGCTCTCTGACAGTAAGAATTCAGTGTCCCGTTGGTGGCCAGGTCCTTCTCCCACGACAACGCTTTTCGCTCCAAGTCTTAAGAAACATTCGGCAGCCGCTCCAACCAACATAGGGTGTGTGTTGACCTCTTTGCCGGGCAGATATTCCACCAGGTTCGGCTTCAGCAAAATGGCTTTTCCGCGCACGTCCAGTTTGAAGAGATTCAACCCTTGCATGAGGATCTCGTCGAGTCTGGCAGAGTAAGAATCTGCCTTCAGGATGGCTACGCGCGAAATGGCAGGTGGCTGGTGTTTACTGAAACTCTTTGGTCGGAACAGTGCAGCGGCGCACGATGCCCCAGCTCCCATCGCGAGGGATCCTCGCAACAGCTTTCTCCGATCAATTCTCGAATCTCTTTTCATGAGAACTTCATCTGAACGGATTGGCTCCGTCAGCCACCTGCGCGGCAAGTCGGTTCAAGGCCAATGTCTGGCTGTCTTGATTGATCCCACGCTGGCTGTAGAGTTGAATGACTTTTTTCATGATGAGTTCGACCGGTTGTTGATGTGCCGCCAATGCCATGACCATCCAGGACAGACTGTAGATAGAAGAGACTGCTTCCGATTGAAGCTGCAACCATTGAAGACTTGTTTTGACAAAGGCATGGTCTTTCTGCGGCAGCAGTGCAAGCAAGGCGAGGGAAGTGACATCCACATGAGGCTTGAGGGGAACGCCATAGACAACACGATTGCCGGCATTCCACCCCCCGCCAGGGCAGCCGCGGTCGAACAACATTGCTGTCCCTTTCTTGAGCCGGAGTTCGGCAGCTTCAGGCAAGCAACACGTGAGATAGTGCCGAAGAGCGATCAGGCTGTATGAGGTCGGTACCACCCAACTGCTGGCTCCCACCGTCCAGGGCCAGCCGTACTTCTCTGGATCGAAGCGTACCTTCCGGTCAACGGTGAGGTATCTCCATTTCATCAACCAGTGTGATTCACGCCCTTGCGTTTTCAGCAGCCAGGAGACTCCCTTCTCAATTGCCTTCCAGTTGCCGGCCGAATGAATCAGGACGATTACCGCCAGGGCCGTCACCCAGGATCCTTCATGGTCGTCTCCGGCAAAGGCAGGCCAGCTCCCATTCGGGTTCTGGCAGCGGAGCAGGAACTCCAGTCCTCGTGCATAAATCGAGCTGGGCTGGAGCCTCAAAGCCAGTAACGCCAGCGAGGTCGTTTCGGTCACCCATTGCCTTGAGGTTCCAAATCCCCAGCCTCCTTCAGGAAGCTGCCGCTTCAGGATCTCATCCTCGCAGCTTCGAGCCAGTTTATGAACCTCGTGTATGTTAGGGTTTCTTGAATTCACTGAAGGCAACTAGGGCTTGGTCTCTTCGGGCAAACTGAGGCAATTCCCGTGGCTACGGTTAGAGATTTAAATGGGCATCGCATTCACGGATCGGTGTGCAAAGGAAACTGTTTCCCCCAGTTATGGGTTAGTTGATGCTTTCGGGGACTCACCGGCATTCGCTGTCTCCTGGCCTCCGGCCATCAACATGAGACGCCTAAACTCCTGCTTGAGATCGCGCAACTCCTGCAGTTCAGCGCGCGTGAAACTGGGAGAGTTATTCAAGCCGTTCTCCGGCATCTGCCGCAAGCCACCAGTTTGATGGGTTACGATCGCGTTGAGTTCGCTCCTGACAGGCTTTTGCAAGACCACGTAGAAACGGACATTCCCGGGAACGGTGACCACAACGTTGGTGCTCAGGGCCATTTGCTGTAGTTGTTGGTCCCCGGCTTGAGCGATGTTGTTGGCCAGGCGTTCGCGGATCAGGAGACTGTTGTCGAGGGGACCGCTCAAGCCACCGCGCAGGCCAACCATCTGGGAAGCGACAACGCCAAGACCAGTCACCGTACGGGTCATGAAGCGGGTAACGTTCTTCTTGCCCTCCACTCTCCCTTTGAGCGGCCCGTAATCCAGTGCCTGGGCGACGCCCTCAATCTTAGAGGTCACCCCGCTGGGAGTCTGGATGGCGTCAAACTTCACGCTGACATGACCCGAGCGATTAGCTTGGTCCAGCTTGCCGAAAATCCTCGATCCTGCGGCCACCACGATCTCTCCGTTCTTCTCGTAGTTGTACTCCACCATAGCCACGACAGGGGCGATAACGGCCGTAGTTATGGCCGACTGCAGTCTCACCATCAGCCGCATGCCCGTGGGCAGCTCCAGGGGAGCGGGAGATTCTTGAGACTCCGGCTCTCTCGATTCTGGTCTGGGAACTGACGAGGATTGTCCGCTCTTGGGGTTATGAACAAAAACCAGGGAAGGTTTGGCAAGTGACTCGCTTATCTGCCGACTGGTTGCTGGGGTCTGCTCCCCATTAGGCGGGGATTGTAGTTGAGCTATACGGGACTCGACCTCTGCCAGTGATTCCCTTTTTCTTCCCGCAGAATCCGAGAATTCAATTTGCCCAAGCGCATAGGGGTTCTTTTGCGCACCGGGACCATTCGGGCTGGAAGATCGCGAAGGCGGGGCCCCTGGAGCTGAAGGCGAACTCTTAGTGCCATATTTTTGGAAGTCACTCTCACTCACCAGGCCCCGATTGGGATCCGGTTGCGATCGCACGTCGGCACCGAGCAGTGGGGTGACCGAGCGGTCCGGGTTTTCTGGTTGTGGCAACGAAGAATCATTTACCTGCGGCCTTCCCAAATTCGGAGTCTTGCGCTCCGAGATCTGTGCCCGCTTCTTGCTCGACATGGGCGTTGAAAACATTCCCAGCAGTATCACCACCACGACAACTACGGCCAGCAAGCCCAGGAAAACCGGCTTCATTCGGTCCCGAGTCGCCTTTTCGCGAATTCTTTTCTGTTGGGCTTTCTTATTCTCCATCCCTTGCTTGAAACTGGCCATCCAGCGGTCGATCGGGCGGTGAGATGTTTGGTCGTTTTCTTCCAAATCTGGGGAGACTTCAATCTGTTCTCCCTGAGGCTGGCCTTTATTCTTGTCCTCCATCATCTCTCTTCTCCTTTCAAAGGGATGCTCATGCCAAGACGAATGGGAACCAGGACGGGGAGATCGACGGCGCCCGATTCAGCGATCTGCAAGAAATAGGATTCGTGAGATTGTTTGAAGGCAGGCTTTTCGAACTGTGCCACCCCGTCGGCGCGTTCGCCGACACTCAGCTTTCTGCGGCTAAGACGGAATTCGGTGATCGGCAACTGTTCGGAGCTAGCGGAAAGTTTCTTCTTGTGGGCGCTCCCAGCCAGTTGCACCTGGGGTGATAGTATCTCGATATTGTTTTTACTCTGGTTCACGGCGGAAAAGAGAACATAAATCTGAGTTCCTTCTTCGTAAACCCGGCTGATTCCAACCCGTAGGTAACTCCCTTCAAGGGAGGGCAATCTTGCCCTTTTCTGCTCGTCGAGCAAACGGTCCATGCGGTCGGGAGCAGCATCGATGGGCGCCGCTCTTACCGGAACCTCTGTGGAGGCTGTCCGAGAAAGAGGAACGGTCTCTGGAATCAGCAGCGAGCCCTGACCGGTCTCCTCGATCAGGAATCCACTGGCAGAATGGTAATTCATCACGAAGTGAACGGGGCGCGGAGAGCTCGATGTCTTCGTGGAGCTTTCTGCGTTACACCGGACGAGCAGGCTCACGTTATGTCCTCCGACGGTCGAGATCAGTAGATTGCTCTCCGCCGGTTGTGGGGTCGCTGGTTTTACGAAGATGAGCCTGGGTTCTTTCTCCGAGTGTTCCACCTTGAACAGGGTTGGATCGCCCACAACGACTGAGCTGACTGGCTCTGGCATGCGGATCGTAGTGGCAAAGTGGAGCCCCAAATCGAGGACAATGACCTTACCGTCGACGATGGGTTTCGCAATGACCTGGGGTTGGACTTCCAGGCTTTGGGCATGGCTAGTTCTTCCTGCCGGCGAGACGCCAAGCAAGAAGGTCCACGACAGGGTCAGCAAAACAACGATGGGACTCAGGGATTTCCGGGGCATTGCCTTTCTCCTTTCATTTCCTCGCCCATTTCATTTGTCTCTTCTGCCGATAGAGGCGGGCGACTTGGCTGACGTAACTGAACACCTGAGGATTGGAATAAGCCAATTCTCTCTGCCTGACTCTTTCTTTACCTGCCAGGTAGGCAGCCGTAACCAAACGCAATCACCCTTGAACAGCTTATACAGCACAGCCAGATAGCTGACCCCACCACGAATGTTTTGCTCAATGTTGTACCGGTTCCGCACCTGGAAACGTTGGGCAGTGGCTGGCATCAACTGCATCAGTCCAACGGCTCCCTTGGACGACATTGCCTCTGGACGCCAACCTGACTCCACTTCGATGATTGCCTCCACGAGTTCGATGGGTACGCAGTACAGCCGGGCGTAATGCTGAGCGTAATAGGTCGAGACCGCCCGAACCCGCACTTCGACATCCGGGGCTTGCTCTCCCTCCACTGTCATGCAACAGGCCATCAGCCAAAAGCTGATCGGAATTCCCCATACTTTCATTTCGCCCACGCGGTCTCTCCCAGACTGAGGATTTCATCGCGATATTTCATCGAGTCATAAAGGATGCTCTCCCACTGATCGCTCATCATTAGGATTTGGCGGTCCGATTCTGTCTTGACCAGCACCGGTAACAGAACATCCCTGATTTCTGGCGTGATTTCAGAAACCCCCAACAGCTCAAGAACTCTTGCTAGGTCCAGTATTTCTGAGATCGATGGTGGTTTGCTCAGGCAGAGACTCCGCAAGGCTTTTCCGAAGCCGGCGATTTGGGCATAGGTCTCCGGTTCGTCGGCCGGGCTCCGCCGGTACAGAATTTCTCTCTCCCGTTCGAGCGTCGGGAATTCAAATCTCAAATAAAAGCTCCTTCGTCGCAGAGGGTCTCCAATTCTTCGTTCTTCGTTGGAAGTGAGAACCACAAACGGGATGGTGCGGGCCTTGACTGTGCCCAGTTTGGGGATGCTCAGCTGCCAGACGCTCAGCAGCTCCAGCAACATGGCCTCAAAGGCAGGATCTACCTTGTCGAGCTCGTCGATTAGCAGCACGCAAGGGCGATCTTCATAGAGCAATGCTCGGAGCAAAGGACCTTCGGTGAAGAATTCCAGTGTATGAAGCTTCTTGCGGAGCGAAATCCATTCTGGATCCGAGGTCTTTGACTGGATATTCAGGAACAGTGCTTGGAGCGCTGCATCAAATGTCCCGATGGCCGACGCCTCGTTGATGCCGGCATAGCACTGCAGTCGCTCCACCGGCGCCTGGGCCGCCTTGGCAATGGCATAGGCAAGTTCAGTCTTGCCACTGCCAGCCGGCCCCTCGACCAGCAGTGGTTTGTTCATGCGAGCTGCCAGATACAGAATTTGAAGGGTCACCGGATCGGTAACATAACCAGTCGATTCGACTCTCTGTGAAAGCGATTCCAAGGAATCGAACATCAGATTCTCCCCCTCCTCCAAAACGGGGACTTTATCCCCCAGAATTGATCTATGCGCAAATTGGCCAGAGAAGGACACTGTAAAGCTGAAGAAAGGAACAGATCGAGGAGCAAAGAATGTTCCCGGGACCAGGAATTCTGATGGACCACTTCTCCACCTCCTGGACAGCAGCCTCCTGCCCTTCAAGGTTAAGCTCTACTGCCGGAATGACTGGCAGGCTTGCTTGATTCTCCCGGTGGCCGAAGAAGAGTCTAACAACAGAGAGGCGGAAGTATCGCAACCCTTCCCTATCCCTTGGCTGTACCTACACCAAACACGTTTCTGCCCAACTTCGCTGAGGGGTTCGAGCTAAATGAAGGAGCAATTTGGTGTGCTGTGGCCAATTTGCAGGAATCGCAAACCGAGCATAGAGTATTTTTTCGGCAGAAGGAGGATGATCTAGCGCTGACTCGAAAACGACGTGGGTGACATTTTGCGGATGCTGGTGGATGGTGGGTTCTTTTCCAATATGGCAATGACGCGCTGGACTTGACGAACCGGAATTGTCGGTTCTATTGCAGGACGTTTATTTCGGCTTGCGGGGAATTGAGGGTGTTCTATGAAGCTACTTGGAGAAGAGCAGGTTGAAAGACTAGAAGAACGGCATTATACCGTACCAGAGTTAGCGGAAAACTGGCACCTGTCACCACTTGTAGTTCGCAAGTTATTTGAGAAGGAACCCGGCGTCGTCATCTTCAGTCAGCCGAAAACGAATAAGAGAATCTATCGGACGCTCCGGATTCCAGACAGTGTTGCCAAGAGAGTCTATTTGAAATCGCTTGTCGTTACGAGGTCTTAAGAAAGGCAATGACTTTCTTTTCGTCCGGCAGGTCCCAGCCCTTCATGACATGTTGCTCTAAAATGTCTTGGCGATCTTTAACCCAAGGTGAGTAATGCTTCCTGGTGATTTTCTCTGATTGGTGTCCAAGCAAAACTGATACTTCCTCAATGGGGACGCCCTTTTTGAGCAGTTCCACAGCAAAAGTGTCACGGAAGCGGTGGGCGTGACCGCGCTGGATTTCGACGTTGGCAAACAGGGTCTTCAGAGTCAGTTGTAAATTGGCGCAGCGGCTTCGCAACTTACCCTTCTTGCTCCAAAAGTAATAGCCAGATGGGTATTTCTCGACTTGGTGAAGCGCTTCAAAAAAGATCGGCGGCATTGGTACGTAAACATGGACGCTTGTTTTCTGGGTATAGAGGAAGATTCTGTTGCCCTGAATCTTTTCGTCGTTCAGTTGAATAGCGTCACTGATGCGGAGACCGGAATAGCGCATGAGCAAAACAAAAGCTTTAAGGCGCTTGGCATTTTGTCCACCAGGTTTCTTGTTGCTGCCCCAAAAGCTATCGCAGCCTGCAAGTATCGCAGCCATTTCGTCTTGAGTAAAAGGGAGGGTCGGAGGCGTGTCGGTCTTGGGGCTCTTCAATTTTGTGGCTGGGTTATCATCGATCCATTGATTGTCCTGACAGAATTTGAAAAAAGCTCTTAATCGTTCTAGCCTCTTGGCGCTGGTGTTCGCTGCGGTGTTCCAGCTGCGGCGGAATTTGCGAGCTTGGTCAAGGTTGATCTGACAGAGATATTGAATTCCAGCTCTCTCGCAGAAAAGCCTTAGCTCATCGAACAAAGGCCGGTAAGTGCGAATCGTGGATTCCTCCAGGTATCGATCCTCCATGTCGAGCAAGAATTCTTGGATGGCTTCATCAACTCTGGTCAGCTCGGAAGGATTACGTAACGAAGGTTGCGCGGGATCCTCCCGTGAAGAACAGGATATGGAAAGATCATTATCAATAAAGCCCTGATTCTCCCAACGGTCGATGATCTTTTGAGCTGCTCCCCTAGAGACGAGGTTTAGGGATCTACGGATAGTGGCAGCGCCGAGAGTGCCTGAGACCCAGATCGGGCAGCCACAGCGCCATTCTCTGACAGAAGTGAAGGGGCATTGTTTCGTGTGTCTACGGTAAATCGCAAGCATGGCCGCCTCCGTTTTTGAAGATACGGGCATGCTAGCATGGATCTAGCATGTACGTATCTTGTACACGGAGTCGCCCTATTTCATATTAGTATGCTCTAAACGATTGACTATTAAGGTGATAATAGCTGGCGGAGAGAGTGGGATTCGAACCCACGTTAGAGTTTCCCCTAAACACGCTTTCCAAGCGTGCGCCTTCAGCCACTCGGCCATCTCTCCGTTTCAAACG
>JAKEER010000595.1 GCA_022616615.1 Acidobacteriota bacterium
CCTTTGGGATGGCCCGCCGCATGAAACCGTCATCAACTATGGGCTGACCAAGAAAATGATGGCGGTCCAGGGCTGGGCCTATAAGAAGCAGTTCGGCTTCCGATCCATCCACCTCATCCTGACTAACCTGTACGGACCGCGCGACAGCTTTCACCCGGAGCGCTCGCACGTCGTTTCCGCGTTGATCCGGAAGTTCGTTGAGGCCAAGGCTGACCTGCGATCGGAGGTGGAGGTGTGGGGAACAGGAAAGCCGATTCGGGAATTCTTGTACGTGGAGGATTGCGCCGACGCTATTCTTCGAGCCGCACAGTTATACGACGACATCGTTCCCATGAACATTGGTTGCGGCAACGGCACGACCATTCGCGAACTAGTGAACCTTGTTCAGGAAATCACCGGCTTCAAGGGCGAGCTCCGCTGGAACACAACCAAGCCGGATGGGCAAATGAAGAAGGTGCTTGACGTTTCGCGGATGACCCGAGTCCTGCATTGGGCGCCCCCCACGGATCTGCGGTCGGGTCTCGGCAAGACAATCGAATGGTACACTCAGAACAAGAAGGAGGCAGACGCAAGGTTGTGACATCGGATTGCTAGCCGGCGCACAACGATATCATCTATGATCTCCATTGTCACGTACGGTCGCAACGACAATTATGGATACAATCTCTATAAGCGAACGACCATGGGCTTCAACTGCCTAGCCGAGGTACTCACAGACGAAGACGAGATCCTCTTTACCGACTACAACACGGCCATTCATCTCCCGACGCTGCCGGAGTTCGTTTGGGATACGCTCACCCCTAAGGCACGGCGCCTACTGAAAGTTATCCGCGTTGGGCCTGACCTCCATGCCAAATCGAAGGGTGACTCTCCCCTCCCGATCCTTGAGAACGTGGCCCGCAACGCAGCGATTGTTCGTTCCGATCCGCAAAATCGTTGGCTTCTTTCCACAAATCCAGATATCCTTATGATCCTTGGGTCCCAATGGAAAGACCTGCCCGAGTTGCTGTCGGAGGTGCCCGAGAGTTTCTACGAGATGCCCCGGTTTGATATTCCCGAGAGTGTCTGGTCGTGCCTCCCGCGCGACGACCCGCGGTCCAGCATGAATCTTCTTGAGAATTGGATCCTTTCAAATCGAGCTGCGGTCGTCGAAGCCATTCCCGACCCCAGGTTTCAAAAGTTCTACCTCTTCGATGCGCCGGGTGATTTTCAACTGGCGCCGCGCAGCTACTTTTTCAAGCTCCGCGGCTTTGACGAGTCGATGAATAAGTACCTCCACTCCGACGCCAACCTGGCCAAACGGATGTGGCTTCTCAACGGTCTTCGGACGGACCACCTGTTGGGCAAGCTCTGGGTGCTTCACCAGGACCACTATCTGTCCGGCGAATGGGCTCGTAACGTCGCCATGATTTCCCATAACGACTATCACACCAAGGTGCTCCGGCAGGAAACGGTTGAGGCCAACGGTGAAGGATGGGGCCTGGAGAAAGAGCCGCTGCCCTTCTTTAAGCTGGAAGAACAGATTCGGAAGGCGCGTCACTACTACTTCGGCGATTCCCACGCGGCCGCCAGCGGCGACTTGCCGCTGAGCAGTGAGGTTGACTGGCGTTGCCAGCCGTTCTTTCGCCTCTGTCATTACAAGCCTGAGCTTTTGACAATCTATCTGCGCGAAATACTAAAGACGACTCCAACCCTTTCCTCTGTGGTCTATCTGGGAAACCATTCTCCGACTTGGGAGGCTCTTGCCCGTTTGTGGGGCGAGGTTGGACGCGACGGAATTCCCATCTGTCACTTGGTGAATGAGAGCTCTACGGTGGAAGCCGCGCAAACGGATCTCCTCCTGGTCGATTGCCACTACGAGCGGCCAGGGGATGCACAAAAACGCATAGAGATACTTCAGGATCACTTGCGCCGCCAACAGCTAAAGGGACGCATCAGTGAGGATGAGGCGAACGAGGAGGTGGCGCGGTTCGCCAACAACCTCGACGCCCAGCTTTTGGAGAGCCAGCTCATTCCTCTTTGGCAGCGTCACTTCCCCCGCTTGCGAATGAATGCAGGCTCACACGTCGTCCTCTTGGGTTGCAACACGTATGTTGGCATTTTCTTTCGATTTCAGGAAATGTTCGGGTCTCTCGTGAGAGGAATTCCGGCTGAGCCCAGCTGGCTGCAACGCTTTCACGAGTCTTACCAGCGGGTCAAGTTTCGCCTGCAAGCTGGCGGCGAGAGGAGCCTCCTTCTAAGGATGATGTGGGGACTTCGTCTGCTCAAGCGTCGCATCATGTGGAAGATCTTCGGCTACGAGAGCCTCATGGGGTGGATATACCTTCGTCACCTTCTCCGCAAGGTCCGAGAGATGAGAAAGGCGTTGAAGCTGCCGACGGTCTACGTCCACCATCGGCTGGTGGTCATGCGCGTTGAGGAATAGCCGGTGACCGGTTCGAGGCACACATAGACGGCCCGAGCTAATCTGATGATGATGAAGAATTGGTTATCGAGAATCCTCCCTGTGACGGATTCGGGCGTGAAGTTCGTTCCGTTGGATCGGGTGCGATCAATTGAGGACTTGTGTCCGTATCCGACCGTCTATGGCCGCGCAGAGTTCATGGAACACATACGCCGCTATGACCGAGAAGAGCTGCGCGCCTACTATATGCGGCAGCCTGTCGATGGTGCATGGGTCTGGGCTAATTATGTGGTGAACTTGTGGGAGTATGAGCACGGCGCGGAGGCGCTCACAACCTACCCATGGAATGTCACCATACCCATCACTGAGGTTTGCAATGCCCGCTGCTCGTTCTGCAGCTCTCCCCTGGTGCCGGATCCGAAGGCGACCGCGGTCCAGGAAATCCATCCTTTCTCCGATGCCCTTCGCTACGCGGTTCGCATAAGTCTGCAGGGGCTTGGCGAGCCCTTGGCCCACCCGCAGTTTGAAGAGCTCGTCGAGGAGATTAGAAAACACCTGAATCCGGTTGCGCAGCTTGAGATCATCACGAATGGCTGGTTGCTTTCAGGGCGGCGCTGGGAGCTTCTCAAGTCTGTTCGAATAAGCGATATGCAGGTTTCAGTAAATGCCGCGACCGACCAAACCCACCAGATTGCCATGGGCTCGAGGCCGGGGACTTTCGCGCAAGTGGTCAAGAACATTGAAAACGTATTGGCCGACCCCGGCTGGCCCAGACTCCTCAAAGTCTCGATGGTCGTTACTAGGCACTCGCTGGCTGAAGTCTCCGAGTTCTTGGACCTTTTCGTAAGGAAGGGAGTGACGAAATTCCAGTTCAATGCCCTGTTGCCTCTAACCACGCCGGATTGGGGATTCGGGCGAACCGACCAGTATCTCGATCTGTGGTGTGGTCATCTGCCCAACGCGCGGGAGTTAGTCGAACGGGGGAAGAAGGCCATCCAGGAATACAAAGCCAAAGGCATAAGTATTACGGCCAGTCCGGATCAGTGGTTGTTGCCTGTCGACCAGTTCCGCCGCTCCGATTTCGTGCAGCTCTCCGTGGAGCAGAAGAACGTCGCTCAATTCCAGGAGTTCGGGACTGCCACAGCCACTTATTCCCCGGAGTGGGAGGCGCTTTCAGTTTGGGTTGGAGAAAGGCGTGTCATCCTCCCGCCCCATGAGAAGCACACGGAGGTGACCGCTTCCAGCAAGGAAGGCGTCACCTTTCGGGGGACCCCTCACGCCCGCCGTTGGGCCTACTTGCTGCGTACGCCCCGCATTCAGCTCCCAGCAGGAGAATACACTTTGGAAGTTGATGTGCGCGTTCGTTCGGGGCAACTGTATGCGGGCATTCTGGATGTGGAAAAAAACGACTTCGTAATTCAGAGGGAGATCCCGTCAGGCAATAACCGAATTGCATTCCTCTTGCCGGAGCAAAAGCTGGTGGATGTAATCCTTCGCCAAGGGGAGGACGATGGCCTCGTGGAGGCGACCTATGTCGCGGGGCAAATCGTTCAGAGAGGAGATTCCCCCCCAGTTCAAGCCCACGAGGTGCCCACGGAGGGGGAACGGCCCGTGCCAACCTCGCTGCAGGCTGTGGCTGTCGCCGAATCGAAGCGCAGCTCGGCCGCGACTGCCGAAATGGTGGCAGTCCCTAGGCGTGACGGCCTCCAAGCGCAAATCTCAGCAGAAAAGACCGCTTCGGGTCCTCCGTCGAAATCCAGCCGCATCTACTGCCCGATGGTATACACCACTCTAAGCGTCTTCCATCACTCCTTTGACGTGTCCGTGTGTTGCTACATGGAGAATGCGCCGGGACACACGCGTCCGAATCTCAAGGACAAGGCATTACACGATGCTTACAACGACGCTGGGTTCAGGCTTGTCCGCCGCACCTTGAACACCGACCAGCACATTCCCGTATGCGACAGTTGCCCCTACGGCAACTTTCGTTCCTAGAGGCGAAATTACCCATTCGGGGCTGGCAATTGGAAGTAGATCAGTGATGTTCCCTCCCCACCAATACCGAGCGCGTCCATTTCCTTCCCCGGGAGTCCAAGTCCCAAGTCCTTTTCCAGCAGGTAGGCGACGAGCCCAGGGACCTCTCCGTAACCAACGATAGTGATTTCGGGACTATACACAGCCTGGTGGTAGTGCTCAGCCAAGCCTGTCTGCGGCCGGGGGTAGGTGCTGCAGTCGTGCACGGCGATGAATGCGCCGGGCATGGCCGGGAACCAGGAGTCTCTTGCGTGGGGGAATATTGCTAACCCAGGTAGGTCGTCATCGTGAGCGTCGTACAACATGAAAACTCTCTTACCCCAGTCAGGGGGGATATGGAACTGAGTGGCCTCCATCTTGATGTCCTGCACCGGCGCGAATTTGAAGTCCGCAAAGTGAGTACGGACTAAGGAGGGGAAATCAACGGGGGCGATGTCCAAGCTAAGAATCCGTGGGATGGGTTGCACGTGGGTAGCAGCCATTGCGAGGGCAATTGTTGATGAGCGGGAGCCAGCTCCCAATTCAAAAATTGTCGAAGGGCGGATTGCCTTCGTCAAGGCATATAGCTCCGCCAGACTCTGAGCGGTTTGTTGAGCGAAGGGCCGAACGTTGTAGATTCGTTCCAGGCGGGAGATAACCTCTTTGAATGTACGGTAAGCTGTGTCCAGCTCAGACCGACGGCTGCCACCGAATTCTTCCCGTATCAGTTGCATGTTGAGTGCCCTATACTATTCTATCGCGCCGTGCATCCCCAGCGGTGGTCTACCGTCGTGAGACTGCTCTTGCCAGTTCTCGCCGTCGCTTGGTAGCCTTGTAGAGGGTGAGGGAGACAGTGGCCACGATCCAGGATGTCCGAGTTTACTGGGATGGACGGCCGTGCAATATCCGCCACTCGCCGCGGCCCGTGGGGACCCGAGAATACTTTGACGAAGTCGAGGCGAGAAAGTACTTCGTCGAACCCCACATTCCGGCTTTCGCCGACTTCCCCCGCTGGCAGGGAAAGGATGTCTTGGAGGTGGGGTGCGGAATCGGAACCGATTCCATCAATTTTGCGCGGCACGGCGCCAATCTTGACGTCATTGAGCTTTCCCCGGAGAGCTTGGCCATCGCCCGGCGGCGGTTTGATGTGTACGGGCTGCGCGCCCGGTTTTTTCAAGGCAACGCCGAAGAACTGGACGAGATTCTTCCGAAGGACAAGAAATACGATTTGGTGTACTCCTTTGGCGTCATCCACCACACTCCCTCGCCCGCCCGTGTGGTGGCTGCGGTGGCCAAGCGCCTGAAGGCTGACGGGGAGTTCCGCCTCATGCTGTACAGCCGCTGGTCATGGAAAACGTTCTCAATCTATCTTCGCTACGGCTGGAGAGAGCCCAGGAACCTGTCTCGCCTAGTTGCAAAATACTCGGAAGCTCAGACCGGGTGCCCGATTACGTACATCTACTCCTTCCAACAGGTGCGCGAGCTACTGCGGGATTTCGAGATTGTCAGCCTGGCGAAGGACCATATCTTCTCGTACCGCATCCGTGACTATGTTCAGTATCAGCATGTAAAAGCCTGGCACTTCCGTTGGCTGCCCGGTTCCTGGTTCCGCTGGCTCGAAAAACGCCTCGGCTGGCACACGTTGATACTGGCGCGCCCTTTACCAGGCCGGCCTTGACAAGCGTCTGTGACAAAGACACCCTAGAGCGGGTCATATCCAGACGAAAGGGATAGTGATGCTCTCGCCGCCCCCGGGGTTGTGGCGCCGTTGGTTGGGATGGCAGTTTGCGTCGGCAAGGCGAAGACCAGGTCTGGAGCGATAGCGTCCGGCGCCCTATGAACACAGGAGAGAACCCACCGGGTGTTTCGCAGCCCTGCCCCACCGCCCTGCAGTCGGTGCAAGTTTCCGCCGGGTTTACGTTACTGCTCCGGCCGGAGGATTACATAACCAAACTCCTGCTGCATGATAGTGTGTTCGAGGCTGCTGAGACAGACCTGCTGACTCGGCTGATACGCCCTGGTGATACCTGCATCGATGCGGGCTGCCACATCGGATACTATACGTGCTTGTCCGCGCGCCTAGTTGGCCCGAGGGGTCGTGTGTACGCGTTCGATGCCAATCCGGAAAGTTGTTCGCATACTCGTCGCAATCTAGACGCTAATAATCTGAACAATGCCGAAATCATTCAAGCCGCCTTAGGGGACCAGCGCGGAAGCACAACTTTTTATGTGTCAACGGACGACCAGACAGGTCTTAGCTCTTTAGGTCCGATTCCTCGACACAAAGAAACTCTTGTGGTCCCGTGGTTGCGTCTGCAGGACTTCCTCAGAGAGCGACGCATCCCGAGGGTGCGCTTGCTGAAGCTCGACGTGGAGGGAGCGGAAGAGCTTGTCCTCAGAGGCCTCGGGCGTTTCCTAGCCGATCAGCGCATCGATCTCGTTTTGGTTGAGTGTTATGACGAGCGCCTCGGATTGTTGAACAGCTCGACGGAACGGGTAGCCGCACTACTTCATGAGGCCGGTTACCAATGCTGGGAGTTTGGAACGGTCCACCCGTCGGGTTGGTCTGTGACCACTGAAGTTCGGAGCCGGGGAGATTCGAACTACTTATTCGCTCGTTCTTCGGCAAGGGATGGGATTCCGACAATGTCCCTAGTCGGAGCTATGTTGCATGCGCAGGCCGAACGCGACGCCGCAGAAAACCAACTGCACTCCGAGCAGCAGGCTTGGGAGAGTCAACTCCACACCGAGCAGCAGGCTTGGGAGAATCAACTCCACACTGAGCGGCAGGCTTGGGAGAATCAACTCCACACTGAGCGGCAGGCTTGGGGAGAACAAGTCGCACAATTGCAAGAGAGTCTCGCGAAGGCCGAGGAAGACATTGCATGGTTGTGGGATGCTGTCCACAAAAGCGAAGAAGAAGCCAGACAGCTTCGCCACGCAAAGGCAGAACTCGAAGCAGCCTTGAATGCCATTGAGAAATCTGCTGGCTGGCGTTTGCTGAATGCCTGGCGTTGGTTTCGCGACCGGCTTGCGCCTGAAGGAACCTGGCGGCGGAAAATGTATGAAGCCGGGCTCGGTCTGTTTCGAAGAGAATAGACGACAGTCTGATTGGGAAAAAGAATCCGGGGAAAGGGGTCAGTGGCGAAGTGGAGCCTAGGATTCAGAAGGTCACAGTTGTTGGGCTCGGAAAGCTGGGCGCGTGCATTGCCGCTGCCCTGGCGAGCCGCGGTTTTGATGTTGTCGGCATTGATCTTGACCCCTTTAAAGTCGATGCCCTCCGCCGGCGCCGGGCGCCCGTGGAGGAACCCGGGCTGCAGGAGATGATCGAACGAGCGTCGTCACGGCTGCAGGCAACGACTGACTGGGGGGAGGCGGTTGCGCAGTCCGACGCCGCCTTCCTTGTGCCGGCCACTCCCAGCCTCGAGGATGGCAGCTTTAGCAACGATTTCCTGCTGCAGGCTCTCCGCGCCGTTGGCGGCGAGGTAGCGAGTCAAAAGAAGTCGCGTTACCTGTTTGTCGTGAATTCTACCGTTACCCCGGGGTCCTGTGACGCCGGGTTCAAACCGCTTCTCGAAGAGACCATGAACGGAAAATGCGGCGAGGATTTCGGCTTGTGCTACAACCCGGAGTTCATCGCCCTGGGCGATGTAATCCGGGGGCTGCTTGAGCCTGACTTCGTCCTGATTGGAGAATCCGACGAACAATCCGGCGCTCTCCTTGAAGACATCAATCGGCGCCTTTGCACAAACAGCCCTGCGATCATGCGGATGTCGAACGTCAACGCCGAGCTGGCCAAGATTTCCGTCAATTGCTTCGTCACCATGAAGGTCAGCTTTGTAAACCAGTTGACCGCGGTGGCGGCTCGGCTTCCTGGTGCGGATGCCCGCGTGGTTCTGGAGGCCATCGGGAAAGACACCCGCATCGGATCCTCCTACCTGAAGGCAGGCTTGGGCTATGGTGGCCCGTGCTTTCCGCGCGACAACCGCCTCTTTCAGTATGTGGCGCGCGCGACCGGAGCGGAGGCTGCATTGGCGGAAGCCGCCGACCGGATTAACGAGCAGGTCAACCAGCGTCTGTTCGAGACTGTGCGTGCCCACGCCCGCACCGGGGAGGCGGTCGCGGTCCTGGGGTTGGCCTACAAGCCGAACACCAGCGTAATTGAGTGTTCGCCGGGCGTCTGGCTCTGTGAGCGCCTGGCGCAAGAGGGCTGGTCGGTCCTGGCCCACGACTTCGCGGCAGGAGAAGCTGTGGCGCGCGCGTTGTCCAATGGCCGCGTTCGAGTTTGTTCCGACCCCCAGCAGGTTTTTCAACAAGACTGCCGGACCTTTGTTGTCACCTGTCCGTGGCCAGCGTACAGAGACATTTTCGCCAAGGCTGGCCCGTTGCTCCAGCCCGGTTCCGTGGTGATTGATCCGTGGGCGCTTCTCGAAGGAATTGCGCCCCGGGGTCGAAACCTCGTTCATGTGTGCGTCTTGGCCTGAGTTGCGGTCGCCCCAAGCTCATCCGCGTTGGCAAACGGTTTCTTTTGGTGTATAAAAAGTGCTCTTGAACGTATCCGTGGGGGAGGACGACATGACATCCTGTCACTCGAAGATCCAGTATCTCCTGCGTGTGGGGTCGATTCTCCTGCTGGCCGCAGGAAACCTGCTCGCTACTGACATTTGGGACCAGGCATCGCCCAACGACGACACGCCGGCCAATACCCGCAATGCATTGATTCCGGGCGACGCGGCGCAGCGCCACGACGTCCAGGCCAAAGCTGGCCCCGTGGCCGACCAGGACTGGTACCGGCTGGTGGTGGCGGCGGGCCATTCGTACGAAGTGCGCGTGGGTGGGCGGCAGGAGGACTGCTTCGACTTTGTGGGCCCTAATTTCCGCGTGTTGGACGCCGACTTGGTGGAGCTGACCACTGGGTTCGATTATCCCGGCGCTGATGCCGTCCAAACCGCCACCCGGGCTACGTTTGTGGCTCCTACCATCGAGGTGGTTTACGTTCAACTCGTCGGGGACGCCTCCTGCACCGCCACCTCGGAGTACAGCATTCAGCTCTTCGACACCACACTCTTGAGCCCGTTCTTCACCACTGCGGGCGGTTTCGAAAGCTTCTACCGCATGTTGAACACCACCAACGCCATTATTGTGGGAGACCTCACGTTTTTTAACTCCGTGGGCACCGTGCTGGCCACGGTGGAGGTCACCATCCCGGCCGGCGGCAGCAGCCCCACCTTCAACACCGGCCCCAGCAGCTTCAACATCGCTGACGGCCAGGCCGGCCCGGTGCGCTTTACCCACGACGGCCCTCCAGGGGGCATCCTGATTGACGCCTTCGCCGGAATCTTTGGCACGACGACGGCGGTCTTGCCCCTCAAATTCGAGCGCGCGCAATAGGCTAGGCGCGCACCACGTAGTCCTGGTTGGGTTCGGCCGACGGATTCATCTTGGCGCCCGCGAAGCCACCCACTAGCAAGGGCCTGAAACAAGACAATCTCAAGTGTAGCTTCGGAAAGTTCGCAGAATGATGGAGAAGCTGGAATTTGTGCTTGACGGCGAGACCTCAGCAAACGTATAAGGGCAGCACGCTTCTTAAGGGGCGCAAGGAGAACCCACATGTCTGAAAATTGCGTCCACGCCATCTTCTTGAAAAGCTCGATCGCGCTCTCTGCTTTACTGGTTGTTTCGCTGGCGATGTTCGTTCCTACCTTCGTTAGCAGCTATCCTGCGGGGCCAGGAGACTTCCCTCCATCGTTTGTTGATGTGACAAGCCAGGCGGGAATCGATTTCACCTGCACTGTGGACGAACGCCTATCGGACATCGGCTGTGGAGCCACGACCGCTGATTTCAACAACGATGGTTTTCAAGACATTTTCCTTCCACAGTATCTGGGGCCGAACGCACTCTATCTTAACAATGGCGACGGCACCTTCACGGATATGGCGTTTGTTGCTGGCGTGGCCCTTCCAGATAGCCGCAGCCAGGGGGCCTGCGCCGCTGACTATGACAACGACGGATGGATAGACCTTTATGTCACCGGGATGGGTCAGAATCACCTTTTCCGCAACCTAGTTCGGGGACTGTTCAGAGAGGTTACGTCGTTCGCGGGGGCGGATGGGGAAGGTTTACGGGGTTCAGGTTGCGCCTGGGGTGACTACGATGGCGACGGCTTTGTTGACCTAGTAGTCACCAATTGGATTTCTGAGCCGAATGAGGCTGTGGGGCGCGCGCTCCTATACCACAATCAAGGAAACGGCACCTTCGAGGAGGTGGGGCTGAGCCTGCTCGGGCCTGCGACTACCGGCGCCGGCTTTCAGCCTGTTTTCGTCGATTACAACAACGATGGACGGCCGGACATCTACCTGGTCAATGACTTTGGCATGTTCTTCCAGCCCAATACTCTGTTTCGCAACGAGGGACCGGGGCCGGATGGCCGCTGGCGATTCACCGATGTGTCGCAAGAAACAGGCACCAACCTCGCCATCCACGGCATGGGCATAGCCATCGGCGACTATGACCGCAATGGATTGCTTGATTTCTACGTCACCAACATGGGCTCCAACTTCCTTTTGCAGCAGCGGTCCGATCACACGTTTGCTTCCATGGCCGGACCGGCGGGGGTTCAGCGCACCCGCCTCGAGGGATTCGTGCAGGTCGGATGGGGAGCTTTCTTTTTTGACTACGACAACGACGGATGGTTGGATTTGTACGTAGTTGACGGGTTCCTGCTCGCGTTGGTCACCAACTCCTTTACTCAACCGAACGGCCTGTATCGGAACAACCAGGACGGAACCTTCACAGATCTATCCGACCTGAGCGGTCTCGGCGACCGCGGCCGGGGTCGCGGCGGCATCTACTTGGACATCGAAAATGACGGGCTCCTTGATGTGCTGGTCGCCAACGTGGACCAGCCCGCTATACTGTACCGAAACGTGGGCCAGGGTGGAAACTGGCTCCGCCTCAGGTTGCAAGGGTCGCAGAGCAACCGGGATGGGATTGGCGCACAGATCCGAGTGGTGACACGAGGTCAGTCACAACTAGCCGAAATGATGTCCGGCACCTCCCACATGGGCGGGCAGGGCCCATTCGTTCAGTTCGGCCTGGGCTCCGCCCGCGTGGCCGACTTGCTCGAAATTCGCTGGCCGAGCGGAGCAGTGCAGCGCTTCCACAACGTGCCGGTCAATCAGATCCTGACTATACCCGAGGCCGGCAAGCAGGGGCGAGGTAACTTGAGATAAAGAGCACTAATTGACACGAATGTGAGTGAACAATTCCAAAGACAGATAGTCCTTGACAAGAGGATGTGCGGTGCTTTATAGACTCCACTGAATGCAGCAAGTCCTTTGGGGGGCGGATACCTTTCTGGGGAGGATAAAGCAATGAAAATCTCTTACGCGGTACTCATGACTGTAGGTGTATTGCTGCTGCTTCTGAGCCCAAGCGTGCAAGCGCAGAATACAGTGTGCGACAATCGGGTGAATTTGGCGCCCGACGGAACACCCAGCGACTCCACTTCTACCAACAACGCAACGCCCAGATGGTATATGTTCGAGGCGCGGGCTAACCGCTCGTACGCCATTATGCTGGACAACTTGGACGACGATAGCGGAATCGACAGCATCCTATTCCTTGACATAGCTGTACAAGCGAACTGCGCCGGGGATCCAGTGAGTGGCACCGTATCGAACGCTTGCACTGTTGAACCCGTTTCTTGTGGGTTCTTGGTTGGCTCGGACCGCATAGCCATCAAGAGCGATGCCAGCCAGTCGGTTTTTATCGTCGTTAATGGCCTGGTAGCCTCGTTTCAAACTTTTGAGCTTCGGATCGTCGAAACCACCCAGTTTAACCCGCTGTGGAGCACGTCGGGTGGGTTCGAGACTTTCTACCGCTTCCAAAACACCACCAATGCCAGTTGCAGCGTGACCCTCCGGATGGTCGACAATGGCGGTATGGAAGAGGCCAACGTGACCTTTTCCATTGCGGCCAACAGCACCGCTCCCACCCGCAACACTGGGCCCACCGACCTCAACATAGCGAATGACCAGGCCGGCTCGGCCACCATTACCCACAACTGCCCGCCCGGCGCCATTCAAGTGGACGGCTTCACCGGCATCTTCGGCGCCACCACGGCCGTGCTGCCCATCAAGATTGTTACGCGGGAGACCATCCGTTAGCATGAGGTAGAACGCTCATTTGCTATTGCGAAGTGCCCGCCTCGCAGATGGGCAGAGGGAGGTTCATGATAGACCATAAGGGGCGAAGCTTCTGGGCGGCTTTTACCGTCTTGTTGCTTTTGGTCGCCGGTGCCGGGAGCGTGAGCGCCGAATCTCCCACGGTGAGCGTGAAATCTCAGGGGGGCCGCATCACCGTCCGCGTAGATGAACCGACCGAGCTGAGCGCCGTTCTCGGAGCCGTGTGCCAACACATTCAGGCTCGGTGCGAGGGTCTGGAGGCCACGGTTGGAATGCCCATCCAGCCGACGACCATTACGGACACCTGGCCGGGCGTGGTGCGCAAGCTCCTGGAGGGCAGCGGTCTGAACCACATCGCCTTGGGCCCGGCGGGGAATAAGCCCGCCAGGTTGCTGTTATCTGTGCGGCCTGAGGGCCCGGCGGAATCCGCGGCAGCACCGGAGCGCGCCGATATGGGCAGGGGGAAGCGGGAGGATGTCAGTTCAACATTGGCGGGCATGGACGAAGCTGTCCGCGAGCGCTTGGAAAGGGAGTGGGCGGCATCCGAGTCCGCCGACAAGGAGAGGACGCCGACACCACCCTCGACTCCCCTGGTGCCCTTCGTGCCGCCGCCGGGAATGGCGGCGTCGCCCTTCCCCGGTCCCGACGGAACACCGATTGTCATGCCGAAGGACAACACCCCGCCGGGCCAGGCTCCCAATCCTTTCCTTGATCCTTTCGGGAATCCGATTCCGCCCGAGCCGGGCGGTCCGCCCGTCATCGGTTCGCCCTTTCTGGGCCCGGACGGTAAGCCCATTCTTACCGCCCCGCTTCCGCCCGGCCAGACGCCGAACCCGTTTGTGACCGGTACCCCGCCGAAATAAGTGGTTGCCGTGCAGGCTTTCCTTGGCGCGCGCTAGCGCCAAGGGTTCGTTAACTTGCAGTTGACAGCAAAGTGCCTGGCCATCATCCAATCTTCCAGAAGTTCAGCCGCTGGCAAGGAACCGCCCCGCCGGGGTATCGGATCAACTTCCTGGGAGTGAAAACGCGCAACGCCTATTTCACTCAGTGGGGCAGCGCTCGGCGCTCCACCACCGACTATCCCGACTTTGACGAAGAGTACTTCGAATGGATTGACGTGCTGGAAGCGGTGGCGCAGGCCGAGGGCCGGTTCACGATGCTGGAGCTGGGCGCAGGCTTCGGCTGCTGGCTCGCCAATGCCGCCGCGGCTCTGCAACAGTCCAAGAAACTGCCTTACACCCTGGTGGGTGTGGAAGCCGAGCCTACGCATTTCCAATGGATGATTGAGCATCTCCGAAGTAATGAGGTTGACCTAAGCCGTTGCCAGCTCGTTCAGGCTGCCGTCACGGCTTTCGACGGCAGGGTTGGTTTCCATGTGGGACAAACAGTCCACGGCGGACCCGCGAACTGGTATGGTCAGTCCGTCGGGGGCCCGGTCGAAGTGAATGCCGTCAGTCTGTCGGCGTTGCTCCGTCCGTTCGACAGGGTAGACCTGGTTGACCTGGATGTTCAGGGAATCGAGTTCGAGGTGTTGCAGGCCGCCGCAGAAGCCATTGATAAAAAGGTAAAGAGACTCCACATCGCTACGCACACGCGGGAAATTGAGGCAGCCCTCCGCTCCCTGTTTCAGGGGCTATCCTGGACGAGCGTACATGATTACCCTTGCGCCGACCAACAGCCTGTGCAGAACCATGCCACTGACTGGGGGATCATCGGTTTCCAAGATGGTGTTCAAAGCTGGGTAAACCCCAAGATGGAAACCACAGAATGAGCGAACACCAAGCTGCGACGTGGCCGCACCGACTGGGCCGAGGGTTTTTTGATTCGGTTTTTTCGGTGTGGTAACGTAGCTGCGTCAGGCCCGGCAGGCGCTCGGGGTCTCGAGGTCGCGGTGGATTCCCTCGACGGCGAAGCGGATTTTCGGCGCCGGGCGGACAGAGCCGGGGCCCGGGGCTTCGCAGCCGAGCCTGGCGGGATGGGGGGCGGGAGGTTCATCATGAGAGCTGGGAAACCTCGAAACTCCCACACAACGCTGTGGGCGGTCGCGACGCTGGCGGGATTGCTGGCGGCAGCGCCGCTCGCAGCCGTCATCATGCGGGCCCTGAGCCTGGACGAGCTGGTCGAGAGCTCCGACCG
>JAKEER010000596.1 GCA_022616615.1 Acidobacteriota bacterium
GCGATCGGCTACCTATCCCCAGTCAATTTCGAAAGGAGGGGCATCACCCAGAATAGCTTAACTTGAGACTACCAACCGTCCACGAAAGCGGGGGAAGTCCACGTGTTATAGGGCGGGTCAATGTAAATGCACTTGATTCTCCCGCTGAATTCCTGTTCAAGAGCCTTCAACGCGAGCAAGTTGTCACCAATGATGAGGCGGTTGTCGAAGGTGTCCTTGTCAGTCACGCGATGCCGTGCGTGGTACGACTTGTCAGGGTCTTCCAGCAGTATCCGCGGCTCCAGCTTGGGCCGGTTCTCCTTCCCGATCCAAGTCAGTTCCAGCTTTTGCTTTGTTCCCATCATGATCGCTGCGGTGCCCCGACCTTAGTCTTTGCTGCAGAGTCAAAGAGCTCGTCGTTGATAGGTGACCTTAGCCGGTCGTTGTTCAATAGCTTCAAGAGCAGCTCAACCGTCGCAACATCAGCAACAATCTGGCCGTTCTCGACTCTTAATCCCCATCCCTCCGAAGCGTTGACCTTGATTAGCCGCTGAAGATAGTCGGGTTCCCTGTAGTAGCCTGCCCTACGGATTGACGCCAGCTTTCGAAGGTAGTGAAGGTTGTTGCCCACGACCGAGCGAACCGCAGCAACATTAATCAAGATGCCTAATGATTCGAACTCTCCGAGAATCTCTCCACCGTGCGCCTTCATTCCCTCGCGAAAGTTCATTGCGCTCTCAAAATCTCGTTTGCTCGCAATAAATGTCACGCCGCCGAATACAAAGAAATCGAAGTGAGGGTCAATCAGAAACACTTCTTTTTCATCAAGGTCGGTGAGTCGCTGATTCCGGAATAGCAGTGCCTTCCTGGAGTGAACGGCTTTAGGCTGGCTCATCGAGTTGATCTTTCGCCAAGCGTAGAGGCGCTCTTTCCCATGCTCGAACGCGAGCACATACGCCCACGAGTTCAGAAGTTGGTCGTACTCCGTGACGCGGCCATTTTCGAATCCATCGGAAATTGCAGATTGAACCTTGGCTATTGCGTTTTCCACCTTAAGAAAGTCTGTAGCGTCCGACTCCAACGTGAGAAAAACATCGTCCGTATCGGCATTGGTGAAGTCGTATTCCGCCAGATGGAACTCTTTGCTCTGCACCTGAGTGCGCACATACTGCTTCAGGCGCTTCTCCAGTTTTTGATCGATGTCAACGCGAAACACCGTGTAGCTAGCCTCTCGATGAAGCGCTTTTCTTTTCACGATCCAGAAAACCACGCCCCACTTTGCCAAGTCTACGGATCGAAGCTTCTTGAATTCTCGTGACGCTTTCGTAGTCATCCTTCCACCCTCGAGAACCTACTCGACCTCTGATACGGCTACGTACAAGTAATGCGACAGCCTTTCTAACCGGCATCTTGTCCCGATCACCAACGGCCTTTTCGATAGAACCATGGCTTGCGATTCGACGGTGTCACGCTTGAACGTGCAGTCGATGAGCATGAAACCCGCAAGCGCGAGCACGGGATTCACAAATACTGTCTGGGTTCGGTATGCGATGGCGAACGTCATGCCGAGAAAGATCAGGAGGCAGAGCATCATTTGCCAGCTGCCCAGATCTACCCGCAGGAACGAAAGGACATACGGAATCGTATAACCAAACATCTCTCCGGATTTGTTCGAGGCCTTTAAGATCTCCACTACCAGCCCGCCTTGAACCTCACGAACGGCGTGTAGAACAGCGGCAATGGACAGTCCCGCAATGAACAACAGCGCTGCCGCAAGCTTGGGGTGCTTCGGCAACATCGCCTGGGGATCTAGATCCTGCACCACCAGAATCAACAGCAATGGAGAGTACGCACTGACAAACAGCAGCAGTGATGCCCACAATCGGAGCCGGAGTGAGGAATCTTCGCTGGAAGCATTCATGCTGTGCAGTTAGCCGCTCATCGCAGAATCCATCGGATGCTGAAGAGTTCGCGCAGTTCCGTTTGATGTTGCAACTTGCCTTCAATCTGAGTAATCAACTCATCACGTTGCTTGTCTACTTTGTCTTGAGCGTCAAAGAGCGAGCGCCGTTTCTCACTGCGCTGCGCATCCAGCGCACGCATCTTCTTTTGCCCTGCGAGTTTTTCCTCCAACGTCAGCGCACTTGTCGCCTCCCTGCGTACTTCCCGGATTTGGCAGTCCAGTTCCTTGATCTCACGCTCGAGCCCCAGCTTAATGTCCTCTGCCCAGCCATCAAGTTTGTCGGCTTCGGCCTCGAAGAAGTGGCCGTTGCGCTCCGAGATTGTGCGCCGGATGTCGGCTTGCCGGCGCTCGACCATGACTTCGATAAGCGGCACTTTGGTCCGGGCCCCGTTTACGGACGACAGTGGGACTACTGAACCGGGTAACGAAAACAGGCGGTGCGCGGCTTCTTCATCCAACGGCTGTCCGGCGTCTGTAATGGCGGCGATGATGAGGTGATCCTCGGCCTGCTCCAACGACTCGACCGTGAATAGCGACAAGGAAAGATGGCCTCTTTGCCTGCGAAGCGGCTCCAGAACGCTGATCTTCCCTTGGTGACTGCTGTAACTAAATTCAATTTCAGCTGGCGGCAACTCGCGGCCCTTTGCCTGAGCGATCACTGTTTCCGCCAGCGGGTGGTTCAGACGGTAAGTAAGCGCCTCGCCTGACCGTCGCGGAAGCTCGTAAAGGCCTAAGGGAATCTCGCTGGCAAATGGCGAGGCACGCAGTCGAAACGAGGAGTCGTCCGGAAACTCGGCATGCTCATTCAACTCGTGCCGGGTCAGGCGCATCAGAAGTTGCTCAAAGCGGGTGAGCACGGCCCTGGAAGCTTGATCCTGCACACGAAGCTTTTCACGCACTTCGTCGTCGAAGTTTTCCAGAAGCTTTCGGCGAGTGGTGGTCATCGCCTGGTTGATTTCGAGGTTGAGTTCCAGCTGGAGTTGATCGAAAGCAGTCTTGATCTCTTCGGTTTTCCGGCAGCGCTGGTAGATGTCGTTGATGCGCTTTTCAAAATCCACGCCGGACTCGATGGTGCCCAGGACCTCATCGCTTGCGCCGAAAACGCCTTCGAAAAGTTGAAATTTCTCCGAGAGGAGTTGGAAAACTCGCTGGTCGGCTTCGTTCTTTCGATTGAGGAAGTTCACCACTACGACATCGTGCTTCTGGCCATAGCGGTGGCAGCGGCCGATGCGCTGCTCGATGCGCTGTGGATTCCATGGCAGGTCGTAGTTCACGACGAGCGAGCAGAACTGAAGGTTGATGCCCTCCGCACCTGCCTCCGTGGCGATCATTATCTGGCCCTGCTCCCGGAAATAGTCCACGAGAGCGGAGCGCATGTCAGCCGTGCGCGATCCGCTGACGCGGTCGGTGCCTTGATGACGCTCCAGCCAGGCGGCATAGATTTGCTTGGAGCGATCATCCGTGTTCGAGCCGTTAAAGAGGACGACGCCTTCCTTCCAGGGACTGTCTGCCAATACTCGAACCAGATAATTCTGTGTGCGGCGAGACTCGGTAAAGATGATGGCCTTCTGTGCAGCTTTGAGCTCCGTGGCCTTTTTCATGGCGATGCGGAGCGCTTTGAGCAGAGCCTTGCCCTTGGCGTTGTGGTCTATGGATGTAGCGAGACGGGCGAACTCGTCGAGATCGGCGATCTCGGCCTCGATCGCTTTGCGATCCTCGTCCGACAGCAATTCCGGAGGCTGATCGTCGCCCCACTCCTCCGCAGTTTCTTTAAGTGCCTCGTAGTCCTGATTGAGTTCGTCTTCCAGTGGCTCCGACGCATTCTGCTTGCGGAGCTTGGCTTTGAGCCGGTTCGAAATTGAGGTGAGCGCACCGGCAATGGCGAAGGTGGACGATGCGAGCAACTTACGCAGGACCAGGGTCATCAGCGAACGCTGACCGGATGGAAGAGCTTGCAGGTTCGGACGCCGCAAGTATTCGGAAACCATCTCGTAAAGGCGGTCCTCGCCCTCTTCAGGAGTGAATTCTTCCACCAGCGGCAGCCGGCGCGTGTACGAAATGTAGGCCGTTACTTGCCGACGAAGGGTGCGATGGCAGACGGGCCGAAGGCGTGCTTTTAAGGCATGAAAGACCTGCTCCTGGGACAGATTGGCGAACTGTTCGCGAAAGCTTTTGAGATCGCCGAATGCGTGCTCGTCAATGATGCTAACGAGGCCGAACAGTTCGAGCAGCGAATTCTGGAGTGGCGTTGCCGTCAGCAGCAGCTTGTGCCGCTCTTTCAGAGCGGACTTGAGAGTATTGGCAATGACGTTGGACGGTTTGTAGACGTTGCGCAGCCGATGCGCTTCGTCAATGACGACAAGGTCCCACGGGGTAGTGGTGATATCCGTCGCCTTGGCACGAGCGAAGTGGTAGGAGCAGATGACGATGGTGTCTTTGATTTCAAAAGGACGACAATTCCCTTGCTTGATTGCCTCGTTATAGAGCTTCGTCTCCAATATCCGGCACGGCAGGAAAAACTTCTCAGCCAGCTCCTGGTGCCACTGCTTGCGGAGATTCGACGGCGTGATGATCAGGATGCGCCGCTTCCGCTCGGCCCATCTCTGGGAAAGAACAAGCCCCGCTTCAATGGTCTTGCCGAGGCCCACCTCGTCCGCTAATAATGCGCCCCTCGAGAGTGGCGAGTTGAACGCGAAAAGCGCCGCGTCCACCTGGTGAGGATTGAGGTCAACCTGCGCTCCCGCCACGGCCCCGGCGAGCTTTTCCATGCTGTCAGATGA
>JAKEER010000597.1 GCA_022616615.1 Acidobacteriota bacterium
GCGGTCATCCCTTAGACGCATTTGCAGTGTTGTTTGTGGGGTCCGTACTTGGCCGCAAATCTTGACTGCGTCGTTCCCCCTGGGATTCTCTTCTTCGGGGGCTACTAATTGGGATTATTGAGCGGCTTGATATTGGGTGCCGATTTTCGGCAGATAGTGGTTACTGACCCGATACAAACAGAGTCCAAATCGCAGAGGTTTCGGATTGCGGCCGCTTTCGCTTCTACCTCTGTGGGTCCATGCCCCTTCTTGCAATCAGGAGTACGCATACGCTCTCCGCAAGCCTCACACACAAACCCTTCCCCAACAATTGGACCTACGGGAAGCGGTGTCGGACGGCGATCGAAGGGGTCCTCGTGGCAGTTCTGTTTTCTCTGTATCTCCGCCTCCTTCTCCAGCTGGACGTCAATCAACTGGTCGTACGTCCTACGGAGATCCTCGTTCACGCGCAGGCTTTTCAGGAGCGGTTCAACTGCTTTGCTGAGCCGCCCGACCTCCTCCTTAGATATTCCCAGTAGAACAGTGGCGCGATCACCCGGTACTTCGACCACAACCCTCGTCGTCTGCGCAACTGCCTCACCCTTGTCAAGCCTGTCGTAGAAGGCGACGGCAATCGTTGAAGGTCGCGCCTCCGCCGGTTTCTCCCTTGATAAGGCGTCACGAATATCTGTCACGAGGTCGTTGAACCATTCCTCAAGGAATGGATCCCTTTGGGGAGCAAGGGCCGTAGAAGTTCCTTGACGCTGACCCTTCCGGCACCGACCCTTGCACTTCTTTGAGCCCTCACTGCAAACAAGCGACAGTTTCTCCTCATCACAGGTGAGGTGACACTCCGTCCCAGATCCCGAGCTGCAGGTTGCTGGCTCGGCCTTGGAAGACTTCCCACTGCGACAGTGCATGTGGCAGCGGGACAGGCCATCGGTCGGACATGTGATTGATTCTGTTCCGACGGCGCAGAATAACCGACAGCTAGAGCTGGAGGTTGCCGTGCACTCTCCCGCAGCTAGGGGACCAGTTACGGCGAGAAGTAAGCCAACACTCACGAAAGCTGCGGCCAAACGACTCGGCTGTCCTACTGTGAACATGACCTGTAGTCTCCACTTGGCGCAGCTTCCGAAGACAGCGCCACGTAAACAGCGGAGCACGTGGCGTAGAAACGAATAGGAGAGTTTCTATTGGAAAGGTTGAACTGGTGTTCGATGTCGGCAAGAGCATCACACGCTTTGCGGGCGTGGGTCCTCCGGTGAATCTTGAAGGAGCGTTCGTGGAGACCGCGCTTGATGATCTCGTCGGAGTAATTCAATCGAATGCTGACCTTCTCCCCGTGCTCCTCCATGTCCTCCTTAAAGTCCTCAAGCAAGCCCCTGACTGTCGCGTTGGTCGGTTCAGTCTCGCCCACAACAATCGATAGGTCAGTCAGACACGGAAATGTCTCCGTCATCGTCACTCTTAGGGTGCGGCATCGCCACGACCGGCTAATGAGGGAATCGTCAAGGAGACAGCCCTCGGGGAGAACGTTCCCCCTTCTCATGAAAGCACCTGAGATATGAATTCTCCACTCCTCAGAACGAGGTAGGTAAGCAAAAACCGCCTGCCCGTCTGTGGTTATCACGGACCGCTTGACTTCTGATGCGATGACGACATCGACCGGGCCATCTTGTCGTCCAAGGAAATCGCCGTTCTGCTTGAGGAGATGAACCGTCAAGGATCGGTATGGGCTGAGCCCCCACGATAAAAGGGCGAAGAGGATCAACAGGCCAGCAAAGGACCCTCCGGCCTGCCACTCCAAACCGTACTGGCTGCCGGAACTGATTGCGGCCTCCGAATCCCCAAGGAGACCGAAGGTAAACAGAACTATGGCCAAAGAGAGAATCGCATGGAGGATGCTGAGGTACTCAGGACCCAGCGGGAGATCATATACAAGAGAAAGAGCTGTGAAAATGAGCACAGCAGCAACCAGGATTGTCGGGATGAAATAGAACTTGCGCGGCGGTCGGTACTTCGGACGAGCCATCGTGAGTAGGCCCTCCCCCGCTGTGTCAACGGGAACTGTCAAACGCCATCATGTTGAGGCGGTTTGACTGGGCAACCTTTGGGCCGACTTTGCTGGTAGTCTTATAGAATGGAGATTCAAACTTGTCAAGCCGAATACTAGTGTTTGTGGGCCGTCCGGATTGCGGACACCATGCCTTGATGAATCAGGCGATTGCAGCCAGCTGCTGAGAAGGGTTTTTGGGCAAGCCCAGGAGATCGCGCCCAGGGACCCCCCCCCGAGCGTGCAGGCAGGTGACTTGGGGGAGCGCCCTGGGCCGACCCAGACACCGTCTGAACTACCTGGAAGTAGCACGAGTCCAACGGAGAGTGGGTCAGCTCCAGCTTAGCGGCAGCCAAGGCCAGGGGTCGGTGTGCTCTCTTCAACTCTCTGGTTGCCCAAACCAGAGGGTTACAATGCTCCTGCTTCAGTAGCTCTTACCCAACTGACTGCTTGAGAAACTCCTAAACTATGTAGCACACCCTGGGGGCTAGGTCAGCTCTGTCTCGCCGCCTCTTCCGCACCACCCGCTGAATCGTGGGTCAGCCGATTCTCCGGTTGACTGTACTGATCGAAAATATTCCGCATACCCTTAGTAGAGCTGCAGGAATGAAGAATCTTCAACACTATGTGGAGGGGTTAGATGCGAGCACTGAAGGTCAACCTCCACTCTCAATTCGGACTACGCCTTCCAGGCCGAGGTCGCGCAGGGCTTGACGGAGATCAGCTTCCACCTGGCGCAGGTCCTCAGCCCGAACCGTGAACGTTGCGTCAATGCCCAGCGAGAGGTCCTTGCCCGCTGTGCGTAGCTTGGGCAGCAGCTTTGTGCCGAGCTTGTTCCATTGCTCCGGTGGGATCGCGCCGCGCAAGCTAAGGCGAACAGATTGCCCAGCTGGTGTCGGAGTCGGTGAAGGGGGCGGCTCAAGGACGAGTCCCCCTTGATCAGGGAGCGGGGTGTCTACGGCCGAGGCGGGCTTCTCCTTGAGTAGCGCCGCACGTTCTCTTGTCAGAAGAAACGTCTTGTCGTCGAACGTTACCTCTTCTGGAGCAACTGGCTCTTTCCACCAGACGTGCTGGTAACTAGCGTCTTTCGGCCCTGATCCAAGGCCGAATTCCCCTCTTTCAACGAAGCTAACGATCTGGCGGCGCAGAACGTCTTCCGGGTCGGGCAGTCGCGTCAACGTACCGTCCAAGAACGCCTGCCGCAAGCCCTTTAGCGGCCAAGCGCCACTATCTTTCAACGCGGGAGGCCAGCTACGGTCCAGGTAGCCGGCGCCCACGGACTCGTTGAGAAGCCCTTCAGCCTTCAAGGCGGCGACCACTCTTGCGCTGAAGCTGGCGACCGAACTCGAATGCCCAGCGCCCAAATCTATCTCGCGAATGCCGTGCAATCCCTGAGCATCTGCCACCAGCGCATACCGGTAGCTGGCCCACACTTCGTCATGCAGTGCCTCCTCCGAATCTTTGATCTGGCTGGCGATCTCTCCCCGCTCTGATGCGTCGAAGTCAGTCCCTAGCGTTCCCGACGATAGGTCTTCTGCCACGCGCTTCCAAGCCAAGAATAGCTCTGCCTTCTCACGCAGGGTGCGGCCCGGCTTCCGCGCCAGCCATACAAGCGCGGCTGGATAGAAGCGGTTGGAGCCTCCACGTTGCCGAGTCCACTCGGCGACCTTCCTTCGGATTTCGCCATCGGGTTCCCATTCGATTTCCGGATCGAGCACGACGATAGTCAGCTTGGGGTTGTCGGCAACATCTGAGCCATCGGTGACAAGCGGAACTACAGTCAGCACCCGGCCCTTGTCCGTAACCTGTTTGACGGCATTGCGGATCGCCTTTGCCACCTCGGCGTCATCCAGACCAGCGCGACGGTCGCCGACGATCTTCTTCAAGGTTGGCTTGTAGCCGATTCTGTATCCGTCCGTCCCCACCCGCCGAATGAAGAACGACCGCTTTTCTAGGGCTGTAGCCGCATTGTCAATGGAAGTGATGTCTAGCCCCGGCTCCCCCAGTGCAAAACGAAGCTCTGGCAGATGCGCAGCCTTGTCGCTCGCTACCCCTGTGGACTCAAATAGAATTGCAGCCCCGACGCGCCGGTGTAGTTCCTGCAAACCTTTTCCTTTCCCCTTGCTGTCGGCGTCCAGCGCTCGCGCATGACTGGCAGTTCCCGCGATGTCCACTTCGATTGCTGGCAGCAGTCGCTGCTCGCCAAGCTGTCCAAGAATCGTTGCCTGAAACTCCGACTTGTCCAGCGGGGCAGAACCCAGTGTGATCAGCGGCTCCCTGCGCGCGCCCTGAAAGGCTCTGGTCCCGGCCATTGAAATCCACTGGGCAAACATGGCCAGCGTGCCCCGGGTTCGCTGGTAGTGGGCCAGGCCCTGCCACTTCCGCTGAAAGACGGAAATCGTGGCCGGATGGAAGGGGTAGGCGACCTCAAACCGCGAACGGAGCAAGTCTTTTGCTTTGGCATCTGTTGTTACGGCGTCAACCGCCGTCCACTCCGGCGGCAACTGGTGACGCCGCTCAAAACACCATTCAGCATATTCTTTCGCTACGCTCTTTCGGATGCGTTCGCCGCCGAGGTCATCAAATAGCCGACGCCGGACCACCTCGCTGATCTCACTCTCGTCGTTCGCGATGAGGTCACGCGCGACGCGGTTCACAACCTTGCTGATACGGTCGAGCCACCGTTGGTCGAAGTCGGTCATCTCCACCAGACTGCGGGGCAAGCTGATCAGAGCCGCGCTTCCGCTCGTCCCGGTCATTGCCACTGTCAGGTTCTGCACAAAGGCATAGAAATGCTCGGACAGGTCGCGGTGTCGGTTGAAGAAGTTCAGAACCTCGTCAAAGAGAAACAGAACCCGCCCACCGGCGGCTTGAACCAGTCGATTGATAGCTTCGGTTCCTGGGGGTGTGCTCCTAGCCTTGGGCCCAAGAGCTTCAACTCCTGCCGGGCCTGCCAACTGGCGCGCCACGTCAATCCACGGGGTCTCTTTCCCCTCACCAGGGTCCCAAGCATTGCCCACAAAGACGGCGGCCCGTGCAGTCGGCAGTGAAGACTGCCCGACTTTCGCGAGCAGGGCTTGTATTTCTGGATGAGTGGCCGACGCCTTTGCGTTGTGGACAAGATGGTAGAGAGCGGCCAAGGTGTGCGTCTTGCCGCCGCCGAATTGCGTGATCAAGCTGAGCACGGGTGCAGTGTTCTGAGTTTCTCCGGCGAGCCGCCGCAGAACTAGGCCCAAGTGGTCGGTCACGGCCCGCGTGAAAACCGTGCGGTCGAAGAATTTCTTTGGATTGCGGTAGTCTTCCGGCGCCGTGCCCGCAACCACTTGCTCCAGCGCAATGGCGAACTCGTCGGGATTGAACGACCTTCCTTCTCGGACTTCGGCTCGGGGCGTAGCAACTTTGTACCAGGGCTCCATTGGACTCCCTACCGGCTGCTCTTTCTCGCTTTGTGAACCAGAATGAGTGTATCCAACACCGCTTGCGCCAAATCAGTAGCCGCCTGCATTACGTCTAGATTTGCATGCCAAAACACATTCGAGACGGGCCTCCACTTCGCACGCGAGAATTCTCCAAATAGGTCTGCAAGGTCTTGGTCTTTTAGCCGAACTCCTCTCGCCTCCTTCTGACCGAACGGAGTGAAAAGTCGAATTTTTTCGGCTCGTACATCTGAGTTGGAAAGGTCGGCCTCTACTGTTGCGTCAAAGGGCAATACGTGATGGAAAGCGCGATTCCTAGCCTGCGACACGATTTGCTGATACCCCTCCAGCTTTTCCTTTCGCCCAAGCGCTGACCAAGGCAAAGATGCAAACGCACTGTACAGCGCCCACTGCTTGTCCACGGTACACCAGAAAATCAAAGGTTTGAGGTCGCAGATACTCATGAAAAGAAAGATTAGAGGGAGTACGTCAGTACTGAAGTTGTACGCGATTCGGAGAACTTCATTTAAGGATTGGTTATCTTCGCCAGCACTGGGAAGGGCCCTCAGGGCATCACGGTATTCGCTTGTTTGGCTTCGCAAGGAGCCCACGATTTGCCCAAGAGTCGTCCCCTCTGCTCTCACCGCCTTTCCCGTCGGTATGATCACATCCATCGTAGCGCCATCTAGGAGTTCATCATATGCTTTCGCAATCTCTCGACGATCTTCTTCCGATAGGGTCCCTTGCTCTGCCACGTCGTTGCTTATTTGGGCAAGTAAGTCTTCTATGGGTACGATCTTCTTTATCGCGTACACACCATTGGCGACTTTCGCGA
>JAKEER010000598.1 GCA_022616615.1 Acidobacteriota bacterium
GGAGAGCCGTGTGCGGGAAAACCGCCTGCACGGTTCGGAGGGAGGGGCGGCTAACGCCCGCCCCTACCCCTATCTGAACGCTCTGATTCTGACTTTGACGGACCCCTGATCCCTTCTTACCCTTCCTGCCGAGCCTCCCTCTGTTGATCCTTTGGCTTCCCTATTGCGGATATTCTCGAAAATTCAACGCAGAATCATGGTTTCATGACATCGGTAATCGTTGCAGCTTTGGTGGACCCTTCGTTAACATCGAAGTAACCGAATCAAAGTCAAGATTCTAAGACCTGAAGTGCTTGGGCCTCGCTGGTTATCGCTCAATCCTTCGTCCAAGAGACGAGTTTTCGAGGTTTCCACCGAACAGTGTCCGCAAGAAATCAAAAAAGCAAAATCAAGGAGACGCATTATGAAGAGCAACGGACGAATCCAGCTCTCTTTTCTAATGGCTTGCGCCTTCCTCCTGTTGAGTGCCGCGACGCTGCGGGCCCAAGGGGAGAGAGGCGCCTTTAACGGCATTGTGACCGACACCAGCGGCGCGGTCGTGCCGAATGCCGAGATCATCGCACTAAATCTGGGGACGAACGTCGAAACGAAGACTTCGACGACCGACGCGGGGGTTTATCGACTGCCCTATCTGCCGCTCGGAACCTACAAACTCACCGTGAAGGCTAACGGATTTCAGACGGCTGTGGCTGACAATGTGACTCTTCGTGTCGCTCAGACCCTCACGCTGGACTTCAAGCAACAAGTGGGCCAAGTCAGCGAGCAGGTCACGGTGACCTCGGCGGCGCCATTGATTGAGTCGGGCACGGCAGAAATCAGCCGCTACGTTACGAACGAGGAGTTCGACACCTTGCCACTCCTGATTGGAGGGGGAGGGGGTCGTCGTATAATTCAGTCGTTTGTCTTCTCCAGTCTTCCGGGAACCGTGGGAACCACCTTTCAGGGGTCGATCAATGGAGGTCAGTTGTACTCCCACGAGATCCTGATTGAGGGCATTCCCGTTGGGGGTTTCGATCTGCAGGGCGGCGGCGACTTGAATCCCAGTTTCGAGGCGGTCAGTGAATTCAAGCTCCAGACGGGAACGATCGGCGCCCAGTACGGCGGCGGACAGACCGGGGTCGTCAATTTCGCCATCAAGTCAGGCGCCAATGAACTCCACGGCTCCGGATTCTCCTATCTTCAAAACGACGTTCTCCGTGCGAACAGTCCATTCAACAATGCGATCAACCGGCCGAAGCCTCCCTTCAAACTGTTGAATTATGGGTACTCTGTCGGCGGCCCCGTTTACATTCCCAAGGTCTATAACGGAAAGAACAAGACATTTTTCTTCAACAATCTGGAAGTAGGTCGCGTTCGGAACTTCGTTTCGACATCGTTCACCACTCTTCCGACCGTTGCCTTCAAAAGGGGGGACTTCTCCCAACTCCTAAATCCGGCATTTACCGGAAACGCTTCGTCCGGAACGACCCTCGGTACAGATGCTGTGGGCAGGCCGATTGTATTCGGCCAGCTCTACGATCCACGAACCACCCGGACGGTTAATGGAGTTACAGTCCGCGATCCCTTCCCAGGCAATATCATTCCCCAGTCGATCTGGAGTCCTGTCACGGGCAAGATCTTAGAGCTGGCTCCGATTACAGATCCGATCAATTCCAACCTGTTGAACAACATTCCGGCAATTGGGACCTGTTGTCCCCGGCATGATGACCGGAACCATGGGTTCAAAGTGGACCACAAGTTCAGCGACCAGCATCGTCTGGCCACCTTCTACAATCACAACTATCGCGTGCAAGACAACTCTCCTGGCAACCGCTGGGGAATACCTCCGGGCACTCCTACAGGTGTTTACCAAAGACAATCGACACCGGGACGAATGGTTCGAATTGCCGAAGACTGGACGATCACACCGGCGGTCCTGAATCACTTCGCTATCGGCTACAACCGCTTTGGCTCCACTAACCAGAGCGCCTTCATCGACCAGGGATGGCCCGAGAAAATTGGCCTTCAGAATGTCGCTCCCACGCATTTCCCGGTGCTGACATTCGGCGGAACCGCCATCCAGGGAGGTGGGATTGGAGCCGGTGGACGTTTGGGCTCAGGCAGTAGATTTGGGGGATACAACGGCAGCACCATTGTTCAAGACGATCTGACGATCATTCGTGGCAAGCACAACTTCAAGACAGGCATGGAAGTCAGAAAATACTATTTCAACAACCGCAACAAGTCGGGCTCCGGCGACTTCAATTTCCAGCCGATTCAAACCGAATTGCCAGGTTTCTCCAGCTCTACCGGACACTCCTTTGCCAGTTTCCTGCTTGGCGCTGTCAACAACACCGGCCGCGAAATCAATTCCACAACTTTCGGATACCGCGTCACGCAGCCCGGGTTCTACTTCATGGACGACTGGAAGGTGAATCGGAAGCTCACCCTGAACCTCGGGGTGCGGTGGGAAGTCATTGGCGGCTATAACGAAGTCGCAGGACGCATCACGGGCATCGACCTGACCAAGCCCAATCCGGGAGCGGGGGGCCGCCCCGGGGCACTGGTCTTCGTCGATGATCTGGGGAAGGAGGGTTTCCAGGACACTTATTGGTGGATGGTCTCGCCCAGGTTTGGTTTCGCCTATGCAGTGAATGATAAGCTGGTTGTGCGAGGCGGCTACGGCATCAACAACACGCCGCATATCACCAACGGGTTCAACTTCCCCGGCACCTCCGGATTCAGCGGAAGCATCTCCATTAACTCCAACAACACACCGCTTAGGTTTCCGCAGGATCCTGTGCTTTACTTGCATGACAGGTATCCGGATTTCCCGGGCGCCCTGCCTAACAAGAATCCAGCGCTTCAGAACGGGCAAGGCATTCCATACACCGCGCCAGATTCCAATCGCGTCGGGTACGTGCAGAACTACAATTTAGGGTTCCAGTACGCCCTCCCCGCTTCGTTCGTTCTCGAAGCCGGTTACATCGGAAACAAGGGGACTCGCCTCGTGGCCAGTAGCTTTAGCCAGTTGGACCAATTGCCTGTAAGCGCCCTGGCGCTGGGTGACCGGCTCATCGAACCGCTTTCAGCAAACCCTGGCCTGGCCCCCATTCCTTACGCGGGGTTCAACGGAACCGTTGCTCAAGCCCTGCGCGGTTTTCCTCAATATAACGGTGTGTTTCAGTTTTACACCAACTTTGGAACTTCGCATTACGACTCTCTCCAGCTCCAGTTGACGCGGCGCTTCACCAACGGTCTGTCCGTTCTGGCAGCCTACACTTGGTCCAAGGCGCTATTTAATGGTTCGGACGGCGCGCTTGGCAGTTTCTTAGATTCTCAGGATGTTTTCAATCGGCAGCTCGAAAAGAGCCCGACGTCCTTCAGCATTCCTCAGTTCCTCAAGGTCTCGTGGATCTATGAGCTTCCCTTTGGCAAAGGCAAGCCGGTGAACGTAACTGGCGCCCTCGGCCACATTGTCGGAGGATGGACTGTCACTGGAATTCACAACTACCGATCGGGGGACCCGCTTTCCATCAGCACCAGTGCGTTTCGGACAGCTATTTTTAATGGCACTTTCCGCCCGGATGTTGTTCCAGGCGTTCCGATGAAACTGAACAGCTCGGCAGACGTCCAGACGAACGGGAGCGGAGAACGCTATCTGAACCCGGCCGCTTTTGCCCAGATTCCTCGAACCGGAAACAACATTCCCCTGAGGCTGGGAACTGCGGCTCCGCGATACCAGGAGCTCCGTGGCCCCTACAATCTCAGCGAGAGCTTCGGACTGCGCAAGGGCTTCGCCTTTACGGAGAGCTCTCGTGTGGAATTCGCCGCCGTGTTCGGTAATGCCTTCAACCGGGCTGGACGCGGCAATCCGAACACAGACATTACGAGTCCGTTGTTCGGCAAAATTACTGGTTTCCAGCAACCCTTTTCGCGCAACGTCCAGTTGGAGATGCGTGTGACATTCTGAACTGCATGCCTTCTTTCAATTGAACTGGAAAGCCCCGGAATGACACTCCATCCGGGGCTTTTTCTTTTGTGGCTTGCGCAAAATTAAGTTGGCACTTCTGTTCTTAATGGTAACAGAATGCGAAGATCCTTCGCTCGTCCTCGTCGTCGTTCTCGTCCTCGGCTTTGAGTGGCCGTGGGGCCAAGTGAGGGTTGACCTTCAATCCTGCTGCTCATGCCGAGTACGAGGACGAGCCCAAAGTTCCAAGTTGTTTTTGCGCGGGCCCTTAGTTTAGTACTCTGGTTCGTAAATACATGGAGAACGTTTTCGATGCTGTCACTAAGGACGACAATTTTGTTAGCTGTCAGTTCGGCAGTCCCCTTGGGAGCGGCCATGGCAGCCCAGCCCAGCCGGAACCGAATCGTTCGGGTAGTCACCGTCAGAGCCTGCAATTCTGTTGACTTGGTTGGCTCGCTTCGCACGATTGGGAACGCCTGGCGTCCGCACGATTATTGTCTAACCTCGAACGCCGGAACGGGAGTCGAGGGTGACCCTTCGTAAGCCCGCTAGTTCGCCCTGCCTCTTTTTCCGATTGCTCTTGATCACGGGGTCCATGATCTCGCCGCATAGGATGCATTGGGATCCGTACGCGCCACTGGCCATCTAGAAAGTCGCC
>JAKEER010000079.1 GCA_022616615.1 Acidobacteriota bacterium
TTGGAAGATCCGCAGAAGGAACCGTTCCCCAAGGACTACCGCCTGACGATGGCCTATCGGCGCAACTGGGAAGAGGGCAGGTTTGATGGTGCGCAAGACAAACGTGGAACCAAGCGCCTGATTGGGGTGTATCCCCTGCCCTCCCGCCGCCACGCGGGCGGTGACGAGTTTCCCGACTTCTTCTTTCATCCCCAGGTCTATCGCGCCGATGGCGAGCATGTCTATTTGCCGGCGGGCAACTACCACGTCGCGTTTGGACGTGGTCCCGAGTATCTTCCCCAATCGCAGCAGGTAAAGATTCCTCCGGGCACTAAGTCATTTGAGGTTTCTTTGCGTCTCAAACGCTGGGTTCATATGGCGCGTTCCGGCTGGTACAGCGGCGACCATCACGTGCATGCCGCGGGGTGCAGCCATTACGAGAGTCCGGAAGAGGGCGTGCAGCCCGAGCACATGTGGCGACAGGCCGTGGGAGAGGATCTGAACGTCGCTTGCGTTTTGAGTTGGGGGCCCGGCTGGTACCACCAGAAGACCTATTTCAAAGGCAAAGTGCATCCGCTCTCTAACGAGCGAAACGTGATGCGTTATGACGTGGAGGTTTCCGGTTTTCCGTCGTCGCATGCAGGTCATGTCTGCCTGCTGCGCCTGCAGGAGGATGACTATCCTGGCACGACTAAGATCGAAGAATGGCCAAGCTGGACGCTGCCAGTACTAAAATGGGCGCGCGCTCAGGGCGGCGCGGTGGGCTACGCGCACTCGGGATGGGGGCTGGAGCCTCAGGAGCCGGTCAAAACGTTTCCCAATTACGTCCAGCCAAAATACGATGGCATCGGGGCTAATGAATACATTGTCACGGTCGCTCATGAAGCGGTGGACTTTTTTTCCGCCGGCGACTCGCCGCTGCCCTGGGAACTCAACATGTGGTACCACACGTTGAACACGGGTTTCCGCGTGCGATTGAGTGGCGAAACCGACTTTCCCTGCATCTTCGACGACCGCGTTGGACTCGCCCGCACCTACGCGAAGCTGGACGGCAAGCTGGATTTTGACCGGTTTGTCGACGCTATCCGGGATGGGCGCAGCTACGTCTCCGAGGGCAAGTCGCACCTCATCGATTTTCGTGTGAACGGCACCCAGCTTGGAAACGGGCAAAGCCAAGTTGAGTTGAACGGCCCGCAGAAAGTTCAGATCCACGCCCGGGCTGCGGCCTACCTGCCGCCAGTCCAGGACGAGATCGGCGCCATTATCGCCTCCCGCCCTGCGAATCTGCCGCCGTACTGGGACGTCGAGCGGGCGCGCGTCGGCAAAACGCGCAAGGTGGCGGTAGAACTGGTTGTGAATGGAGAGCCGGTGGATCGCAAGGAGATTGAAGCCGATGGGCAGTGGCAGGACGTGCGCTTTGAGCGCCCGGTGGAGCGCTCAAGTTGGATGGCGTTGCGCGTCCTCTACAGCTCGCACACCAATCCGATTTTTGTCATGGTGAATGGCAAACCGATTCGCGCCTCCAAGCGCAGCGCTGAGTGGTGCCGGCGGGGCGTCGACCGTTGCTGGGAAATGAAGCCCTCCCGCATCCGGTCAGAAGAGCTCAAGGACGCTGAAGGTGCGTACGAGAAGGCCCGCCAGGTTTATGACCGGATTATTGTGGAGAGCCAGGAAGGGTAAATTCTAGAGGGCGGCGGCGAGACTGAGACTGCCCAAATAATCTAGCCCAAAGCAATGCCCTGCATGAAGAGCCTTTTTCATACTCGCCATCGCGCTATAGCCCCCTTGATATGAGCTCTCATTTGCTGCTCGGCCTGTGATGCGTCGCCTGCGACAATGGCTTTCAGCAAACTCTGGTGCTCTTGATTTAACCTTCATCGAGTGACTTATGCTTTCCCGAGATCGAGTTTCTTTTTCTTTCCTGATTGCCTTTCTTTTTTCTCCGGGACACCTCCATTGCCAGGATCGCCTCATTCCTGAAGTGGACCGGAGGGCGGTTGAGATCCGACATCTGAACATGCCCTACACCTTCCAGCCTTACAGGACTAAGGAAGAATGGCTGGCCCGGGCGAAGTACCTACGCCAGCAAATTCTTGTGAGTAGCGGGCTCTGGCCGATTCCCGAGAGGACACCTCTTCAGCCTCAAATTCTTGGCAAGATCGAGCGAGACGATTACTCTATTGAAAAGGTCTATTTCGAAAGTTATCCCGGCTTTTACGTGACGGGGAACCTTTATCGGCCCATGGGGAAGGCCGGTCCTTTTCCCGCAATACTCAGCCCCCACGGGCACTGGCCTTATGGGCGATTGGAGAATAGCGCTCTGGGCTCAATCCCTGCACGGTGTATCAACTTTGCCCGGCAGGGCTACGTGGTCTTCACCTATGACATGATCGGCTACAACGATAGTCGTCAAGTGGATCACCGGCTTATAGGCAAGCCTCTGAGCCTTTGGGGTATCGGATCGTTGGGACTTCATTTGTGGAATAGTATTCGTGCTGCCGACTTTCTGGAGTCTCTGCCAGACGTTGACCGAAATCGACTGGCCTGCACTGGGGCCTCCGGTGGTGGCACACAGACGTTCCTCCTCACCGCTGTGGACGACCGAATTAAGGCTTCTGCCCCGGTCAACATGATTTCTCATTACATGCAAGGTGGCGACGTCTGTGAAAACACTGCCAACCTAAGACTCGATACCAACAACATGGAAATCGGCGCCTTGATGGCTCCCCGCCCCCTATTGCTGGTTTCTGCCGCCGGCGATTGGACCAACGACACGCCCCGTGTGGAATTTCCAGCCATCCAGAGCGTTTATAAACTTCTGGGCGCCGAAGACAGCCTGCAGACCGTCCAGGTTTTTGCCGAGCACAATTACAACAAGGAAAGCCGGGAGGCGGTGTATTCCTGGTTCGACCGCTGGATATTGGGTCACAAAGACGCAGCGCCTGTGAAGGAAACAGCATTCAGGGTGGAATTTCCCTCAAACCTGCTGGTGTTCTTTGGACGCGAACTGCCCCGGGAGGCCAAAACCGAGTCTCAGCTCATTGACTTTTTGGTTCGCAGCTATCAGGAGCAGCTCAACAAACTAAAACCACGGGATTCGAAAACGCTCGATCACTTTCGTGAATTGATGCCTCCGGCCTTGGAGCATTCCCTGGCCGCCCAATTTCCGGATCCGAGGGAAATCATCGAGGTAGCGCAGTCTTTCCGCAAAGGAGGTGCTGACCAGGAACTTCTGATAGGACGCTACAATAAGGGAGATCGAGTCCCGGCCTTGCTGTGGACGCCAAAACAAAAGGGGAAAAGCCTCACCGCAACGTTACTGGTTCATCCCGAAGGGAAAATGGCATTTCAGAACGATATGAGTTCCATCGTCAGTTCCTTGCTAAAACAGGGGCATCTGGTCCTGGCCATTGACTGCTTCAACACGGGAACCGCTAAAGCAAACCGGGATATGAGCGATCGTTTCTTTACCACCTACAATCGCACCGACGACGCCAATCGGGTGCAGGATATCTTGACAGCCTTGGCCTATCTTAAGAAAAGACCGGAAGTCGCACGGATCAATCTCGCGGGGTTAGAAAGGGCGGGATTGTGGTGCCTCTTAGCTCGCGGGCTAGCGCCGGAACTGCATCGCACAGCAGCCGACGTAGCGCAATTCAAGAGTTCGAGTGATCAGGCATACTTGGAGGAACTTTACATTCCCCTCATCCGTAGAGCGGGAGACTTCAAAACGGCACTGACGATTGCTTCAGCCTCCGGATTGCTCATTCATAATACCGGCGATCAATTCGAAACAGGATGGCTCCGCGAGGCTTACCAGATCTCCAAATCGGACTCCTTGCTGCGGATTGAAACTAGCAAACTCTCTCAGGCAGAAATTGTTGTCTGGCTTAAATGAGTACAACAGCATAATTCACCGCAGAGACGCGGAGAAGGCTAATGAGTGCAAATACCAGGGTTCCGTCAAAGTCGCGTATTTTGTTGAGTCGAGGCAGAGCCCTTGCTGACGCGCGGGCTACTGACTTGAGCCTCGGCCCTGTTCAGTAGCCCGACCGTAAGGGAGGGCTCGCGACTTTGACTGAACCGTGGTGCAAATACGGTGGCCACGTTGGCATTCTTGAGAGAGCAAAGATTGAGTGGTAGCGCAGAGCCGGTTTTGTGAGTCTGCGGCTTTACTTTGAGATGATTGTCCCGCCCGACCGGATTGAAAAGCCGCAGACCCAAAAGCCGAAGTGCGCTACACGGCCGTCTTACAGGAGGAAATAGCCCATGAGCCAGCGCTGGGTCACACTTGCATGCTACGCAGGATTGCTCCTCTCAAGTATTTGGAGTCTGCGCGGCACGTCAGCCCAGGTCTTCCCTCGCGCCGAAATCATCTGGTATGACGAGGGAGATCCGCTCCAGTCAGCTCCGGCCGAGACGCGTTACTTCCGGCGCACGTTCGAGGAAAGACATGACCTCGCCGAAGCGGAGATGTACATCGCCTGCAACGACGAGTTTGTACTGCATATCAACGGCAAAGAGGTCGGCCGCGGCCGGAACTGGCAGCAAGGCAAGGTATTCGACGTGAAGGGATGGCTGCGGCGCGGGAAGAATCTCATCACTGTCGAGGCAATCAACCGCGGCGGGCCGGCCGGCCTGGTTGCCTGGCTCGTGCGCCGCACGATACCCGGGAATCATTACACGCTGCTGACCGATTCGAGCTGGAAGTGCTCGAAAGAGGCGCCCCAGAACTGGCGTGAGCTTGACTTCGACGACTCGCAGTGGGCTGCCGCGAAAGTGCTTGGCCAGTTCGGCAAGGCCGGCCTGTGGCCAGAGGTCACCTGGAACGAGGGGAAGTCCAACCCTGGCCGCTTCCGGGCGAAGCCAGGGTTCATGATCGACGTGGTCGCTGAGCCGGAGTTGACCGGCTCGATCGTGGCCATGACGTTTGATACGAAAGGGCGCCCGGTGATCTCGCGCGAAAACGGGCCGGTGCTTATCCTCGAAGATACGAATGGAGATGGCAAGTTCGACCACGCCAAGGAATACACCCGGAAGGTCACCAACTGCCAGGGTATTCTGGCCTACGATGAGAGGACCTATTACCTGGTCGGTAACGGACCGCAAGCGGATGGATTGTATCGGCTGAAAGATCTCGATGGCGACGATAGCGCCGACCAGGTCGAATTGATTCACAAGTTCCGGGGGAGAATGTCCGAACATGGCCCGCACGCGATCGTGGCTGGACCGGACGGGTTTCTATACCTGGTGATGGGCAACATGGCCTGGGTGACTGCCACGCCGGAGCGGAACTCACCGGTCGAAAA
>JAKEER010000599.1 GCA_022616615.1 Acidobacteriota bacterium
CTCGTCCTACGAACCTGCCGCGCCAACCAGAAATGGAACGACTACTGGAAAACAAAATCCCAAATGGCGGCTTGAAACCTGTCGCACTTTGAATTGCACCCTGCCCGTTGAATAGCTGGGGATAGCAACCTGCTGATTGCTACATCTAGTAACAACTTGCATCCTCTATGATCCGCTCCTTGAGCCCCAAGGCAATGGGTGCTCATAGCGCATTGCCCAGGCTTGCGTGCTCAGTTCCAAACTCCTCCGGCTTCTTTGACCTGCTGGCGAAGCGCTCTGTCGAAGAACACAACCTTCAGCAAGACTCTTTCGTCCGTTCTCCGACGAAGTCGAGGCCTCCAGGGCCAATCTTCCACAATGAGCTCTACGGTCTTTAGGTTCTGGATCATCTTTCCTACCATCTCGTCATTCACAACTCCCCGATTACCGAAGCGCTGAAGGCTAGTTTCTGTCAAGAAACTGGAAGATCAAAAACTCCCCTTGCGAAACTTGATGTCTCGACCACGATCCGCGCCCCCGCGGCGAGCCATTGGGTCAACACTCTTCAAGTGCTTGTCGTGTGTGGCTCAGCGTCAGAGTTCCGAGGTATACAGTCACCATTGGGATCCCGGTCTAACGAATCCGCCTTTTCGGCGTCGGCTGCAGGCGGCGGGTCAGCCGAGGATCTTGTCGTACTCAGCATGGGTACCGATCCAGATCCAGTAGATCCCATTGTCCACTTTGGTGCCCAGGGCCCGCTAGTGATCGCCGACCCGCACTGACTAAAGCTCGCCGATGCGTTTGAAATGAAGTGAAGGATGACGCGGATCGGGGCGGGCATCCGCTCCAGTGATGGTTAGGCGCTGGTATCGGTGCTCTTGCGGGAGGAGGTGCGGCTGCGGATGATCTGGGCCAACGCCCGCAAGGCATCGTTCACTTCTCTTGTCGTTGGGAATGCTGAGGCCACATCTGGCTCCAGAACCACGACATTCGTCCCGGAAGCGTAACGCGCCCAATGCTTGCCGCGCACACCACGACTGAAATCGTATTCGTCGCGCAACGAATCTGCTGCCTTTCGGGGTCTAACCTTCTTTCGTTTCATAAGTGTTTCTTTCCACCCGGCTGGCAAGCCGGGCCTGAGATTGGACATTCTAGAGGGCGTATTCCGATCTATTTGGAGTGCGCCGGCAGAGCGGAGCGACGACGGCGCTTTGGCTCTAAACCCGCGAGGTATGCGCTGCTGGGGCGTTTCGGCGACTCCAGCCATCAAAAAGCGGCGTCGCGCTCCGCTTGCCGCCGCACTCCAAAGGGCAGCTCAGTCCTGAGCTACAGCTTCGTTGCCCGAAATCAGAAGAGTGGTGGCGAAGCGTTGGTAGTTCATTCCATCGCCTGAGTGGCCCGCACAAAGGGGGCTGTCGCCGTCCAACACGTTGAAAAATGTCCAATCTCCAGACCCGGCTGGCAAGCCGGGCACTGATAATACGAATCTGGTCTGCTCGTTCCGTATAGGAAACGACAAGAAGTTGTCCCTGGTGCGACAATCCCAGATCCAGGAAGCGTGTTTCGTCCGCGGAATGATCCGGGTCCGAGATTGTCAGTGAGAGCGGATCTGCGAAGACCGTAGTTCGCTAACGCTTTTTCAGCATCCCACTCGAACCGCAGTCCCATGCGAGGAGTTTACCAGAACGAGCGGCCAATGCCTCAGCGATAAGGCCCTGGAGCTTTCCAGCCTTCAGATCCGACTCAATCTGTGCATCCCAGACGCGTGCATCAAATTCGAAAAACCAAGCACGAAACTTTGCCAGGTCCGCCGCCGAGAGCTTCTCAATTTGCCTTTCGACTTGTTCCACTTCGCTCACAGGACCTCCAATGAGTTACGGATCAAACTCCCACATCATATGCTGGCAATTCATTCGGCGGCTAACATTGCTAATCAGCCGCGCGGCTTCTTGCGTCGGCTGAACTAGCTTGGTTCCTGAAGGTTTCCTGAGAATTTTCGCGGTCCTTCCTCAATCCTACATTTCTCACCCGCGGCCAAGCGGGTCACTCTGACCACAACCAAACCCAGGCTGGAGCAGCCGGCCGCTAGGCTGGTTTCTGTCGCGAAACTCGCGAGGCCGTGCCTGCGCTATTCTTGCGTGCGCTTCAACGGTCTGGCTCCCCTCGCCCCAGCGGGGGAGAGGGGAGCTGTGAAAAAAATGCGAAGGGCCGGCGATTGATAGAAATTCCCCCTTAGAAAAGGGGGCAGCGCCAAAGGCGCGGGGGTTGTCTGGCCAGGTCGGAAGGCCAAGCGAAGGTGGTGCTCCCCATCGAGATACCACGTGTTGAGGTAAAGCTTTCCCGAATTCGCAACACAACCCCCGGGCGGTTACGCGACCGCTGTCGCTACGCCGCCGCCCCCTTTGACTAAGGGGGAATTTCTTCACAGCTTCAGGGGTTGGGGGTGAGGGGAGGGTGAGGGGGCAAGCACGCCGCGTCGATTCCCGAACCGAGCGCAAAGAACCACGCCAGATGAGGAATGGCGGGCGCATGCTGTCACAGCGTGGCAAACCCCCTCACCCACCCCTCACCCTCCCCTCACCCCCGGCCCCTCCCCCGGCCCCTCTCCCGCGTTGGGGCGAGGGGAGCCGAAATCTTTAGAAAGATCGGCTCAAAGCCACATACTGCAAGATCTTCCGAGTTTCGCGACAGAAACCAGGCTAGAGCGATGGCTCTCGATTAGCAGTTTCGCTTCGATGACTTCAGGGAACTTTTCGGCTTACCCCGCATCTAAGACTGCATCCAGAGATTTGCTGCAAGAACCCTTTCGATTGGCGTCTAGGGGATGAACACGAAGCTGAATCTTGCCGGAGCCCAGAAGTTAAAACGCTAACCGGGAGCACCCATGAGAACCCTGACCGCTTTTACTTTGTTGATTCTGCTGGCCCTGGGTGGGCTGGCGTTTCAACAGGCGCAGACCTCGCCGCAGAGCTACGATCAACTGAGAACTCAGGCTGAGAAGCACTTTGAAGAGCAGTCTTTCTCCTTGGCGCGTGAACTCTATCTGAAGGCTGTAACGTCAGACGCTACGCCAGCAGAGAAGCGTTGGACCCGTTTTCGGTTGGCCGATACGCTCTGGCGCGCTCAGGCAGCCTCTCAGACTTCGGACTCCACCCCCTTCGACCAGGCCCGCGCAGAACTGGAACGGCTGGTACGCGAAGCCGAGTCGCCGGAACTGCGCGACCGCATTTGGGCGGAGGCGCAGCAATCCTTGGGCGATTTCTGGTGGACACGCCGCAACAGTGTCAACTGGGGCCAGGCCTGGCCGCACTATCAGCAGGCACTCGAATGGTGGGCGGCTTCTTCCGACATCGACCTCGCCCGGCAGCGCTACTTGCAAATGGTGTGGACGATGAGCCAGCCGGGCCACGCGGAGCCTTATTACTACTATGGCTATTACGGCAACGTGCTCCCGCTCGAAGTCGTCGAGAACGCGCTGAAGATCGCCCAGACCAGCACTGACAAAGCGCGCCTTCATTATCTTATTGCCATGACGCTGCGCCACACCGGCGACTGGGAACAGCGCCAGCGCGTGCCCGAGGAGTTTGAGGCGGCCATTCAAACCGGCAAGACGTCAAGCTGGCACGACGATGCGCTGTACCACTATGCGGAGTGGATGGCCAATCAGGGCTCAGTGATCCCACTGGCCGATGGCCAATGGCGGCAGGAGGCTGACTATGTGAAAGCGCTGCAGCTCTTCCGCCGCCTCGCGCTCGAGTATGCCAAGGGAGAAACTCGCTACTACGACCAGGCGCAGCAACAGATCAAGACCCTCACCAGCCCGGCGGTTCAGGTCGCCGTGCCCAGCGTTTTTCTGCCGGATTCTGAGATCCAGTACCACGTGACCTGGCGCAACATCGGGCGGATTGACTTCACTTTGACTCGCGTCGATCTTACGCGTGATGTGCGCTTCGCGGAAAAAGACACCCATAGCGGCGCTTGGCTGCAAGCGATCACTCCTCAGGCCGCTGCACGTGTGAAGTCCTGGGCTAAGACCACCAACGACAAAGGAGATCACAAGCCAGGACAGGAAACTCTGCGCTACGACGGGAAGCTGACCACTGGCGCCTACCTCCTTGAGGCGCGCAACGGCACGGTGAGCTCGCGGGAAATCATTCTGCTCGGCGACAGCTCTGTGGTACTAAAAGCCTCGGCGAAACAGGCGCTGGTCTATTTCTGCAACGCGGTGACAAGCGCTCCCATTGCCCAGGCGCAGGTGAAGCTCTGGGAAGGGACTTACAACGGCCAGAGATGGGTGTGGCGGGAACGCGCAAAACAGACCGGCCAGGACGGCATTGCCGTCTTTGACCTGAACAGGTCAAGCTCCAATGTTCAACTCTTTGCGGCCGCTGCCGCCGGGGAACGACAGGCGTTCAGCCTGGGCCAGCCTTATTGGTACTCCAGCGCTGTTCAACCCTGGCGGGTCTATGCTTTCACAGACCGTCCTGCCTATCGTCCCAAAGAACAGGTGCAATGGAAGTTCGTGGCGCGGCGACTGGATGGCTCCGTTTACACGACTCCGGCACAGCAAACCATCGAGTTCGAAATCACCGATCCGCGCAGCGCCAAGGTGAAGGACGGCAAGGCAGTCCTTAACAGCTTTGGCAGCTCCTGGGGCTCGCTGGAACTGAGCGAGTCGATGCCTCTCGGCGAGTACACAGCCAATTTCTGGGATGCCGGGCGCCGAAACCACATCGGCAGCGCCACGCTGTTTCGTCTGGAGGAGTACAAGCTGCCCGAGTTCAAAGTCTCCATCCGCACACCGGAAGAAAATGGCCGGAAGAAGGCCTTTCAACTGGGCGACAAAGTCGAGGTGAACATCCAGGCCGATTACTATTTCGGCGGCGCTGTGGCCAATGCCAACGCGGAAGTGATCGTTTACCAGAATCCTTTCCACCATTACTGGCAGCCGCCCCACGAGTATCCCTGGTACTACGCAGACATGTCTCCCACCAGGCACTACTGGGGCGGATCAGGCGCCGTGGTAAAGCGTGAAACCCTGAAAACCGATGCGACTGGAAAGGCCGTTCTCACCTTTGAGACGCCGCGCCATTCCCAGCAGGACTACGAGTACCGTATCGAAGCCCGCGTCACCGACGCCTCCCGGCGGGAGATCGTCGGCTCAGACACCGTGCGGGTGACCCGTCAGCCGTACTATGTCTATCCGCGTCCCAAACACAATCTGCACCGGCCCCAAGACAAGGTCATGATCGACATCAAGGCGCTCGATGCCAATCATCGCCCGGTGCAAGCGGAAGGCCGCGTGAAAGTGACTCGAGATTATTGGTATGAGATCTGGCTGAATCCGGAAGGACGCGAGGTGCAGGGCGGGGAACTCAAGTCGCTAAGAGACAAGGGCCGGTCATTTCCACCAGCCGTTCCGGCGGGTACTAAGCCCTGGCAGCTCAAGTTTCGCGGCTATCAGCACGACGACATCGTGGAACGCCCGGTGAAGACCAGCAGCGAAGGAGAGGCGGAGTTTGCTTTCACTCCCGAACGCGAAGGGTACTATCGCATCGTGTGGACAAGCGAAACCCGCCGGGATGCGCTGCCGCGCGTCCGGCAGTCTATCCGCGCTGAGACCACTGTCTGGGTGGCGCGCAGCAGCACCACCGAGCTCGGCTATCGCCACGGCGGCCTGGAGATCATCGTGGACAAAGACACTTTCCAAGCCGGAAAGGCCGCTCCCATTCTGCTCAGCGTGCCCAGCGCCGACCGCTACGTGCTCTTCGCCGCTGAAGCAGACGACCTCTACAACTATCAGCTCGTCCATGTCTCCGGTACAGTCAAGCTCGTGGAGCTTGACGTCCAGGAGAAGCATGTTCCGAACATCTTTCTGAGCGCTGCGATGGTCAGCGACCAGCAGATTTTCCAGGATACGAAGCAGGTCGTGGTTCCTCCGCTCAACAACTTCCTGCGAGTCGAAGTGAAACCCGACCGGAGCCAGTATGAGCCTCGTCAAGAGGGAACGCTTGTCATCACGGCCAGCGATCACAATGGCAAGCCTGTAGCAGCTGAGCTGGGGCTGGGACTCGTGGATGAGTCGGTCTACTACATTCAGCAGGAGTACGCTGGAGATCCTCGCCAATTCTACTACGGCGCCAAACGTCCACAGGCGATGCAGATGCAGAGCACGCTGAATTTGAAGAGGTATTCACGGCTCGTAGACAACGGCCGGGGCGCGCTGGTGGACGATCGGGACCTGGCGCAAGATAGGGAAGCGAACCGTGTAGCCGGCGCCGATCTTCCCGGTGGGCGTTATCGACGCAGCGATGAGTCCGGCATGAAGGACGGAATTGCCGAAGGCGAAGTGGGCGGAGTGCCCGGAGGCATCTCGGCCGGGGCTATAGGCGGCGTTGCTGGCGCACCCATGTCAGCAGCAGCGCGGGAGGAAAAATCGGTGAGCTCGAACCGAGCCTACGCGCAGAACGCCAAGGAGTTTGATCAACTCGCTCGCAAAGCACAAATGGCTGATCCCGCGCAGGAGCTGGCAGTTCAAGTACGCAGCGATTTCCGCTCCACGGCCTTCTGGCAGCCCGACATTGTCACGGGCGCCGACGGCAAAGCTGTCATCAAGGTGAAATATCCCGACTCCGTAACCACCTGGAAGGCCGTAGCGCGCGCTTCCTCCGCCGGCAATCAATTCGGCCTGGGTTCCGAGACCACCCGCACGCAGCAACCGCTGATCGTTCGTCTCCAGGCGCCGCGCTTCTTCGTGGTTGGCGACCGTGCCACCGTTTCGGCGGTCATCAATAACAATACCGATCAGCTGATGACTGTGACACCGTCACTCAGTGCCGAAGGGTTAGAAGTGCAACAGGTAAAGATCCCTTCTTCGGATGCGCAGGGAAAAGCCGGGGCGGTAGGGGTCCGCGGGAGTTCTTTGTCCCCCTTGGCAAAGGGGACTTCAGGGGGTCGTGAGCCGTTTCGAATCAAGTCCCTGTTTGCGTCAGGAGGGCGATTACCTGCTGACTCTCCAGGCAGCGTGCAAATCCGGCCTCATGCCGAGGCCCGCGTCGACTGGATTGTTTCCGTTCAAAAACCAGGCAATGCCAGGCTGAAGGTCACGGCCCGAGGGGGCAAGTTCGCAGACGCCATGGAGAAAGACTTCATCGTGGTTGAGCACGGCATAGAGAAGTTCATTTCCAAAGCCGGCAAGTTGCGGGGCGATGACGTCACGATCAAGCTGGAGCTGCCTCGCCAGCGCAAGGCCGAGTCTACGATACTCAACGTGCAGGTTACTCCCAGCCTTGCCGTCACGATGCTGGATGCCTTGCCCTATCTCATCGATTACCCCTACGGCTGCACTGAGCAAACCATAAGCCGCTTCCTGCCAGCCGCCATCACGATGAAAACGCTGAAAGGTCTTGGCGTTGCGCCCGAGACCGTGATGAACCGGATGTTTGGCGGCATTGAAACTCAGCACGCCAGCCAGACACATCCCAAGGGAAAGAGGGATTTGAGACAGCTCGATGAAATGGTGAGACTGGGTTTGGATCGGCTTTACAGCTTCCAGCACAGTGACGGCGGCTGGGGCTGGTGGAAAGACGGCGAAAGCGATCACTTCATGAGCGCCTACGTCGTCTGGGGACTGGCGCTGGCGCGCGAGGCCGGCATTGAACTCCGCACGGACGTTCTCGACCGGGGCGTGAGCTATCTCGACAAAGAGCTGGTGGAACAAGAGCAGCAACCCGATCTGCAAGCCTGGATGCTACATGCGCTCGCGGCGCACCACGCCGCAGCGAAGGGGCGGACCGTTGGCAAGTTCCAAGCTGCGGCTTTCGACAACCTATGGGTGAACCGGGCCAAGCTCAATGCGTACACCCGCGCACTGGTGGCGCTCTCGGCGCACCAGTTCGGTATGACCCAGCAGGCAAGAACACTTGTGCAGAATCTGGAGAACGGAGTGAAGCGAGACAACCGCCCCGACAGCTCCATCCTGCTCACCGGCACACAGCCTGATGCCTCGGCAATCGGCAATGCACACTGGGGTGAGGACGGCATCTACTGGCGCTGGTCCGACGGTGGAGTCGAGGCCACAGCATTTGCTCTGCGCGCGCTGCTGGCCGTCGATCCGAAGAACCCGCTGATTGAACCGGTCACGAACTGGATCATCCGAAACCGCCGAGGTGCACAATGGTCCAACACACGCGACACGGCGATGACCGTTCTGGCGTTGAACGACTATCTGCGTCAAAGCGGCGAGCTGGCTGCCGATGCTGCTTACGAAGTGCGTGTGAATGGCCAGACCGTCGCAAACAGAAGTATCAGCGCTTCCGAAGTGCTTAGCGCACCCAGCCGCTTTGAAATCGATCGTCAGCTCATCCGGGATGGAGCGAACGAGATTCGTATCCTGCGCAAGGGTGGCAAGGGTCCACTTTATTTCGCCACGCAAGCCCGCTTCTTCAGCCTGGAAGAACCCATTTCACCAGCTGGCAACGAGATCTTTGTCCGCCGCGAATACTACCGCCTGGCCAGCCGCCCAACCTTGCTGAAAGGGTTTGTCACTGAGAAGTTGGCTTTCAAGGAAGGTGACAACCTCATCAGCGGCGACAGAGTAGAAGTCGTCCTCACGGTGGAAGCCAAGAACAATTACGAATACCTCGTGTTCGAAGACCTCAAACCGGCCGGGCTGGAAGCGGTTCAGATCCGCAGCGGAGGGTCGCTGTTTGCCCGCGAGCTAAAGTCTTCTGCGGTCACACATCTCAAGAACTCCGGTAAGCCGCCCGCCGAGGAGCGCGTCAGCGACAAAGCTGCGACTTCCAGAGGCGCCAGCAGCTTGATCGCTCACGCTTTTCCCTTGAGCGTGAGGCGCGATGGCGGCGATGAGGCAAGCTCGCGCTTCACTGGACGTACCCGCTGGGTCTACCAGGAGCTGCGCGACCGGAAGGTGGCACTATTCATTGACAAGCTGCCCGAAGGCTTGTGGGAGATCCGTCATGAGCTGCGGGCCGAGGTTCCCGGTGAGTTTCATGCCCTCCCTGTATTGGGTCATGCCATGTATGTCCCCGAGATCCGCTGCAACGGTGAAGAGCAGCAGGTGTGCGTACTCGATCGATAGACCGCAGCCGGGCCCGAAAGCAGGAGTGAGGTGCAGAAGGAGCGAGTAGGTGGGAGCCCCCGACCCCCAACTTGCCCTGAAGCAGATTCGTGAAGAAGAAAGTCGAGGTGGTCCCAGAAGTCATATTGTTCGGGATCATTGGGATCATTGCCCGGCGTGATTGCTGGGCGAAGAAAATCGTCGTCGACAAAAGGCTTGTCCCCGTAAGCATTTTGCCAAGCGGGACAGAGCTCCGGTCTTCGGCCAGAGTAGGCGGGGTGGGAGACCGCGCCAAGTAAAGGAGAGAGGTTCAAGTGGCTAAAACCGAAACGTCAGCCCGCCCTGAATCAGTCGCGGACTGCTGGGCAGGATGCCGCGAGACCGATCCACGATGTACAGTTTGTCTGTCAGATTCTTTACCGTGAGAAAGAAGTTTGTCTTCAGTGATTCCACTTGGTAGTTGAAGGTGGCGTTCCAGACAGTGTAGCCGGGGACGAGCCCGCGCTGGCCGTCCGCCGAGGGAGCCACGGTGTTCAAGTCGTCGCCAAACTGCCGGTCGGCCGAAACGGCCTCCAGCATGGCATTGAATCCCCGCGGATGCGCGTAGCCCAGCGAGGCGTTCAGGAGCTTTTCGGGGGCATAAGGCAGGCGATTCCCGGTAATGCTGACGCTATTGAATCCAGCCACGCTGCTGAAGCGGGTTCCCCGAAACTCGGCCGTCGGGATATAGGTGCCAGCAAGCCGGAAATAGATGTTGTGGGTCGAATGGCGGAGTGTGCCCGTGTCTATGCGGCCGCTGAGCTCAACTCCCTGGTGCAGAGTGGCGCCACCGTTCGTCAGCACTGCACCGACACCGCCAGCTAGGGATGCGGGGATAATTTGGTTTTCATAGTCCATTCGGAAAAAAGTCGTCTCCAGTTGAACACCCGGATGAGCCAGGCTGCGCATTCCCACCTCATAATTCCAACTGAGCTCGGGATCGAGTTCCACCGCACCTCCGGTCGTGTTGTTGATGACATCTTCGGTGCGGGGAGGGGCAAATCCCCTGTGCACGCCGGCAAAAAACGTGCTCTTCGACCCCAGATTGTAAGCAACGCCGATGCCCGGAACCCACTGGGTCAGAGCGGTGTTTCCTGTGATGCCCTGGCCTGCATTAGCTAGGCGATTTGTGCGTTCAAACTGGATCCGTTCGACGCGCACACCGGGAGTGATGGTCAGATCGCCGAAGATGAAGCGGTTTTGTAGAAAAGCCGAGTACGCCTGATTCTTGCGTTCGTTGTTTTCCACCAGCACGCCAGAGCGCGTGGTGGGAGTGTCGCCGTTTTGCTGCTGGCGGTCCTGATTCTCGAAATGCAGCCGGAAGCCAAGGTCTGTCTCGCTCTTGATGCCAAGCCAGCGCTGGCCGAACCTCAGGCGGGGTTCCAGGCCCCAATGCGTGTACTGGCGCAGCCTGCCTTCGTTACCGCAGGTTGCGTTTAGGTTGGCCATCCCGCCACATTTTGGATCTCCGCTGTCGTTGGGCCGCTGGCTGGAATTGCTTGACTGGCGCCACCAGTGCCGTTTGAAACTGGAGCCGTACAGCGATGTGCTGAGCATGACATCGTTTCGCAACAGGTAGGTGTGGGCCAACGAAGCGCCGTAACGGTCCCCGTAGAAGAAGTCGTTTCGAAAAGGATTCTGCCGCGGGTTGGCCCGGTACTCGTCCTCTCGCAAACCGGAGTAGGTGACATTCGAGTCTTCGCCGTAGTAGCTGCCTTTCAGCGTCAGCGTTTGACGCTGACTCAAGGTCTGAACCATTTTCAGGCTGGCGTCGTTGAGCCCCGAGCGGACATTGTCTCTTGCCCCTGCGCCCTGCTTGCGAGTGTAGTTCAGCAGCATGCCCGTGCCGCCCCAGGTGCCGCCATAATTGATGTTACCGTTGAAGTAGTCTCGATTGCCTCCCAGTAGCGTCAAAGAACCGCTAGGCCGAGCCGGAGGCGCTGGCGTGACGTAATTCACTACTCCGCCCACCGTTACGGGGCCGTAAAGCACTTGCCCGGAACCTTTCAGCACTTCGATGCTCTCGAATCGCTCGATAGGCGGATGGTAGTAAGACGCATTGTCGCCGTACGGGGCATAGGTCAATGGAATGCCATCTTCCAGTAACAACACCTTTGTGGACCGGGTTGGATTCAAACCTCGAATCCCAATATTGGGCCGGAGTCCGAAACCCTCTTCATCGCGCACACTGACGCCGCCCACCTTTCTCAGCGCTTCGGAAAAGTTAAAGGCGTGACTGGAAGATAGCGTTTCTTTGTCAATGATTTCTACGGATCCTGGGATGCGGTTGACCGCCTCTGCAGTGCCTGCGAGATGCGTTGCAGTGACTGTGATCTCCTCCAAGAATGGGCCAAGTTGCAGAGTCACATTGGAGGTGGCGCGCTCTCCGGTGGCAAGCTTGATCTGACGAGTGATAGTGGAAAAGCCCTCGGCGCTGATGCTGAGCGAATATTCACCCTGCGGCAGTTGCTCGAAAGCAAAATCCCCCTGTTCGCCCGTGACAGCCGACTTTTCAAAGCCCACGCTTGCCCGCCGTAGGGTCACCTGGGCGTTTGCTATCGCTGCGCTGCTGGTATCGGATGCCCGTCCGAAAATCCCGGAAGTCCTGAACTGCGCTGAGAGGGTTAACGGATATGTGCCGAAAAGAAGCAGAATAGCGAGTAAGCGTCGCATTCAGGTTCTCCTGAGAAGTCTGAGGGTACCCGGTCAGTTAGTAGTTTCCGTTGATAATCCGTTAAGAAACAAAAAGATAGGAAAAGCAGCACGCTAGGCCAGTTGCCCTTAAACCTATTCGCGCCTGTTGAAAATGAAAATCATTTTCAACAGAAGAACTCTAGAAGAGCTGTTCGTGGGCTGTCAAGAGGAAAGGGGATTCGGTTTTGTATTACTTGTGTAACTGCTCGTGCTCGGATGATGGGGGTAACTCAAAGTACTGCGTTTCATAAATACGGTGACACATTTTTTCAAGGCTCGAACCGAAGCCTGGAGAGACCTGATCTCGCTTAGCGGCTCCGCCGCCCGATGTGCAGGCTTTCCACAGTGGCCGTTTTACTGGATCGGGGCTGTGCCCCGCAAAACGGGGGCACAGCCCCTATGAAGTGGAGTTCAGCGGAAAGTCGGAGACTTTCCGCACATCAGGCGGCAGAGCCGCAGTCAGAATGGGTTCTCGCCCTCACTGGTTGCGCCGATCAGCAGATTGGCAGGAGATTAATTGCACCAAGTCTGAATTCCGAAGTTGGCTGGCGACCGCAAAGCCGCTTCCGGGGCAGACATTCTTTTCCGCCAGTTCGGGCGACTTTCCAGGAGCCCTCAGGCCGTACTGGAAAGTCCGGGGCAACCGGCAGCTTCAAAAGCCTGCTCCTACGTTGAGGTCCTCGACTTTGGAATTCAGGTTAAGCGGACCTCTGGCTAAATAAGGGGACACGAGGCAAAGAATCGGACGATAGCTACTGGCGAGTTGGTCGACGACTGGAATGCGGGGAGTGGCTTGGCAGGAACCTTGACCTTCCGATCAGGAGGAAACCTGGAAGATTCCAAAGTTGCCTTTTGCGTACCAGCGGTGAACTGTGAAGAATTCTAGTAGGCTGCTAGGGGCGCTGGGCTCCGCGTCCACTTAGGTCTCCGGTTGTGGTCGCGCGGCAGCGCGTCCCCACGTCGAGTTTCCGGGGCACAATTCGGATCACTGCACCACTTGGCGGTTGCCTTCGTACTTATAGGGTTCTTTGATGTGCTTTTGAGCAATCTCCTGGGCGCCCTGGGAGTCGTCGTTTGTATCCACTGCCTTCTGATATTCTCCCAAAGCGCGCTCACGCTGGCTCAGGACGTCGTAAATCCTGCCCAGGTTGATGTGGCACCAAACCTCAAGCCACTTTGGTTCCAGATCGCCGTTCAGCGCTTCGCGAAAGGAATTGGCGGCCGAGTTGTAACTGCGCTGCTCGAAGAACGCCTCGCCGATGCGATAAAAAGCCAGCGAGCTGCGCTTGTTCAGCTCAATGGCCTTTTGGAACTCGGCAATCGCTTCGGTGGGTTCGCCCAGCCTACGCAGCTCGTCGCCCTTGGCAATGGCCGCGGCTACACGGAGTTGCTCAGAGTTGCGCAGCACTTTGTAGTTGGGGTCAATTTTTGCGGACTTGGGCTTTCCAAAAGTTGAGACCGAGAAAGCGGATTCCGGTCCGATCACTTCCACCCGCTTGGTTTCAGGCTTGCCGTCAGTCTCGATCGTGATCTCCACCGGCATCCGAAACGTATCGATGTTTTGCCTGATGGTGCCGCTCACCTTGAATCCTTCTTTGGCCCGGTACGTCGTGTAATCGTACTTCAGATCGGGAACTCCATTCTGGTCGATCCACTGGGAGAAGAAGTAGGTCAGGTTCTGGGCTGAGACCTTTTCAGCAATCGGCTTGAAATCCTGGATGGATGCTTCCTTGTAGCCGAAGTTGTAGACATACTCCTTCAGCACCTTGAAAAAGTTCTCATCGCCCAGCACCCACCGCAACATGTGCAGCACGTAGGCGCCTTTGCTTTTCAGAATGGAGTTGTATTCTGGAGAATAAACCTGGAGCTGGTAGGCATTGCGAATCGTGCTCTTGTCTTCATGAAGCAATGCAGCCACCGCGGTTTCCTGCATCTCACGGGCAAAGCCAGCCTCGCCCGAAATGCTCTCCTGGTAGAGGAGGGCCGAGTAATTAGCGAAACCCTCCTTCAACCAAAGGTCCTGCGGACTGCGAGGAACAATCAGGTACTGCCACCATTGGTAGGCGATTTCCCGCGCCAGCAAATTCACGTTCGGTGTTTTGTCAAAGGCGCGGTCGGCCAGAAACTCCATGCCGGGCGCCGAGTACCCCAGCAGTGAGTCGTTGTCGATGACGGCCACCTTCAAAGACCTTCCCGGGAAGGAGCCAAATCGCTCGGCATACAGTTCCAGGATCTTGGCGAGGGTCTCATTCTGCGCCCCAATAAAGTCGCGCTTGTTGTCTTTGACGTAAAAGGTAACTTCCACCTTGCCAGCCGTCATCGGCAGGACGTTGTACTTGGCTGCGGCCAGTGAGCCGGGAAAAGTAGCTCGCTCGCTGACAAACGTGTAAACATCCTTGTCGCCCAGCTGCTCTTTGGGCTTTGCCGTCCCATCCATCGCGACCACCACCCCTTGCGGAACTGCAATGCGAAAGGTTGCAGTGGCGCGATCTTTCAGGTACTGGTGCATGGGGAACCAGCGGCTGAGGGCGAACAGATAGCTCACATCGTCTTGGATCTTGGCAACCTGGACGCCTTCCAGAGGGGAGTTGTCGGCCGAGTTCAGCGTGCCGCCGTATTCAATAACCAGAGTGGCGGACTGAGACCGAGCCAGCGGGGCATTGAAATCCACGCGCAGCGTGTGATCCTCCTCGCTGCGGAAAAATCGAAGCAGATTGGTTTCAGGCTGCTTGACCGGGGCCGGCGGTGGGGTCTTTGGGGCGGTTTTTCTCTGGGGCTGGGGCCGGCGCGAGAGATAAGGAACATTAGACTGCGACTGCGGCGTCTCCTCCGGCTCAGACGCCGCAACCGCGCCAGGCGCCGGCGGCTTATCGGCGAAATAGGCTCTTTCGGGCCGAAGATTGGCGTTGAACTCCAGTACCACCGAATTGACGGCGTCCTCGAGCGGCTTGAATCGGACGCTGGCTTTGGCTTTGATTTGGTGTGAGGCTGCCAGAAGTTCAGCTTCGACGTGGTAATCTTCCGCATCGATCTGCGGCTTGCGTTCTTCATCGGAACGGGTTGTTTGTGCCTGGGGCGCGAAGAATGCAGCCAGAGTCAGGATCAACAAAAGCAAAAGGCTTGATTTCCATTGCGGCATGAAATTCATCTCCACAGCGTTTCGTCTTCCAAATCCTCAGGCTTGGATGCGCTTTTCACGATCCCGTTGTCCGGAAATTTCTGTTGGCGTGGTCCTTGCCGCGTTCCCAGTCCCACCAGCGAGCTTGGAGCAGGAAGAGAGCGGCAAGTGTAGAAAACTGAATCGGCGTGCCTGAGGTGAACGATCCCGAACGCGCCAGCTCCGCGTCTCTTTCATGGAGTGCCCTCTGCGAGAGGCGAGTCCTGAAGCCAGGGCAGAATGCGTTCGGCAGCATTGTGGATGGCGCCGCCTGCTCCGAGCCGCTGTTTCACGGACGCCAAGCCCATTCTAACATGCTTCAACCGTTCGGGTTGGTCGAGAAGCCGAGCCATCTCGGCATGGAGACGTTCAGCCGTGAAGTCACTCTGAAATAATTCCGGGACGAGCTCCTGCCCGGCGACCAGGTTCACCAAGCTGTAGAACGGGACCCGCACCAGGTACTGGCCGATGATCCAGGTTAGGTTCGAGATCTTGAAAACCGTGATCAGCGGCGTGCCCAGCAGAGCGGTTTCCAGCGTGGCGGTGCCGCTCGAAACAACCGCTAGGTCGGAGTGCCCCATGGCATTGTAAGTGTCGTACTCGATGAGAGCCAGCGGCGGGCCGCCCTCTTCAGCCAGAATCCTTCGAATCAGGCCGCGGTGGAGCCTCGAAGCCGAGGGCAGCAGGAACTGCACAGGCCGCTGCCAGTGCAGCCAACGGGCCGCCTGGAGCAAAACCGGCAGGTGAAACTGGATCTCTTTGGTCCGGCTTCCGGGCAGAAGGCTCACGGTAGGGACCGTCTCGTTCAGCCGGTGGGCTTGAAAGAACTCGCCCTTTGTTTTGGAAACACGCACCCGGTCGACCAGTGGATGGCCGACGTAGTCTACCTCCATGCCCCGTTCGGCGTAGAAATCCTTTTCGAAAGGCAAAATGACGAGCATTCGGTCAATAGTCTTCTTCATCTGCTCGACACGCCCGCTACGCCAAGCCCACACCTGTGGGCTAATGAGGTAGACGACAGGGATGCCGAGCGCCTTTAGCTTCGCGGCCAGCCGTAGATTGAAGTCGGGGAAGTCCACCAGAATCGCGAGGCGAGGCCGTTTTGTCCGGGCTTCGTTCACCAGCAGCCGCAGTGCTGAGTAGAGGTGTCTCAGATGCGAGACAGCTTCAAAAGGGCCCAATACCGCGAGCCTATGGATGTCGACCAGGGTCTCAACTCCAGTCTCGCGCATCCGTTTGCCGCCACAGCCGAAGAACCTAAGGGAGTTCGGTGGAACCTTGGCGAGCAAGTCCGCCACGAGCTCTGCCGCATACATGTCGCCGGAAGCCTCTCCGGCAACGATGAGAACGGATTGTGGCGGAAAGTTCATGTACACCTGAGGGCGCGGGCGCCATCCGCTATCGGGGGCTGCGCGAGGCGCTGCCCTGCGACGAGTGACGTATCGGCGAACCTCTTTGGGCGGAGACTTGGGCGGACACCTGGGTCTGCCACTATGCGCTTCGACGCCGGATTGCAGAGGCGCAGCAGCCCGTCCCTGGAGTTACATTTCCTTTGTCCCCCTTGGCAAGTCTTGGCAAGGCGGACACCGCGCTCTTTGCGGCGGGGGTCCTAACTAAGAATGCCTGAGACCCCTGTAGGGGGACAGAGGTGGCCCAGACCTTCGGTCTGGCGCGCAGACACAGCACCGCATCCCTACCGCGTGCCGCAGGTTTCAGGCAGGGATGCGGTGCTGCGCCTCCACCGGCTACTGAAATTCAAGGGCTGACGGGCTTCTCAAGCAAAGTCACCCGGAGGGGCGCCCGCTTCCAGTTCAATACAACTCCTTTTCACCTTCCGGCCGGGTCTTCCAACGGCGGTGAACCCACAACCATTGGTCGGGATGCTTTCGCACTAACTCCTCCAGAACTTGGTTGCACAACGCCGTGTTGTTCACAATGTCCTGTTGCTTGTTTCCGGTCTGCATCAGCGCCACCGGCGGTTCGAATCGCAGGCGGTGCTTTCTTAGCCGTTCATCCCAAATTAACACGCCGGGGACAATAGCTGCTCCAGTGCGCAAGGCAATCGTGGCCAAGCTCGTTGTAGTGCAGGCCGGGATGTTAAAGAATGGTGCAAACACGCCGGCATCGCGCGTGGTGTTTTGGTCAATTAGAATTCCCACTGCGGCGCCGCGCTTCAGCGTCACCAGAATCTCCTTGAGCGAGTTTTTCTTTTGGATGATCTGGTTTCCACTCAGCATCCGGTAGCGGTTGACGAGTCGATCAATCAGCGGATTGTCGATGGGGCGAACTACAAACTTGAGTGGGTGCCCGTAAAGTGCATGTGCATACGGGCAAAGTTCCCAGGCGCCGTAATGCGCCGTCAGAAAAAGTAGCCCCTGGCCGCGCTGTAAGGCAGCCGCGAAGTTCTCGTAGCCATCATAGATCACACGCTGAGAAACATTCTGCGCTGTAAGTTTCGGAAGCTGGCAGAACTCGGCCAGCAGGCGCCCGAGGTTTGAAAACACACCGCGGACTATCTGCTCCCTCTCAGCGTGGCCCATTTCTGGAAGGGCTAGCTTCAGGTTCCATTCCGCAATGGCCCTCAGTCTTTTTGAAAGGAGAAAGGCCGTCCAGGCTGCTACCTGGCCCAGGGCCAGCGCTGCATTTCTAGGAAGCATTCCAAGCAGTTTGACGACGGTAACGGCGGCATAATACTCAAGCTTCAAACGTGCCGGATGAACGGGGCTGGGTGCCGGGTTGCGAATAGCTCAACTCCACTCAGTGTCGGTGCGGGCAGTCGCTTGTTGCGATGCCGGCACTGAAAGCGCCCCAGTATACACGGATCTCAGGCAGGGCTTAGAACCCCATCTTTGGCATCCGGCTGCATGGAACCGGCAAATCTCAACGGATGCCCGGCAATTGCGCTTCCAGCTCTCTTTCCCGCCTCGGCTGCTTCAGGCCCATCAAGGTTCCATAGTCATTGCGTTGAGACACTCTCTTGCTGACCACGCGCTGCTGACTTGCGCTCGGCTTGCTCAGGAGCCCAACCCCCGCGAATGCCGGAGGGTGAGGGATGACGGGGGACTTTAGCGGGGCTGTGAGGCTGTTTCCCAGCCTTGACAAAGCCAGCTGCGTAATGCTACTGGTAAGTGTCTTTTCAACCTGGTGGTCTCGCTTTTCCATCCCTTCATGAACAATCAAGATTCGGTGATCGAGCTGAAAATCCAGAGTAGTCTCGAATACACCGATCTTGTGGAAAACATCACCAACAACCTGACGGCGCTGGCAGGATGCGATTCAGATCAGGCCTATTTCATCGAAATGGCGGTGCGCGAGATCGTCGTCAATGCCATCCGGCACGGAAACCAACTGGATATGGACAAGGTGGTTCGTGTTCATTACCGGTTCAACGCGGAGCGCTTCGAAGTTGGCGTTCTTGACCAGGGAGCAGGTTTCGACTTCAACCACCTTCCTGATCCTTGCGATCCGGAGAACCTGATGAAGTCTTCCGGCCGGGGCATTTTCCTGGTGCGATCATTTATGGACGACTTTTCGCTGGCCCGCCTTCCGAACGAAGGCACCGAGGTGAAGTTTGCCAAGAAGCTGTCTCGCCCATAGCACTCCCATCAATAGAGTCCACGGCTGCAAATCGCCCGGACAAGCAAGGAGGAACGACTTGTGAGTATGACGGCAACGACCCGGAAAGTAGAAGGGGTCAGCATTGTGGACTTAAGCGGCAGGATTACGATTGGGGAAGGGACCGTGGTGCTCAAGGAGGCCGTGCGCAGCCTGCTGAACAAACACGAGATGAATATTCTGCTGAACCTTGGAGATGTGTCTTACATCGATAGCTCGGGCATCGGCGAGCTGGTCAGCAGCTTCACGACGGCGGGCAAGCAGGGCGGCAAGCTGAAACTACTCAACCTCACCAAGAAGGTTCACGACCTGCTCTCCATTACCAAACTACTTACCGTCTTCGAAGTTTTTGACGACGAGGCCAAAGCGATCCGGAGCTTTTGATCCGCGCATCTTCTGCGCGGCAGCCGCCCCGAGGCCCCTTCAAGTAAGCGCAGACGGCTTAAGGGGCTGCGACTATGCCTCCGCAACGCTGCGCCAGGTTGTGCCCTGGTCGAAGCTTGCACTTCAATCTGGCCGATTAGTGGCCAACCTTGTCCATGATTTTCTTGGTGTTCTGGTAACACCTGCGGGCATAAAACATTCCCCACAAACTCGAGAAAGTTGCCACCATCAGCAGTCCGATAACAAGCGTGTCGTTCATTTGCTCCTCCTCAGAAGTCAAGTCCAACAAAAGCAAGTGATGATACAATTTCTTCGACTTCGCTCCGAAATTCATTAGGTTTTTTTCTCGTTCTTCCGAGAAGAGAGAACGCAGCAAGTCGAGAGTCCTCCGTGAGAACACAGATCATCGGCTTCCTTTTGGAAGGTCAGAATAGCGATGGAAGCTGGGGATACTTGCCTGGAAAGGCGGGCGCCATCGAGCCAACCGCCTATGCGCTGATGTCTCTAGCGACCGAAGAACGCGCCAGCACGTCTGTCCAGCGAGGCGTGACTTTTCTGCGAAAGACTCAAACTGCGCGTGGAGCGTGGGCAGTGAACACGCAGGATTCCGAAGAGGCTGCCTGGGCCACGGCTTTGGCCGGGCTGGCGTTGTTGAGCTTTCGAGACACCCAGTCAGCGTGCCGCGCGGCCGCCGGGTTTGTCGTCAGTTCCTTTGCGCGGCACCCCAGACCGTGGATACTGCGTATGGCAGACTGGATGCGGTCTTTCGATGCCTCCTATGTGGAAGAGAATCTCCGAGGGTGGAAATGGACTCCGGAGACTGCTAACTGGGTGGAGCCAACGGCCTACGCCGTCCTTTTCCTGAAAGGGGTTCTACAATCCGGAGCGATTGTTGACGGATCGGGCGCCTTCGGCTCTTATCGGCAAACGGGTGGGGCGGATGGGATCAAGCAAGTCATCGCGGAAGCCGAGTCTTGGCTGTACCAGCGCATGTGCAAGGAGGGCGGCTGGAATTACGGCAATTCCCGTGTTTTGGGTGAAGAACTCCGTCCCTATCCCCTGACAACGGCCCTGGCGTTGATGGCCTTGCAGAATCAGTCGAGTTCAGAATGCCAGAAGAGCCTTGCCTATCTGAGGCGAGCAGTTCCTGCCGAAAGATCGGCGCTGGCTCTTTGCATGGCGGTGCTCTGTTTGGGTCTTTACGAGATAGAAACGGAGCCCTGGATGCAAACAGCAACGGCCTTGTTTGGAGAAACGGAGTTCTTTCAGAACATTAAGACCTCCGCCTTGGCCTTGCTCGCAATGCGGGCCGTGAAAGGGCAAAACGTTTTCCGTCTGTGAAACTCATAAGAGAAAGGTTAAGGGGCAAGTTATAGGGAATACCATCTGTTCTCTAAACTCCGACAGCCAAGCAGTATGAGTTTTCATGAGAGCCTCTCATGGCGCTTGGCGGCACCACGACCGATGAAAATCGTCCGCCTGAAGCCGTGAAAAATTTAATTGGTTGGGACGCGCTGCGGCGCGTCCGCGACGGGAAACCCAAGACGGACGCGGAGCACCGCGTCCCTACCGGCTCAGGTTTATGTGCCCAACCGATTTTTTTCACAGCTCCCTTAACAAAGGGGACGGCGTGAAGCGACAGGGATCGCGAATCGCCTGGGGGTTGTCATTCACGTTTTCGGCCACTATCACGACAACCCCCTGAAGGCTTCGCCTTCTTTCCCCCTTTTGCAAAGGGGGACTTTCAGATGAGGTCAGCATTGAATCCGTCCCTCAGCAGTCAGCACTCCGCACTCGGCATCCAGCCTCTGAGCCGGCGCCGCTTTGTCCAGGCGGCTTCCGCTCTTGGTCTAACGTCGCTGACGGGCGGCTGTTCCACGCGGAAGCCGTCCTGGAAGAAAGACGCGTACCGCAAATCGAGCCAGTCGCAAGTGGCGATTCTGAAGGCTGCTGGCTACGATCTGGACCTGACCCGTGTCATCCTGGATGGCATCAAGAGTTTTCGCCTCGATGTCTTTGGCAAACGGGTGTTGCTGAAGCCGAACCTCGTCGAGTATGAGCACGACACCGTCATCAACACCCATCCGGC
>JAKEER010000600.1 GCA_022616615.1 Acidobacteriota bacterium
AATAAATCCTGAGATCCGAAGCAGACAGGTAGCTCATGCCTCCTTTCGACTGGTCATAGCCGGTCATAGCTCCCGCCGTGATCTTAAGACGCGCTCCGATGCCATCGCGGTTACTGGCAACGCCAATCAATCGGATTCCGATCCAATTATTCTTGTTTCCGCCGTCATTGCGAATAAGCTCGCCCTCCTGGTTGTTATTGCTGACGAGCAGATCAACATCTCCATCATTGTCGTAGTCTCCCAATGCGAGTCCTCGGCCCACAGTGAGTTTAGAAAATACTGCACCCGCTTCACCGCTGACGTTTCTGAAGCGGCCTTGCACATTCCGGTACAAGATTTTTCTTTCCGCGTAAGAGACATCGCGGCGGTAAAGGTTGACATTATCGAGCACATGCCCGTTAATGACGATCAAATCTCTCCATCCGTCGTTGTCAAAATCAAAGAAGCGCGTTCCAAAACCACTGTTCAATATGGCGGTTCGACCGAGACCTGAAGTCATGGTCGCGTCGGAAAAGATCATGGAGCCCTGGTTTCGATAGAGACGGTTCAATTCGAAGTCGAGGTGCGTGATGTAAATATCCAGCAGGCCGTCACCGTCATAATCTGCGGCGTCCACGCCCATGCCCGCCTCCGGGACTCCTTCCTCGCTGTAGCCGGTTCCCGAGGACAGGGTTACATCCTCGAAGGATCCATTTTCCTTGTTAAGATAAAGCAGATTGCGTATGGAATCGTTGGCAACAAAAATATCCGTCCAGCCGTCGTTGTTGAAATCGGCCGCCACAACTCCAAGCCCCTTGGACTTGCTCTGAGTCAGTCCGGCTTTGATAGTGATGTCAGTGAACGTCCGGTCACGGTTGTTGCGGAAAAGCGAAGGGAACACCCCGTCGTAATTCTGGGGGTGGCAGTACATCCGAAAGCCAGGCTTGCGTTCGCCACAATAGGCATTGCGTGAATAGTCGTAATCTAGATAATTGGTCACAATCAAATCCAGATAGCCATCATTATCGAAATCAAACCAGGCGGCACTGGTTCCCCATTGGCCCTTGTTCCCGACTCCAGCTTCTTGGGTGATATCTCTGAAAGTCCCATTGCCGTTGTTGTGAAAGAGTGCCGAGGCGTGAAACCCGGTAACGTAAATATCGGGAAAACCGTCATTGTCAAAATCGCCAACGGCCGTTCCCATGCCAAATCCGCGGTTCTTGCTCAGACCCGCTCTTTCAGTGACTTCGGTGAATGTGCCGTCACCCCGAGAACGATAGAGAGAGTTGCATGGAGGAATTGCTGGTTGATACGCTGGCGTCGGCCCTCCATTAACGAAGAACACATCTAAGAAGCCATCCTGATCGTAATCGAGAAAGGCGCACCCAGAGCCGATGGTTTCCACAAGGTACTTCTCTGCTGACGCAGCACTCTCATGTTTGAATCGGATCCCGGCTTGCTCAGTGTTAGCCACGAATATTGCCGTAGCCTCTTTCGACTTGTTGTTTTGAGGGTTGACCAAAGTCTTGGGGATGGCTGAGATCAATGAGAGGCCAGCTAAAAGGCAAATCCCTGTTTGTAATGAACTCGTATTTGTCGACGGCAAAACTGAGAACTTTTTTTGCACTATTGAGAATAGAATATAGGGACGACGCTCTTCGTCTCTCGAAACACTCGATAGGCCTCGGTCCCCCTGGCCCCAGCGCGGGAGAGGGGTTAGGGGTGAGGGGGCGAGCACACAGCTGGAGTTTCTCACCAGTGTTTTGAGATCCTCATCCAGAGCCGACTTTCGGGAGTTGACTTAGCTGAGAGGTATCCCCCTCACCCCCCAGCCCCTCTCCCGCGTTGGGGCGAGGGGAGCCGATGCTCGCGCCTGTTCTGTATCAGACCAGCTCGCAGAAGTGTCACTATACTTTGCAATCCTCAGTAGGTGCTTAATCGAATGAGTCTCCAAGAAATCGGGATTGGCGCAGCACAGCACCACAGCACTTGACAGCACGACTATTGACGATTACACATTATAGTGACACTTCTGCTTGCTTTGTCTGATGCGGTCACAGTCGCTAGAATCGGCTCCCCTCTCCCTAGCGCGGGAGAGGGGCCGGGGGGTGAGGGGGATCCCTGTCGGCTGAGTCAGTTCCCGAAACCCAGTGCTGGATGAGGGTCTTGGAAGACTTGCCAGAACATTCCACCGTGTACTCGCCCCCTCACCCCTAGCCCCTCTCCCGCGCTGGGGAGAGGGGAACCGAAATCCGTTTCGTTTGTAGGAGACGAAGAATGCGGAACGTCACTTACGCCACATGAAACTCTTTCTGATGACGTGGAGTTTCTTGACTTGCGGCCGAATTCTGCTAGTGAGATAACAGATATTTTTAGCACGGAATGGGTATGTATAGATTGCGCCACTGGTTTGCCCTGATTCTTTTCTCTCCTAACGTAGTCTGGAGTGACGACCTGAATGCCCGATTAGCCAGGGGTCTCGCAGCCATGCAGAAAAGAAATTGCGAAGCTGCTCTTAGCGATTTAAGAGCAGTGGTGGTTGCAACTCCACGAAACGCTGAGGCTCATCATGCTATTGCGATTTGCGAAACAGAGTTGGGGCATCCTGATCGTGCCACTGCCAGCTTCCAGCGAGTGGCCAATCTACAACCGAGCTCCTGGGAAGCGTGGAATAATTTAGGCGCCAACTTAATAATAGTCAATCAGCCTGAACGTGCTTTGGCCCCCTTCCGGAAAGCAACAGCTCTGAACCCGAAGAGTGATTCGGGATGGTTCAATCTAGGCGCCACACTGTTAAAGTTAGGTAAAAGCCAAGAGGCATTCCGCGCACTCGATCGCGCCAGGCGCCTGGTCCCAAAGGATGTTGAAGTCACCAAAGCCTGGCAGGATGCGGCTGCTCGGTCGCAGCAGGAAGCAGCGGGCCTTATCAAGTTGGGGCAATACCAGAAGGCAAAAGATCTGCTTTGGTTGGTTCGGGGTCCTCTTGAAAATTCGAGCTTATGGAATAATCTCCTTGGATATTCCGAGTTCAAACTCAACCAATATGAACCGGCGCTAAATCATCTTCAGAAGGCCTTGACACTCGAACCCTCCAATGAAGACTTTGTGCTCGATCTTGGAGAATTCCTTATCCACTACCAAGCCCATGCTGCTTCCACTGCGATTTTTGAGGTCGCTGCAAAAAAATTCTCTAGCTCGAAGCGAGTACAACTCATGCTGGCGGTCGCCTATATTCTGTCAGATCGGCGCTCGGAGGCAGTAACTCTGCTTAATCATTTGATCCAAGTAAATCCAGATTATGAGCCCGCGTATTCAGCCTTAGGCGAATGTCACGAGAAAGCCAAAGACTGGACGGCTTTGATCGAATTGGGAAAGAAGCTTCAGGTTGAGAAAGCCAATGCCGCGACGGGTTGGTATCTCGAAGGAGTAGGACTCTTAAACATCGGAATTGAAGACTTGAGCTCAGCTGCGCCCGCCGTTGCTGCTCTGAAACAGGCATTGCTGCTTGATCGTAGCTCCAGCCGCGCCCATTTCATGCTTGCAAAGGCTTACCAACGGGAGAAGAAATACGACCTGGCAATAGTGGAATTGGAAGAGACCGTTCGCTGGGACCCGCTTCATGAAAGTGCGCATTACAACCTCGGTCTTTTATACCAGCGAGCCGGCAAGAAAGATCTGGCCAATCGAGAATTTGACATCCATAAACGCATTAAAGAGAGAGACCGCAATATCAAACTACTGGTGCAAACCCGGGCGCGTTAGTTGGTTATGTCCGTTACAACGAGAATTTTATTCTCGTTTTCGCGCGTCCCTTGCCTTGGTAGCCACGGTCAGCGTTTTCTGCTGGCCGTGGGCCTTTCCGGACCGATGTCCACGACCACCGCAACCAGCGCGGTGATCGTGGCTACCAAAAAGGGATATCAACGGCGCAGTCCTTGGCTAGTTTGAGATATTGGGACAAAGTGGACCCAAACTTTAAAGCCGCAGACCCAAAAAGACGGGTCTGCGCCACAACTACAACTTGTGCGGCGCCCTTCCGAAGTCGGGAACCTTCTTCCACTCACCGCCCTCTAATGCAGATTGATGGGCCACAATGCCTGGAGCGCAGAAAGCCACAGCCTCGTAGACGTTTATGGCAGGCCACCGCTGTTCTACCACACTCCGCACAAATTCGTGCGTGAGATGGGTATGGGATCCCTCGTGACCACTCGATTTGCGGAGTTCGGGAGGAAGCATTTCACGATGCGACTCGACCTCCCACTCGGTTGTTTTCTCTGGCTTGCCCACCATAGCCTTCTTTCCTCCCGGCAAAGCGTCAAGATAGCTCATCGCGGTGCCATAGAACTCGTTTCGGACGGTCGATCCGCCGCCATAATGGCGAAACTCGGAGATCCGCGCCGCATGGCCCCCTGAAGTCTTGAAGAACGCAACTTCGTTTGAAAAAGGATTCGGGCCATAGGCATTCTTCTGGAGGGCGCCATCCTTGTGCCCAAAACCAACGCAGGAAACAGAGGTGAGGCGTTCGCCGGTCACCGAGATTACGCCGGCCGAAGAATGGGTGATGTAAGCAACCATCGGCGGAATGCCCAGCCGCCAGGTCGGCTTACCATCGTAGTAGAAATACATGCGCTTTCCCCGATAATCTTCGATGTCGTGCAGGTATTCGCCTTCAGAATAAAAGATCGTCCCGAACTTACCTTCTTTCTGCCAGCGCCGGCAAGTAATGATTCCCGGATAGTAGTAGCTGGTTTCGGCATTCATATAGTTCATGCCGGTTGACTTTACTGTGTCGATGAGCTTCTCGCACTCCTCGAGCGTCATAGCCGCTGAGACGGCGCAGACGACGTGTTTTCCATGCTTCATGGCGTATTCAGACATCCAAGCGTGATCGGGAACACCCGTAAACACAGCGACAGCATCGACCTCTTTATCAGCTACCACTTCCTTGAAATCGACGTAGACTCTGGGTGCACTGTACTTCTCCTTAAGGATCTTGCGCCGATCCTCTCGCAGGTCGGCGACCGCCACGACGGTGGAATCGGGGTGTTCGTGCCAATGAAAGGTGCTGCCGAATCCACCGCCGACGACTCCCATTCGTACCTTCTTGCCGGCCCTGGGACCGGGTATGTCGCTCTGCGAGCTGGCAGAGAGGCTTGCAGCTACCGATTGGTGCAGCGCCATCGAGGCCATAGCGCAGCTTCTTCCAGCATTCTTCAGAAAAACTCGACGAGAAAGACGATTTGTTTCTTGCATTGAGCTAACAC
>JAKEER010000601.1 GCA_022616615.1 Acidobacteriota bacterium
AGAGCGCTGGGAACAACCGACCAGAGCATCAGCACAGTCTCCAGCGGCCGCCCTGATTCCAAGGAATCCTGATCCTGGATGAAATAGGTGTAGAGGACTAGGCCCGCGACTGACAGAAAGAGCGTCAGCAGGATTCCAAACAGCGGGCGGTCCTCCCGCTTCTGACTCTGCTGCAGCATCTTCCAATCGAAGAACGCCGAGACCAACAGCGCGAAGCTGAACCAGACTGCGTAGGCCTCAGAGAACCGGGAACCTACGAGGATAGATTGCGACGGATGGTAATTGTCCAGGAAATCGGCAATGGCGACCGGCAACGCAAGCAAGGGAAAATACAGCGACCATTCCAGAGTCCGCCATACCGGCAAGACAGGCCTTGGCAAGACCCGCAACTGAAAGATGAGGTGAATGTGGAGCAGCAACGGCGGAAGAAAAGCCAGCACCCCGAAAGCGGCCGGCGCCACCACAAATGAGAGCAGCACACGACTGAGATCGGACGTAGTCTCCGCAAAAAGCAGCAGCAGGAAGTTGCCAAAGTTCCAGCAGAACAGGCAGGCAATCAAACTGAGAAACAGAATTTCCAGCTTTTCAAGCTTGCGGCTGCGCCGAATGAAGGTCAGTAAGGAAAACTGGAGAGCGGCGCTGATGGCAAATCCGAAAAGCCTGAGTGCCGCATTGAATTCCATGACAATGAAATGGCAAGGGGGAAGGAGAAACCCGCTGCCGGCCATGCAGATCCATTTCGGAAGCAGATCTGAGCGCCGCAATCTCGAAAAGGAGATCTCAAATCGGAGATTGCACCCTTGCTCCGATCGCTCTGCGCCTCATAGCGTGAATCCTCCCTCTGTCTCGAAGGCGTGACCGACGCGGAGCAACGTGGCTTCATCAAAATGCTTTCCCAGAAGCTGCAGGCCAACGGGCAAGCCTTCCGCCGTCTTGCCACACGGAACGGAGATGCCGGGAATTCCTGCCAGGTTGGCGGTGATAGTGAAGATGTCGGACAGGTACATCGCCAGCGGATCACTGCTTTTTTCTCCCAAGCGGAATGGAGGTGTGGGTGAAGTCGGAGAGGCGATGACATCCACTTTGGCAAGAGCCTTTTCGAAGTCCTGCTTGATGAGCGTCCGGACTTTCTGAGCTTTCAGATAGTAGGCATCGTAATAGCCCGAACTCAGGACAAAGGTGCCAAGTATGATGCGCCGCTTGACTTCATTGCCAAAGCCGGCGTCGCGGGTCTCGCGGTACATGCCCGTGAGCGTGCCCTCCCCGTGAACCCGCAGCCCGTAGCGCACTCCGTCAAAGCGCGCCAAATTGGAACTGGCTTCGGCCATGGCCACCACATAGTAGCAGGCAATGGCGTACTCGGTATGAGGCAACTCCACTTCAACCAACTCGCAGCCCAGTCGCTCCAGCAGCTTCAATCCTGCCTGAACCTTCTGATTCACCTCTGTTGCGATGCCTGCTTTGAAATATTGCTTCGGCAAGCCGATTCTGATTCCCTTGACCGAAGCGTTGATACCAGCCACATAATCAGGGACAGCTGCTGCCACAGACGTTGCATCGTGCATGTCGCTGCCGGCGATCACTCCCAGCACTCGGGCAGCATCCTTCACCGTCCGGGTCAGGGGACCGATCTGGTCCAGCGAAGATCCAAACGCCACTAGACCGTAGCGAGACACCCGCCCATACGTTGGCTTTAAGCCTACGACGCCGCAAAAAGAAGCTGGCTGGCGAATAGAGCCTCCAGTGTCTGACCCAAGCGCGGCGACGGCCATCTGGCCGGCCACCGCGGCTGCCGAGCCTCCGCTCGATCCGCCGGGAACGTAGCCGGTGGCATGGGGATTTCGTGTCTGGAAGAAAGCCGAATTCTCGGTCGACGAGCCCATGGCAAACTCGTCCATGTTGGCCTTGCCCACAAACACGGCGCCCGCGGCCCTCAACTTCGAGATCGCCGTGGCGTCATACATTGCAGTGTAATTCTCCAGGATCTTCGAGCCACAGGTACACCGCTGGCCTTCAATCGAGATGTTGTCTTTGATGGCCAGAGGCACTCCAGCCAGAACGGGAAGAGGCTCGCCTTGTCGCTTCGTCTGGTCAATCCGCGCTGCCTGTTCCAGAGCTCGGGAAGCATCCGAGTGAATGAAGGCTTTGATCTCAGAATTTCGCTGATCGATGGATTCCAAATGGGCTTGGCAGATTTCGACAGCCGAAACTTCTCCGCGCTCCAGCAACGACCTGACTTGATCGATAGTGAGTTCCCTAACTTCCACAATCCTCCTTGACAATCCCCCTTATAGAAGGGATTGGAGATTGGACATCTTGATTCCCCTCCTCGGCTGAGGAGGGGCGGGCGCTGGCAGAGGGACGGCGGTCCCGGAGCCAGCGCCGGGGTGGTGCGACCGGCCCTTGCGGAAACCTCCAATCGAGCGTTTCGCGCCGCAAAGGCTCTTCCACGATACGAAACCTTTGAATGACGGTTCTCGGTGCATCCCTCAGACCACCCCCGTGCCGCTGCGCG
>JAKEER010000602.1 GCA_022616615.1 Acidobacteriota bacterium
GCGGTGTATTTTTCCAGCCAGTCGTTGGGCAGCCCCATCGTCTTCATGTTGACGAGCTCGTTAGCGACCCCTTCCTGACGCTCGAGGCGCATCACGAAATTACCGCTCAGATAATTCTTGACGTTGCTCAGCTCGGAGGGTGTGACTGGCTCCTTGGCCATCTTGTCGAGATGGGCCGTCATTGCTTTCAATGCATCACCGGCGACCTCGTTGCGGACTTGCATCACCGCGGCGAAGCGTCCCGCGCCTTTGTACGCCTGATGAAAGCTGTAGACGGAGTAGGCGTAGCCTTTCTTTTCGCGGATGTCGTCGAAGAGGCGCGAGGCCGTGCCTCCGCCCAGGATCGCGTTGCCGACCACAAGCGGGAAGAAATTCGGATCGAGACGGGTGATGCCCTGATGGCCGATGTGGACGTCGGCCTGGACGGATCCGGGGCGGTCGACCAGGGAAATTCCCTTGGTGGGCGCTGGAATTGCGTCCGTTGCGGCCTGGGGAAGGTCACGCTTGGCCCATGAACCGAATCGTGCCTCGATCGATTTGAGCAGCGTGTCCCGCGAAGGCAGCCTGCCTAACAGGATGAGAACCGCGTTATTGGGCGCAAGCCTGGCGTCGCGATTTGCAGCGAGCATCTCTGGCGTCAGCTTGTCAATGGATTCCGGCGTCGGAGGAGGCAGTGAATAGGGGTGTTTGCCGAACAGCATTTCTCCCAGCTTCTCGTCGGCCAGGAACTCGGATTGTGACCGCTGCTCTAAGAGCTGCTGCTTGCGGTTCTGCTGGTAGAGCTTCACCTCGTCCAGCGGAAACGTTGCGTTGCGGGCTACGTCGGCCATCAGGTCGAGGAGCTTGAGGGTGTGGTCAGAGAGGGCGTTGCCCGAGAGCGTCAGCGTCTCGGGACCGGAGCGGGCGTTGACTGCTCCGCCGATGGATGCTGCCTCCTCCGCTAGCTGCCGGGAGGATCGCTGTTTGGTACCTTCCGTTAGCAGCGACGCCGTGGCTTCGGAGAGCCCTGGCTGGGTTGCGGGATCGAAGCGGGTGCCGGCATTGAAGGCCAGACGGGCGGTGACGAGTGGGAAGCGCGGGTCCTCTACCAGCACAATTCGGAGACCGTTCTTGAGCGAGGATTCCTGGAATGGTGGGAGCTTGAAGGCTGGAAGGGGAGGGGTGTCTGGTGGTTTGGTTAGATCGGGTTGTTGGGCTGCAGCTGGGAGCGTGTAAAGAAGAGGCAAAAGGCAAAAGCCAAGAGACAAAAGGCAAAAATGATTCGGCGCAGGCATCGTTACTTTCCTCCTTGCGTCGGAGCGGCGCTGCTGGTTTTCGGGGCTGGTTGGATGTCTAGGACACTGCGGCGGTCTGGAGTGAGGTATTTTTTGGCCACAGCCTGGATTTGCTGAGGGGTTACCGCCGCGAATTTGTCCAGTTCGGACACCAGGAGATTCGGATCGCCGTCGAATAGTTCGTATTGGGCTAGGAGCTGCGCCCTGTTTAGGGAGGTTTGGAGTTCTCGAACTCTGGCGGCTCGGAGGAACGTCTTGGCTCGCTCGAGTTCTGCTGGTGGGACGCCTTCTTTTTGTATCTTGTCGATCTCCCCTTGAACTCGATCGACTATCTGGGCGCCTTTGAAATTTGGCTTGTACATTAAGGATGCTGCCCAATGGCCGGGGTCCTTATAGTCTGAGGGCCCGGCGAATGGCCAGCCTAGATTTGCCTCGTAGCTGATGACCGATTGTTTGCCTTTCACTAGATTCTGCTGGAATCTTGAGCTTTCACCACCAGTCAACAAGACGTCCAGAATGACAAGCGCGTAGTAGTCGGGTGAGCGGCGCGCCGGGCCTGGATAGCCCAGGATCACCATTGGGACTTGGGCGAGGGCGTCTTTGTAGACTTCAGTCTTGGGCTCAACTTTCGCCGGCTCGGACATGTCAGGATGCTTGGGCTGAGGCTGCGCGGGAATGCCCGCGAAGTACGTTTCGATCCATTTCTTCGCTTCCGACGTGTTGATATCCCCGACTACGGCTAGGACCGCGTTGTTTGGTGCGTAGTAGGTTTTGAAGAACTTGCTGACATCCGCTACTGATGCTGCGTTGAGATCTTCAAACGAGCCGATCAGCGAGTGCGAGCTTTGCCAATTGCGGAACGCCAGCTCCGGCCAGCGGTCGACGATCGCGGTGTTGTAGGGCCGGTTATCGAACGAGAGACGCCGCTCCTGCTTCACCGCCTCCTTCTGGTTGGTCAGATTCTCATCCGTGATGGCCAGGTTGCGCATGCGGTCCGCTTCCAGCCACAGCCCGACCGCCAGCTTGTTGGAGGGAAGAACTTCAAAATAATCGGTGAAGTCCGGATGGGTTGAGCCGTTGAGGTTGCCGCCGTTCGATTCGACCAGCTTGAAGTGCATCCCCTTCGGCGCATTGGCCGAGCCCTGGAACATCATGTGTTCGAACAGGTGGGCGAAACCGGTGCGACCCTTTTCCTCCGACCTTGCGCCGACTCCGTAAACGAGGTAGATCGCAACCACGGGCACGGAACTGTCCCTTGACAGAATGACCCGCATGCCGTTCGGCAGCTTGTATTTTTCAAAGGGAACGTTGACGTCGGCCGCCTGCAACGTGAACGTCGCGGCGGCGAGAAGGAGAGCGGTTTTCATGGTTGGCTCCTGACGTTTGTTAGGAAGCGATACGCAAGGCTTGCGTGAAACGATCCACAGGCAATGTATTCAGGATATCATCGGGGCCGAGCCACGCCCGGCGGGCAACAGTTACGCCGTAGCGCATGTTGAGGAGGTGCCTGGGATGATGCGCGTCGGTGGAAACGGTGAATTTGGCCCCCCGCGCCTTGGCGGTCCGAAGGTGCTGAGGGCTCAGATCCAACCGCTCCGGGCTTGCGTTAATTTCCAGCAGCACACCGCGGTGGACGGCCTGGTCCACTACGCGCTCGAAGTCGAACGGGAAACCTTCGCGCTGGAGCAATAACCGTCCAGTAGGATGACCGATGATCTTGAGCGCCGGGCACTCTAGAGCTCGCAGCATGCGGTCGGTCATTTCGGCTGGCTCAAGATTCATGTGGCTGTGGACGCTCCCGATGACGATGTCCAGCTCCGCGAGGGCGTCCGTTGCCAGATCCATGGCGCCGTCGCGGAGAATGTCGCACTCGAGTCCTGAAAAGATGTGGATACCCAATCCACGCTTGTTGATTTCGCGAACCTGGTTGGCAAACGCCACCGCGCGCTGCTCGTCAAGTCCGTTGGCCATGGCGAGCGCTTTGGAATGGTCGGTGATGGCGATGTAGCCATAGCCCTGGGCACGGGCGGCCTCGGCCATCTCTTCGAGCGTGGCGCGACCGTCGGTTTCGCGGGTGTGCATGTGCAGGTCGCCGCGGATATCTTTCAATTCGACGAGCCTGGGGAGCTTTTGTTCCGCCGCCAGCTCGATTTCGCCGAGGTTTTCCCGCATCTCCGGGGGAATCCAGGCCAGGTTGAGCGCCTCGTAGACCTGCTCTTCGGTTTCGCTAACGATCAGCTGGTCCGACTCCGCACGGAACAGGCCGTACTCGTTCAGCTTGAGTCCCATTTTCACGGCGCGAGTGCGGATGGCGACGTTGTGCTCCTTGCTGCCGGTGAAGTATTGCAGACCGGCCCCAAAGCTTTCCTTCGGCAGCGCCCGGACGTCTACCTGCAGCCCTTCCTGTCCGAATCGGGTGCTCGCCTTGTTTCCACCCCGCCCCAGGACCTCTTGCACCTTCGGATGGGCGGTGAACTTCTTAAGGACAACGTCCGGAGGCGGGCCAGTCACGAGCAAGTCGAGGTCGCCGACTGTTTCCCGTCCGCGCCGCAGGCTGCCGGCGGCCACGATCTTCTCGAGTCCGGGGATGTCCGAAAGATATGCGGTCAGTTCATCGGCCACGCCTTGAGCGAAGCTGAGCAGATACCTCCCGGCGCGCTGCCGATATTGCGCGATCGAGCGCAACACCTTCTCTTCGAGTTTCGCCCCCATGCGCGGCAGATCGCGCAGCTTATGCTCCAGGCAGAGCCGCTCAAGCTCATCCAGCGTGGTGATGCGGTGATGCTCGAGGAGCACGGCGATGCCCTTCGGGCC